>VISH01000002.1:600000-950000 GCA_007827375.1 Alteromonadaceae bacterium 2753L.S.0a.02
ATGGAAAAAAGTCTGCACACCGTGCCCCCAAAAACGGCAATCGGTAAGGCGTTGGTGTATCTCAACAATCAGTGGGATCGCCTCATCGCCTATCTGGAGGATGGTCGGTATCCCATAGACAATAACGCCGCTGAGCGCGCCATTAGACCGTTTACCATTGGCCGCAAGAACTGGCTATTTAGTAAAAGCCAAGCAGGGGCTAAAGCCAGTGCCAACCTCTATAGCCTGATCGAAACCGCTAAGGCTAATAAACTCAATATCTACGACTATTTAACGCACGTTTTTAAAGAGCTGCCCAATGCGCGCAGCATTGAGGATATTGACGCGTTATTGCCTTGGAATACCATCCTTGAATAGGGTGGGGTTCGTTTGGCGCTTACGTTTGTTTTTGTGCTAGCGTAGCTTAAAGCACAAAAACAAACTCCGGAACGGAGGTCCAGCCCCAACTTGTTGGGGCGATGTATGATGGCCTGGTTATACCTTTACTTTTTTAAATCTATTCTTGTTGCAATTGGTCTACTTCCCCACAAGCCGCACTCATTTTCGGAATAATGTAGGTAGACATTTTTTTGTGCAGTAACCGCAGTTAAAGCATTGGTATAGAAAAGCTTTCCTAATTCATCTTCTATTAGGAAACTTATTTGGTGTTTATATTCAGCTGCGCACTCTGGCGCCAAAGGAAGTTCACCATCAATTTGAATTAATGCATAAACCTTATCATTATCTTTTAGCACGCCTACTTGATTGAAAGCAAATGTGCCGGCGCCTGCAATACTGAAGCACGAATAAAGCAATAGTAATATCAAAATTGAAGTTTTCATAATTTTCTCATCGTTGTATAACGCTAGTAGCACCTGCCCGCGCTGTGGAGCTTGTTTTTGTGCATGAATTGGCGAAGCACTTGCACAAAAACAAGCGTAACAGTGTGGGTCAGGTGGCTACCTTGGTTATGGCTTTCCCCAGCAACCTGGCTTTTCCGGTATTAGAATACCTGCCACACCTTTTCTTGCTTTGATATCACGTTCTATATTAATTAACTCTCCGTTTTCTCCGACTTTGGCGCAGACAAAAAGCATCTCAGAATCATCTTTTTCTCTATAGGAGAATACTAATGTAGCGACGAGCTTTCCATTTTTTCCGATATTGGCATTCAAAGACCTTGATTCTAGTTCAAGTTTCGCTAAATCTGAGTAACGTGAGTGTATGTGTGTTAAAGCATTAAATACTACGATATTCTTTTCAAATGTGTATAGGCTACCAGACCAAGCATGAACACTTAATAGAGTGATTATTAGTAATATTATTTTCATCATTTATTTGCTATAACGCCCTGCAGCAGCGGCCGAAGTGCAGGCGATTGTTTTTGCGGTAGCGTAGCGGCCACCGCAAAAAGAAACGCCGGAACGGAGGTCCGCTGGCTGGCTTGGTTATGAGTTTCCCACTGCATACCTAACCCTTACTACTTACTATATGAATGCAGGTTTTTTATAAATATAGTTTCTCGCTCCATACAAGCAAAACCGCCCACTTTAATGGTACCTCTCTCTCCCAACTCTAACGATTGAGGTAGAGATATTATTAACTCAATATAGGACGCCTTAACCAAAAGCTCATTTATGCAAAACGACGCTACAAACTGATCTTCGGCTTCTTCTATAAGAACAAGATTTGAAGAGAATAGCTCTTTATCTGACTCCGACACCAGACCGATTCGGACTCCGGTTAAAAAGTTATTCGGAGTTTTTGGTGTTCTCTTACTAAATAGAACAGTATAACTAGTACAGGACTCTCCTGGATGGGAGTACCTATTAACATCGACGATATATTCGCTTCTCTCTGGCTTTGTGCTCTCACATGCAGCCGCTTTAAAAACTGAAAGCGCCAACACTAGAAAAATAATTACTTTCTTAATCACGATGATTACTCATAACGCCGCGCAGCAGGGGCCGCAGTGTAGGCCTTTGAGTTTTGTGCTAGCATGGCGTAAGCACAAAATTCAAAGGCCGGAACGGAGGTCCGCTGGCTGGGTTGGTTATGCTCTATTGAGAACTTCATTATTTCCCATTTACGGCATAATCGTTATTTCAAATACCTTGCAATTTGAATAATAATCAACGCCTCCAATTTCCATTCTTAGACGAACTTTCTGATTGGCCATTTTCGCAGCTAAAGCCGTGCTGTAGGCTACTCTTTGCGCTTCATCGGTTAAATCAGCATAAGCACCAGTACAACCATTATCTGTAAAGCTTTTATCTATTCTGATTATTCCTCTCTGCGCCTCATAGCTTAATGTTGTAATTAAGCCTTCATGATAGCCAGTTATCGCAGCACTTAGCGGAAACGAACTGAACAGCATTGCCAATATAAAACCCAATTTTTTCATATTTAGAACCTTAAAGCGCATAGTAAGCATAACGTCCAGCACAGGGGCCGTAGTGGAGGCGCGACGCGCCGAAACGGAGGTCCAAGCCGTGTAGCGGCTGAACCTGGTGCTGTTTGTTAGTTGTGTGGCACATTTTTTCCTAGCCTAGCAAAAACTGAATAATATGTAGAAAGAACTGCAAAAACACAAAGCCAAACCCCTAAGTCAAATTTCATATACTCTAGACTGAAATAAGCGCCAGACCAGTAGCAGGATTTAACGAAAACTATTGGGAAGCCTAAATGTCCGCACCCGTCAGAAGCTATTAGCGGAAACGAGAAAATGAACTGCGCTAAGTGAATTGCTCCAAATATAAGACAGCTTCTTACGAGGGCATTTATTATTGGGTTGTTTTTCATTCTTAGCAAACTTCTCGAATACAACTAACGCCTTGCTCAGTTGCGTTTTGGTTGTAGTGGAGTTTTGGGGTACAGTGGCGTAGCCACCCCAAAACGGAACGTAGACCAAAACGTCAACTGGAGAAATTTGTTATAACTTTATACTTTATCTTGTAAATCTGGTGGACCATAAAGTTCTTGCTCCCATTCTTCAAATGGCGGTGATACCTCAAATGAAGGATCACAATATGATTTTATGTAATCAGTTGCTCTCTTTTGAGCATGGGTAAAATTCAATACCTGACCGTCATCATCCATTTCTAGCACATTAGTAAAAATAGCGTAAGCCATTTCTATTGCACTTGGGTCTTCACCATATAAATTCAGATAGTTAACGTCTTCGAGCATATAGTGCGTCCCACTCGCCATGAAGTAGGCGAACGTCCTCAATGCACCACTAAAATCTTTGCTGACTTTCATCAATTTTTAAGCTCTGCATAGTTATAACGCCCTGCAGCAGCGGCCGTAGTGGAGGCGATTATTTTTGCGGTAGCGTAGCGGTCACCGCGAAAAGAAGCGCCGGAACGGAGGTCCGACTGGCTGAGTTTGTTATACGTTACCTGCCTAATGTTGAGCATATTGAAAAGCCCAAAATGTTAACCCAATAAATACCACCTGAATCGTTGCTGGCGCCATGACCAAGAACCACTTTTGTATTTTTGTTAGGGTATGGCGCTTGATAGTTACTATTACCGAAGATGGCACCATTATCCAAATCATTGGCAGAACAACCAGAGAAACAAAATACCCAGTATAATTTGCTACAGTGTCTCCAGTATATACGTAGTGGCAGCAGGTAAAACCCAGACCATAGATACTCACTAAAACAATTATTACTGCAGCTGCCAGTTTATTCATGATTGAGACTTTACGTATAACGCCTTGCAGCACTTGCATAAATTGTGACGTGCCTTTTGGTGTATTGTGAGCGCCAGCGAACACCAAAAGGCGCGTTGCAATTTGTGTCTAGTGGCTGAAATTGTTAAATTTATGGATTGATTGATACAAACCTTATTAATTCCCCGTTATGATCTTCGCTACAATTTCCATCTTGATTCAAGAACTCAAGTGTAACCTCCTTACCCGCCAACGAAGCTGCCAATAAGGTTGCAAATTGTCTCTCATGTAAATATCTAAATGACTCGCCACCAAAGCCAAGTCTTGCCATCCCATTTAAGCCTTCAATACGAACCTGCGTATCTTCTGTTGAGGCTCTTGTGACAATCGAAAGCACCTTGCCGGTACAATAGTGTGTATCACCGGCATGAGCTAATGCAGAGTAATACAGGCTTACAAAAGCTAATGTCTTCAATCTATTTCTCATTTTCCTTCTCAATATTTAACGCCGAGGTAACTTGCACGGCCTGTGGAGTGGCTTTTGGGGTACAGTGGCACAGCCACCCCAAAAAGGCACGTAGCAGGCTGTGTCAAGTTGACCGATTGGTTATAAAGCGACACTACCTAACTCCCTGCGCAAAAGCGCGCCGAACAGAGCCACCTAATTCAAATTCTACTCCGCACTTTGGGAACCCATGAAGAACGAAGCCACTATACTTTCCAAAGGTTTCTTGGCACTTTTATGGATTACGAATTTCTAGCAATGGTGGCACATACCCTGAGATAAACTAAATAGTGAGTACCACTAACCTTGCTACGCGCTAGAGCCAACAAAACCTAAAACCTTGCGAACCGATAACCCCAAAATGTGCGCTAAGACCCTTTACTAATTTTCACGCTGCACTCGCTAAAAAACCCACTCGACGCGGTATAACACCCGCGTAATAGGCGCAAGCTTGCGAGCGTCCTAATTGACGCGTTTGTTATGTGCGGGTCAGGCTGGCACTTCATCGAATTTTCTTATCAGCTCGCCCTCTACGTGAGATACGGCTTTATCAATTTTTGCCAAAATTTCATCAATATTTGCATAGCCAGTGTGATATCTATAGGTCAATATGTCTTTTGATGTTCTATCAACATTTCTCCAATACAAATTTGATTCGAGCTCCCTTTCACGGGTTATCGCCAACCTTTTCATGGTTGAATCGTCATGGTATGTCGAATGTATATCTCGGCTTATCCTGTACAGTTTGTGATCATTTGTACCAACCCAATTATCTAATTTCAGTCGAGTTCCATTGATATCAATATCGTGACCTAAATCCTCAGAAAGATTGGCACCACTAAGCCAATGGAGATCCATAGCTCTATCAAATGCATATTCTCTGCACTTCGAAATCTCATTTTTTACCTTTGCAAAGTTTTCTCTAATATCTTTACGCCTTTGCTTTACACTTGAAACAAGCCGATTTATCTCATTTTTATTCAGCTCCCAAAAAGCCCACTTGGCAATTTCAAGTTCAAACCCGCTTACTATTCCAAGTAACCCAATCATGCTATGAAGGTATATTTCGAATCTATTCTCTGGCGTGGTGTCAGGGTAGCTATGGTGAATATTCTGTATTTGCAACATAGAAACATATGCGCCCCCATAAACACATCGAGCCTCGTCGCTCAACTCACCAAACTTAACTTTTCGTTCCTTGCATTCAGGGTTGTATACTCTAAAGGTCGCATCCTTGTCATCTTTGTGTCCGGGCCAAAACTTTCTGCAAAACCTTTCGTACGCAGTATGAGCATTTCTCACTCTCCAATCAGGCATTTCGTTAACACCGATGCAAGTAAGACTGACCATTCCCTTTTGAAGGATGTCAAATAATGGGAGTAAACCAACAGCTTCAACGTCTTCGATCGTCGATTCTTCCGTTAGATCCTCCATTCTCTGAATGGAACAATTGTCGAGGTTGATCTGAACTATTCTGCCTCTGGCGATTGATTGCAGAGTATATTCGGGGGTTAACAAACGATGCTCTTCCTCCAGGAATCTACAAGGTTTGATAAATTGAATATCCCAATTTTCTTTACTCATACTCCGTCCTAGTTAGAGTTTTATGGTGTTGGTGCGTGCACATAACGCCGCGCAGCAGTGGCCGCAGTGTAGACCTTTGAATTTTGTGCTAGAATAGCGCTAGCACAAAATTCAAAGGTCGGAACGGAGGTCCACTGGCTGGCTTGGTTATGACCTTTCACTCAGAACCACCTTATACGGTCTTTGATTCCAGATGTTGGCCTGCCCCAGTATAAATGTAAGTTGACCATACTCATCCATATTAGAATCCCGACCAGATTCATGTATCCACTTTTCATAGAAATCATCAAAGCCATCTTTGCTTAATTCGGGAAACTTATTTGTAGAGATGTCTATTACGCTTTCGAAATCCTCACTTTCTGGCAATTCAACTTTCTGATACCCCTCAATACCCAATAGTTTGAGCAACAACTCTAATTGTTGACCACTTGAAAGAACTACTGAATAAAAATCCTCACAAACATTATCTAACGCTTCGACGGAATCAAACGTGCATTTTTCGAGAATATCTGGTGAAGCAAATACATAGTGATTCATGCACTAGTCTCTAGTAGTCATAACGCCGCTATAAGCAGCCGTAATGGAGGTGATTGTTTTGCGCTAGCGTAGCGTCCAGCGTTAAATCGAGCGCCGGAATGTAGGTCTGCTTGATAGCTTGGTTATGTAACACCTTATTCACAAGTGCTACCATTATCTTTCATTCGATATGCTATGATTTGGCCCGCATTATTTACTATTGGCTCGTCTTCGTAGCGGCCGTTCACCACATCATACCAAAAACATCGAATCTCCTTGTCTGGGTGGCTTTGAGATAGTTCAACTACTTTTGATTTTACTTCTGGTTCGTCAAGCAGCAACTCCGCAAACAAAAATGATGCTTCTGTATTAAATGATTCTTTCGTAGAATTATCAAGCATGCTTAACACAGTACTTTTATACCGTTCTTTATTTTTCAAAAATAGCTCAACGGCACCATCGTCCATGCCCGACCCAAAGGAGTAGAGTTTGTAGATACCCCATAATTCTGCCCTTTTATAAGGAGCAAAGTATTTTGCAGTCAATATTATTGAAGCAACCAAAACCCCTATCATGACAACAATTTTCAATGTTTACTTCCTGTTACATAACGCCTTGCTCATTTGCGTTTTGGTTGGAGTGGAGTTTTGGGGTAAAGTGGCGAAGCCACCCCAAAACGGAGCGTAGACCAAAACGTCAAATGGAGCAATTTGTTAGGGCTTGAATGTAAGATCATATATTAAGTTTCCAATACCACCGCGCCCCAAATCTTTGCGCATTGACAGTGCCGTATTTTTTAGGTTTTCTAATGTTGGTTTTTGGATAAAAGAGTGCAATGATTTTTGCGTAGCTTCTGAGGCAAAAAGGAGCATATTAAACCACTCTGCCTTTAACTCTTCGAGAACTTCACCTTGGCTTTTTAGATCTGATCGATTTATTCGAAGGGATGAACTATTACCTTCGAAATCATAGGCCGCGTACATTAACAAGATGATAACCCTATACCTTTTTTCTAAGTCCTGCCTCTGGCTAGTGAAAACGGCTTCTTGCTTCTTTAAAAAATGTTGTACTAGTGCAGTCAGACCAGAACCAACACCTAAACCAATTATTAATGTTATCCAATTCGAAGCTTCCATCTCGATTCTCTAGTTGCCCTAACGCTTTTGTCATTTGCATTTTGGATGGAGTGGAGCTTTGGGGTAAAGTGGCGTAGCCACCCCAAAGCGCAGCGTAGGCCAAAATGTCAAATGGACAAACTTGTTAGCTCTGTACCTGAGATGCAACATATCTCACTAGCTCTGGGTTTAACAATTCATTGATTCTATCATCGGACAATGAACCGCTGCCATCATGCCACCAACCTCCGATACAGCTAGCTATTCGCAGCTCAACACCAAACCCTTTACAAAATACTATCATAAGCTGCGCTTTACCCTGTAAATCACATTCCAGGACTAAGTAGCGTAGGATATCCGTAGCCGTCGCTCCAGATAACGCGCTCCTTCTTACAGAAGCCAGAACATCATCGTAATTTTTTATTGAATCAGTGACGGAACCCATAAATTCTCGTAGAAGCTAACGTCTGTATAAATTGCGCTGTTTACGTAGTGGAGTTTTGCGGTAAAGTGGCAAAGCCACCGCAAAACGGAGCGAAGTAAACAGCGTCAATTTGATACATTTGTTAGAGCTTTTTTGGTAGCCAGAATAGATTCGCTACCAAGTTCAATATGCCACTCTTTTGCAAGACCATACAGAACGCCAGTATACCCAATATTTACATCACCGCCGCCACACCAATTAAGTGATACCGAAACTCCATTCTGGGGCTGACCTTTTAAAGTTTCATATACGACAAACGATACTTCTTTATTCATACGACTTATAGCTAATGCTTCGCGAGCGCCATCAACATTGTATGGGATATCCAATAATTCAGGAATTGATATACCCACAATACGTACGACATAGACTGAACCCGCGTATTCAGCCCATTTTGATGGCTCCCACTGCACTTCTCTGCAAGCTAGAGAGTCGGAAGAAGCAAAAACTAATAAAATGCAGATTAATCTTCTGAACTTATTCATGGGTGCTCTAACGCCCTGCAGCAGCGGCCGGAGTGGAGGCGATTGTTTTTGTGGTAGCGTAGCGGCCACCGCAAAAAGAAGTGCCGGAACAGAGGTCAGCTGGCTGAGCTGGTTATGCGCTCTCTATTAAAGTGTGATTTTAACAACCTAGGATTTAGTAAACAAAAAGCTGCAAAACTATAAAAAGAACACACTATTAAAAATACTAAAACCTCAGAATTCAATTGCTCACTAGCTAGACCGGCTGCCAGAACAATCCAGCCAAATACAGCCCCAAGCAAAGATAATACGCCAATAACCCAACGAGACCACGTGTAGCCTAAGTACAAACAGAGGCATAAACCAACACCTAATAAAGTACGAACAAAATCCTTTAGCTCAGGAGCTGGAAACCAGCTATAGACCGAGAATGCTACGAACCCCAATATAAGCCCTATAACTACTATTTTATCTTTAGTCATACATACACTTTACGCATAACGCCGCCAGCAGCGGCAGCTTACATGGAGCACGTTTTGTGTAAAATGAGCGCAGCGAAACACAAAACGTGCGGAGTGTAAGCTGTCCAGCCGGGCTTGCCCGGCGAGGCTGACTGGCCTTGTTATGCCATGAATGCAACATAGCATTAACGATCACCCTTTATACGTATACATAATTTTATAAATACTATCCTTGTGCCCCTAAAAATAGCCTTTGGTACCCATCTAGAAAAACAAGGAATGTAATTATCCTTAAACCAAATCCAATGAAATGGATCGAAAATAAATATAAATACCAACGCAGGCAACAACAATGATCCATTATTATTCAATATAAACGCCGTAAAATTAATGTAAGAAACTAAAAGTACCAGTAACAAAGCTAATGGAACAACGGTTTTAAATAAACGCCAAAGTCCATACTCATCTGTTGTCGATGTTGTAAAAGGCATCATCCCTAAATCTATCGTATTTTCCCAGCGTGTTGTTTCTGTGGTATTTAGAACTTTACTAAAGAGAAATACTGCACCAGCTACCACGATCAAACTCGCCAAAATATAAAACATCTCATTTGACTCTGCGTACTTAACTAAGGCCGAAGCAGAACCAGTGTAGGCGGATTCAAAGAGGCTTGGAAACCCTTGAATTACATCCAATATATTTCGATGAAGGCTGACTAGCATCACATAAAACGTTGCGCTACATAAAAAACGAATATAGGGACTGGCAATAAAAATCAAGGGTAGCAAAACAAGAAGCCAGAATGCAGCGTTAGATTCAACTCCTGACAATAAACCTTCCCAGACCATCACGATATATATTGTTGCAATAAAGGCCCAAAACATCGCGTCAATTACGGCTTCTAGAATGTAAAATAGAAAAACCAGCATACGATTTATCATCTCAGTGTGAACCTCTTTGAATAAATATCTTCTTATATAACTCTCAATTAATCATTTAGAATCCATTGTTAAAAATTTGCATAACGCCAGTAGCACCAGCCCGCACTGTGGAGCTTGGTTTTGTGTAATAATGAGTGAAACGAATGCACAAAACCAAGCGTAGCAGTGTGGGTCTGGTGGCTACTTTGGTTATGCATTATCTTAGAACCTTTCTTTCAACTCGAATTTTTCGATGCTGTTTGAATTGCCATTATCGTCTAAAGCCATAATTTCTAAGAATACTATTTCTCCATCACTTATTCCTAGAACAGTCATTGCACCACCTTGAAGCTCAGGAGAGGAAATGTAAGGGCCTGCTACGTTGTAAATAGATATATTTTCCATCGGGTCTTCAAGTCTACCACCGATGAAATATGTAAAACTACCAGATTCAGTTTCTTCTCTTCTCCGTATACTTAACCTAGAAATGACATTTTCTAATTCCGGGTTGTTTTCTTTAAACCAATTCAATATTGCAGTTTCTAGATCTTTCATTTTGCATAACGCCCTGCAGCAGCGGCCGCAGTGTAGGCGATTGATTTTGTGCTAGCGTAGCGACCAGCACAAAAACAAACGCCGGAACGGAGGTCCGACTGGCTGAGTTTGTTATGCATTTTCTCTCTTAATATTTTTTCTTGCTGCTATGCCTAGCACCAAAAAAGAGACCATAAACAGTACTGAAATGAACGAAAAGTACATTTCGAAGTACCACTGATACACAACGGCAACCATAAACATGAATGCGAATACAAACCAAGTAGCAGCAGTACTGGCGTGGACTCGATTCATTGATTCTTGCGGATTAGCGATTGGGCTAAAAATCCGATTGAGACTTTCGGTACATTCTTTACTGCACGATAAATACCCAGAATCCATTTGCACGCATTCGCGACATACACCTTTTCCGCAATTCCTGCATGCACCGACAGCGGGATTGCTAGTGTGACTAAAACATTCCATATCTAATTCCTCATGAATGCATAACGCCTGCGTCAATTACACTTTGGCCATAGTGGAGTTTTGGGGTAAAGTTGCGTAGCAACCCCAAAACGCAGCGACGGCCAAAGTGTCAATT
Organism: Alteromonadaceae bacterium 2753L.S.0a.02; assembly: GCA_007827375.1. Lineage (NCBI taxonomy): Bacteria > Pseudomonadati > Pseudomonadota > Gammaproteobacteria > Alteromonadales > Alteromonadaceae > Alteromonadaceae bacterium 2753L.S.0a.02. The sequence continues at coordinate 610,842 of VISH01000002.1, forward strand.
GGACGCACTTGTTATGCATTTTTACATTCTTCTATATTTGTTTTCCAATTAAAGTTAGTTACATTTACATACTCGCCAGACTCAGCCTCAATTTGCCAAACCCTCCACGAAACAGCCTTGGATTTATAGCCCTCTACAGTGACAAATACCAACCACTCTTTCCCGACTTTCTTCGCATCAAAAGTAGTGTTTCCACATGGAGCAAGTGAAGATTCTCTAGCAGAAAAATATTTGATGGCTTCAAATGCCTGGCTTGAACTGGTAATGGGGCCGTCAATTCTTGGCGGTATAGAATTTTCCGCAAGCACACCAAAAGAATTGGCGCAAATGAAGAAAAACAAAATTATATAGGTAATTATTTTCATCGCGTTCTTCCTACTCGACAGCATAACGCCCTGCAGCAGCGGCTGGAGTGTAGGCGTTTGTTTTTGTGCTAGCGTAAGCGTTAAAGCACATAAACAAACGCCGGAACGGAAGTCCGCTGGCTGAGATGGTTATGCGCTCCCCTCACTTTAACAACCCTATTGCAGTAAATACATATTCGGGTTCGCCACGTTTGGACAATTCTTCCTTTGCTCGCTCATACTCAAGAATATCGTAAGGCAAACCATTCTCCATAATGCCTACATACCACTTCCCTTCTTTAAGATTTACAAACTCACCGCAGAAATAGTTCTCCCTATGGAGCTGCTTGAGCCTACCACGCTGACTTCCCCAACCGTGCAGAAGCTCGATTTCGGAATATTCTCTACCATTTTTCTTTGAAGCCCAAACCAAATTCGCTTTGAAAACTGTAACATCTTTCGCCGACTTCAGCTGTGCAAGAAAGCTCTCTTCATGGGTTGGCGGATGAATATATTCGAACTCACCATACGGATTAATAGGCGGAATCGATAGAGGCATCATCGGAGAACATGCCAACCCATAATTCACAATAACCAGTAATAAAACAAAAATGGTGATTTTCATACTACGCATAACGCTAATAGCACCTGCCCGCACTGCGGAGCTTGTTTTTGTGCAAGAATGAGCGCAGCGCTTGCACAAAAACAAGCGTAGCAGTGTGGGTCAGGTGGCTATAATTGTTATAAAGCTGAACCCGACCCAAAACCCTGTTGCACTACCAAGCAGGATGCCTAATTAAAATTTACTACACGCCTCAAAGAACCAAGAAGAACGAAGCTACAATACTATTCAAAGGTTTCTTGGCACTTTTGTAAACAACGAAATTGTAACGCGTATACCACTTACCCTGCGATAATTTCGAAGGAGAGTACCACTAAATAAATGACACGCTAGCGATCTTTATACCTCCAAATCTTCGGTACCGACTAACCAAATATACTTGCTAAAACCTCTATATTTCCTACCAACCTACATTCCAAAATATTTGCTCGACGCGTTATAACGCCCTGCAGCAGCTGCCGGAGTGGAGGTGTTTGTTTTAACGGTAGCGTAGCGGCAACCGTTAAAACAAAGACCGGAACGTAGGTCAGACTGGCTGAGTTGGTTATGTTTTTTCTCGTTGATAACAGCTATTCCTCAGTGTCGTCCGATTCCTGCTCTTTTATAGTTTCTATTATTGCCTTTGAATCTCGATGCACTTCAATCGATTCTTCTCTGTTACAGCTAATAGACTGTAGCTCAAATGTAGGGCACGGATCTATAAGTTGTTTCGCTTTGCTATTGCGCACTACCAACTGACTACTTTCTTCCCGAATAGCTATATTCGAATCATCTTCTGGCATACTCTTGCAACTCGCCGTACATCCAGCCAAAACTCCAAGAAAGGAAAACATTAAAACGAGTACATTTTTAATCATTTCATTCTCGATGAAACATAACGCCGTGCAGCAGCGGCCGCAGTGAAGGAGCTTATTTTTTGTGGTAGCGTAGCGTTTAGCCACGAAAAACAAGATCCGAAACGCAGGTCCTGCTGACTGACTTGGTTATAAAAGCTTACGCGACAAGCCCAAATTATTGGGACCAAACGACCCTGCGACATATTAAATACAACAACTCACTTTAAATGTGCGATGAGAACACCGCGCAAAACTACCAATTACGTACAAAACCAAAATGAATGCAAATAGAACGACCAGTACCAATTAGGATCTGACTCGCTCTTAGAGAGCCAGAACCACATTAAGAGCCTTACAACTTACAGCAAGTAAAACTCTAATGTAAGCCGATATATCCCCTGCTACTCGCCTGCGTTCACCAAAAACAAAGCGTTTCAGAATTGAAGCTTTCGACGCTTTATAACGCCCCGCAGCAGCGGCCGTAGTGGAGGCGTTTGTTTTAGTGGTAGCGTAGCGGCCACCGCTAAAACAAGCGCCGGAACGGAGGTCCTGCTGGCTGGCTTGGTTATGCTTGCTCAAGATAAAGACCAATATTGAATTCGGTTAGATACTTTTTAATAGCGCCTATGAGATTAATAATTTCTTGGTGGGGTATCACTACACTTTTAATTAAAATTGTACTGTTACCCGCTCCGTATTTCTGCTGCCATTCATCGGTAAGAATCTCATCGACATACAATTGTACTTTTCTCCGAAGAAGAACCGCATTGTAATCACTTGAATCAAGATAAGAAGAGACCACAATAACGAGATCCACTGTGCCATCCACTTTTTCTGTGACTATATCGATAGAGTCAAAGCCTTGTATCGGATCTTCCTTCATCGTGCCCTTTAAGCATAACATTTGAATCTGCGTCCTAAAGACGCATATTTCTTAAAATACGCCCTTGAGGCAGACATCTCTGCCGTTAAAAGGCCCGTTTAAACGATTAAATCACCTAATTTCAATAACATGATTCATTTATTTCATACTTTACTTTTAGTACATATCAGCCTTAGGGCCGATATATCTGGATATATTACAAATTTATCATTGACAAAAATACGCCATTTATCAATGACGTATAACAATTAGATAGCTCGAGAATACAACAATTAGATAACCGCACATGCTCGTTCATTACCTCTTATGGTTTGAGCATAAAGTGGCACAACTCAAATTATCCCAGAACAGCGAAACCTAGCCCCAATTACACGGACCATATCGACATTAAACTCCTCGGATTTTAGAGAGATCAACATTTAATATATCTTGCGTTGTTTACTAAGAAGATATGAGTGCCACATATGGCGATTGGGGCGTTCTAGATGTATAGGTATTCGCAAAGGAGAATCCATTGCAAGAAAGTGTTCGTAATCGGAGTAAATGTTCATGACACCATACATTGGACGTTTTCCCCCTTTCAGAGTTCAAGTAGTTGATTTCAGAAACGCCTCATTGATCATTTTTACGTCGTCTAAAGCTCTATGCTGCTGGTATGATCCATTTGAACAGAGGTCGTTTTTTACGGTGATAAACATGCACTTCTGATCCTCCGACATTAGCTCGAATATTGAAAGGACTTTAACGGGAGGCTGTTTTCCGCTAGTAAAGAATAAGATAGATAGCCAATCTTCATCCCATCGATCTGCATCGCTGTAAATTACGCCGGGAGTATCACTCAGCACATCAGTGAGCTCATCCACGACAATTGAGGCTGACACTCCTTGTTTTATAAGTTTACTTCTTGATATTCCGTGAAGAGTCTCCGCTTTGTCGCACCAATGGGTCCAAGATGATTCTGGTTTGATCAACCAAACATGAGGTAAGCCGTTAACCAAAACAGCAATCTCGATCGGATAAGAGTCAAAGTGAAGCCCGCTCGCTTCAATATCTATGATATCAATGCCTCGGTTATTCAAATGCATCCTTCCATGTTCGATCGAAACGTTTCTTATAAGTTTGCTCGTCGGTATGGGGTGAAAAGTTTTTGTAGCGGATTGATTCTTTAAGTGCTTTTTCTTTGTCTTTGCTTCCAATTTGGCGAAGGATATGGACAGCGTCATTAAAATCGGCGTCGCGCCTCCATGCCCCGCTCAGTTTCATACCAAGGAGTTCGTACCAACTTGCCGTAAAAACGACAAGATTTGGGTGGTCAAAGATTTTTTTGGTACTTCGTGTTTGTAAGCCAAAGAATGAAACGCCATCATTTAGCCACGCATGATTCCCACTCGGCAAATTTTGTTCTTTCGCCACGGTTTCTACCAGGCCTGCAACAAGCACCTTATCTTTCTGAGGAATGATCACGTCGATATCACGGGTCATTTGGCGGCTACCAAAAAGCATAACGCTGATCACCCCGCCAGCAGCCACAAGTTCAACACGTTTGTTCTCTTCACGTAAAAGTTCGGCCAAGCGCTTTAATGCCTTATCGATAACAGGGCGAGAAAGAGTGCCGTTGCCAATGTCGTAATATTTTTTCATATTAAGTCACTTTAACGGTTAGATAAAAAACATAAAATTCTTCGCTACGAGAAAACCTCTTTTCTCGAATGCAAAGCAATAGACTTCGTCTTCAAGAAGTCGGTCACTCTGAAGTTTAACTACCTCATTAACGCCTTTTACTGAACTCGTCCAGTTAGGTACCGATTGATTAGCGTTGTGTGGAGCCATGTTAAACACTTCTACAAGCCGTTCAACAATACAGGCTTTAAGTGCCAGCATATGGGCATCGGTATCACTAGGCTTTGGTGTCAACTGACAATCAAATTCACTTCTATACCAATCCAGTACGAGGTCTGAAAATGCTATTTCATCACCATCGAGTAGCAAATTAGCCATCTTGTCCAGCAAGGCTGCCATCGCGTCTTTCGTCGCCTGAAGACTTTCGAAGCTTTCCCGAATAATTTCAGGGTGCTTAATGGCGATTCGAATGAGCGCTTTCGCTGACCCTGAAGGTGAGCGCCGGCCTTGCTCCCATTCCTGAAGGGTTCTGGGAGAGATTTGTAGCGCTTGGGCAAATTCGCTTTGGGACAAGCCTGTCTGGGTACGTGCTCTTGAGATTTCGTTACTCATAGATACCTCGAGTTATACGTCATTGACGTATGATATCAGGGTCGGCATAGAACCGAAATAGGGAGCTTGGCTTTTACTGCCGCTCAACCATTACTCCACTCCGCAAAAGGTGAATTTCTTCATACTGTAGTGGAGACGTGGAGAGAACTTACCCTTGGAAGGGTGGCGATTCCAGAGGTCGGTGCAATACCGGTTTAAAATTATGTCGTACTACTGCAGTGGGGCTATTTGTCAGTGGTAAAAGCAAACAAGGTGTTTTTGATTTGGCGGGAAATGTCTGGGAGTGGTGTGTTAACGATCATAGCAGTCCTCGACAAATACGAAACGCCGATTGCAAAGAATTAAAAGCAATACGCGGTGGAGCTTGGTCCGTTTCGGCTGTTGAATCTCGTGCTGTCAATCGAAATTGCGCTCTCCCGGCTGTACGCAATGATTACCTGGGTTTCCGTGTATTGTGTTCTCCAACACCTTCAGGGAAGCGTTAATGAGAACATCGCGCTGGTGCCGCCTAGATTCCGAATTTCAAAAATCTTTGCAGATTTAGTTTAGGGAATATCAGCTGATAGTAGACGTTCCCAGACTTGAACCGGCCGGCGTCCCGGTGGGGTCCTGCGTATAAAAAGCGGTCCTCAGTGCGAGAATTTAAAACCGGGGTGAAATATCTAGAGTTAAGTAATGGTGGGCCTTCCCGGACTTGAACCGGCCGGCGTCCCGGTGGGGTCCTGCCGATAAAAAGCGGTCCCCAGTGCGAGAATTTAAAACCGGGGTGAAATATCTAGAGTTAAGTAATGGTGGGCCTTCCCGGACTTGAACCGGCCGGCGTCCCGGTGGGGTCCTGCGTATAAAAAGCGGTCCCCAGTGCGAGAATTTAAAACCGGGGTGAAATATCTAGAGTTAAGTAATGGTGGGCCTTCCCGGACTTGAACCGGCCGGCGTCCCGGTGGGGTCCTGCCGATAAAAAGCGGTCCCCAGTGCGAGAATTTAAAACCGGGGTGAAATATCTAGAGTTAAGTAATGGTGGGCCTTCCCAGACTTGAACTGGGGACCTGCCGATTATGAGCCGGATTTTAACCCCTTTTAAATTAGATATTTATAACAAAAACAATAGCTTATAGCCAAGACAAATCCCAATATCACCCAATATAATGCGCGAGTGTGGACACAATGTGGACACGATCTTGGCTTTTTAATCAGCAGTCTAAGGTTTTCCGATCTAGCTTCGAATGCTTCAATTTGTAAGTCTGGGGTACTATTGAGCTATGAAAGAACTGCATATCTTTGTGGGCTATTTTATTGATAATCTGAAAATGTTCGAAGGAGCAGTTCAGGCCAAAAATGACAGCTTTCAGTGATAGGAATTCAAATTTAACCGCCATACCTCTTCTATTTTCATGTGGGTCTGTATAGCTGATTACCCTGTATTCCTGCTCATACTTCCAAAAACTGCTCTTTTGGAGCATGGGAAGGTTATCCTGGGAGGAAATCTGCGCAATATAATGTTCAGGAGAGCCCACATTTCTTAAGTCTAAAGTAGAAACCTCTTCTAAGTAATGCTGTGGAGGTTTGTTGCTGTACTTTACTTTACTCAAACCTGTGGTATGCCGTGGCAGCAGCTCTGTATCTAGAGCATACTTTAAGCAAACACCACTGTGATTGTCTCCGTAATGACTCCACATAGGGCCATTGTCTGGATTTTTAGTGAAACAGCAAACACATACACTATCTAACGAATATTCTCGGTCAGGTTTAATTTTTTCTCCATGAGTAATAAATCCCTCAAAGGGATCATTTAGGTATCTAAGTTTCGATAGCCAGATCTTTTCTGTTAAAACTTCGTGGAGAGTATATTCGTTTAGGGGGCGATACCTGTAGAGCGTTTTGGGGAGTCTAGTCACTTTACACAATCCAATTTGTTGATTGGGTTAAGCTCGAGAGCTTCTGCTAAATGGTCTGGGGATAAATGAGCATATCGAACGGTCATAGCCAGCGAACCATGCCCTAAGATGCGCTGCAGGGTGATAATGTTGCCGCCGTTGATCATAAACCAGCTCGCGAAGGTGTGCCGCAGTATGTGTGTTTTTTGGCCGCGTGGGAGGGTGAATTTTAATTTCTCCACGGCGCGCTTAAAGGTATTCATGCCATCCACCAGCGGGGCGTTCTCTTTGACCTGAGTGGCCAGTTCCGGGCTTATGGGAATACTGCGGTTTTTTCCGCTCTTGGTGTCCGTGAGGTGCAGTTTGTTACCGCGCACCTGTGATGCTTTAAGGTTGCACACTTCGCCCCATCTGGCGCCCGTTGAGAGGCATAGGCGGGCAATTAAACCGGCGTGGCTCCCTTTGTATTTATCCAGCTCGGTCAATAGGGCTTTAATCTGCTTTTGGTCCAGGTAGGAAAGTTCGCGCTCTGCGATCTTAATGCGGCGTATTCCGGCAACCGGGTTTTCGCCTTGCCACTCTCCAAGTCGACTCAGTTCGTTAAACAGGCTGCGGAAGTTTGCCAAATCGTGGTTAACGGTGTTGGCGGTGACTGTTTTTAATCGTCGGGCTCGAAGGTTGCTGAATGCCTGGGCGTCAAAGTCTTTTGCTAACGGATCGTTGAGCAGTTCCACAACCTTATTAAGCTCAGTTTTACGCTTGCTGCCACTCTTGAGTTGTTGCCCGTGGAGCTTCCACCATGTGGAAACAAGGTCTGATAGGTGGCGACGGTCGGCACGGTCGGCTTTTTCTTTTTCCCAGTCTTCGGTCTTGCCGTATAGCTGGCGCTGGTGCCGTTCATAGGCAATGGCGCGGTCGCGTGTTGCGAAGGTTTTACGAAACCTGGGGCCGTTGCGGCCAGCGGGTCTAATATCGACGCGCCAGCCTTGGTCGGTTTTACTTGGCATTGTTACAGCGCATGATTAGCTCGCTGTTAATGTCGGCAACTAGTGACGCATCTCCAAAGAGTGAATCGAGCAATTTTTTTGTCTCTGCATGATCGAGGTTATACATCGACGCCATTCCCATTAGGGTGAAAAAGGTATCTGAATTTTCTTTGTAAAATTGAACGCGCTCATTAACTAATTCCATGCAGTTGGCTCTTGTTAGTTCTGCTGCGGGAACGGTGGAAAAAATTGTTAAAACGAGGCGGTTCGTATTGGTTAGCGTGAATTTTTCAAAGCCCTGTGGTTGTTTTTCATCTGCTACCTGTTTGGACAGCATCAATATATTGAGGTTGTTTACCATCAGTTGCAGGTGGGTAACATTCGCCTCAGTGAGTTGCTGTAGTGTGAGGCCAAAACTAAGCGAGGGGAGTAGAGCGAATACCAAAATAAGAAGCCGTTTCATATTTTATCCTTCTGTTTTAGTTTTCAGGTTTTGCAATAAATCAACATCTAAAAGCCACAATTGTGACCAAAGTTTGTACCTATTGGCGTGTCAAACAAAGTAAAAGAGAAAGTCTCAGGATTTGAGACACTACAACCATAAAATAAAGGCGTTGTTTGTGGGGGATTCATGGCAGTGTCAATACAAAAAGAAGCTCAAAAAACATTCAATAAATTGGGTGAAAAGGGGCGCAAGGATGCAGTTACTTACCTTCGCGCTCTGCTAAATATTTCAAATACTTCAGCGCCTCTTCTCCCTGTCCGGCGTCACAAACTTGTTTAAACAGTGATAGAAATTCAGCCTCTTCGTCGGGCAGTTCATCTGATCCCATTAGAAAGTTTGTGTACTGCGTAAACCTTGGGTTGGAGGTGATTTTTTCGAGAGTTTGCATTCTCGGGGTCTTTTTATTTGCTTTGAATGCCTGGAGCGTTGAGTAGCCGATACCAGTTAACTTGCTGAATTCCTTGAGGTTTATACCTTCGCGCTGGCAAATCTCAGAAATTTTTTCACCAAATAGCATACAAACGCCTTGAATACCTCCCTTTGGAGGTATAGTATCTATACAAAGACCTCCTAAGGGAGGCTCAATAAGCTTCAATAACAACATGTAAAGGTAGCACCAATGGACGAAATATTAAACGGCGCAATCTTCACTCCTTCCATGACTATTCAGCGTTACGCGCTGCTTTCCGGTGAGTCGGTATCGGGCGTTAAGCGCAAGGTTGCTGCCGGGGTTTACCCCACACTTGACCGTGAAGGTGAGAAAGAACGCGTATTGATCAACGTCGCTTTGCTCACGAAACGATTAAGTGAATCTTCATATTAGGCCAATAAGCCTGAACACAAGATTAATTAACGTGTGAGAAATCTACGCTATGGCCTGTGAGACTTTAACCGCGTTCGAAGGCGCATTGATGGAAATGCAATGTTGCGATTGCCAATCAACGCAACACATCAAAGTGCGCGATATGGAACCTAAATTAACGCGTTGCCATTCCTGCAAATCCCTCCTGGTCGTTGAGCCGGTCACCCGGGCGAAGCCCAACAAAATACTTATTGAATTATTGGTCACTGCTGTGCAATCGGCGGTGCCCGTACCAACTGTTGAACCGAAATTGAAGGCGGTGCAATTATGATCTTAGAAGTTACTCAGGAACTAATCGACGCGGCGCAACTGTGCGTTGACGCCGATCATGCCCATTTGGAAGCGGTGCGCTCGGGCGATGTTAAAAATACGCAAAAGAGTATGACCGCAATTAATCTCGCTCGCGCAAGCCTGGAGTTGCATGTCTGTGATGTGCTGGCTGCCAAGGGGTTGATCGATGACCGAAATTAAGAAAATCACTTTTAACAATTTACTGCGTGCGCTGCGCTATATCGATAGGGCGTTATGCTTGGGGTATGTGTGTTCGATGGTCGTTGAACCTGGGCGCTGGATCGTGCATGTTATTAGGCTTGAGTGTGTCTATTAATGTTTGAAGCTTTAGCAAAAATAGGTACTCCAGAGTGTCGCGCCTTCGCCGCGCGCATTTTTACTCGTCATGCGTATATCGATCAATTTTTAAAAACATCATACATACGTTGGGCGCGTGATCGCGGCCACGTCTACGCCAATATTCAGCTACGAAAAATAGATCAAGAGTTAAAAGCGGGCGGTGAGTTCTCCACTTCCATGGATGATCAATCTATTCGTGATCTTGCCAGTGTGCGCGCTATTCAATGTAAAGGGTTGTACTCCCACTATGCAGGCAAAGAGGACTTGCTCAACACTGGATGGCGATTGTTTGAGTTTTGTGAGTCGGTGGGCGTTGAGTTTCCAGTGGGCAACACGGAACACGATAGGGGCTTTTATAAAGTACTTTGCCCTAAGGTGTTACGCGCTGCTAATCGTGTGTCTGATCAACGCTGGTGGCGGCGTCAGTTGCGTGTGATGTATGGCCGCAACACGGAATCTGTTTTGCGTTCACTCGGGTACGTTCGCAAGGGCAAATCGGCCTATGTTTCCAATTGGGCTTTTGCCAGGTGGAAGGCGGCACAGGCTCGCAATAAAAAAACCATGTCGGGTATGGAGGCGGTTAACGAAGATGGCGACATTGTGTTAATGGAAAGTTGTATTGAGAAAAGCGTTGCGAATCCAGAAAACCGCCGTAATGAATTAATGGTTCGTATGCGTGGCTATGAAGAAATAGCCGAAAGCATGGCATACATGGGGCTCTTTTTTACTCTCACTTGTCCTTCAAAATATCACGCGCAATTAGAGTGCAGTGGTGTCAATCAAAAATTTAATGGCGCTACGCCAGCCGAAGCAATGACGTATTTAAACGGTGTCTGGGCGCGTATTCGTGCGGCCTGGGCACGTAATGGAATCAAGCTGTTTGGCTTTAGAGTTGCGGAACCACACCATGATGGCACACCACATTTTCACTTGCTTTTGTTCTGTGATCCTGCAGTTTGCGATACCGCTTGTAAATTATTTGGCGAACATGCCATGGCAGAAGATGGTGATGAAGACGGTGCTGACAAAAGCCGATGGGACGTTAAAAAAATTGATCCTGTACAGGGAACGGCGGCCGGTTACATCGCGAAGTATGTCTCTAAAAACCTCGACGGATTCCAAGTGGGAGTTGATGAGGAGGGAGAATGTCTCGCCGATGAGGGCGCGATGCGTGCGCGTGCGTGGGCCTCCCTTTGGGGAATTCGCCAGTTTCAGCAGATTGGTAGCGTTAGCGTCACGGTTTGGCGAGAGCTACGGCGCAGGCGCGACCCTCTGACCGAATGCGACCCGCAAGAAATAGAAGCGTTAAGAGCTGCGGCAGATCGTGGTGACTGGCGGGAATTTGTTGAGCTAATGGGTGGGGCTACTGTGCGCCGTAATGATCAGTTGTTGCGCCCGTTTTATCACGAAGATGACAACCAGCCTACGCATTACGGCGAAGCGCTACGCCGTTTAATTGGTGTTTGGTTGCAGCCTGTTGCTCGGGCTCTCGGGCGGCGTTTGTTGGTGACTCGTGATCATGTTTGGAAAATCCGGCAACGCGATAGCGTGGCCGGTAAGGTGGCGGCGCAGCCGCCGCCCTTGGACTTGTGTCAATAACTGTACGGGGTGGAATTCAAGTGTTTGGAGAAATTACGAAATATTCAAAAATCTGGTTAATCACTGGCTTACTGATTAAGGCAATTTTTGCGCTGTCGGTGCTGGTATTGGTGTTCGGCATCACCTTTGGCGATGGCGGGCGTTTTTCAATCGAATGGGCACCGGGGGTGCAGTATGAGCGAACCGAATAAGTTATTAGGGCATTGGACGTGCCCGGAAGGCGGCAAAGCAGACGTGTACCAAACCAAAAAACGCGGGCGGCATTTTTACACCCGTTGCGATTGCTGCGGGCTCCAGCAAGGTACCGGCGCCAGTCGGCAACAGAAAATTTACAACGAAGCGGAATTTATACCGGGCGTTGATTTCCCATTACCGGCCAATGTGAGCGCGGATAAAAAGCCAGCGTCTCAGCCGGTAACCGAAAAACCCGCCGAACCGGCAAAAGCGACGTTGCCGGATTTCGACCCCAACGAAGCGAAGGAGAGCGAACCGGAAAGCGAAGCGGTAACCGAACCGGCAAGCGGTAACGGCGGCTTAATGTTGGCTTTGGGCCTAGTGGGTATGGGCCTTGCGGCGGGGGTGGGTGCATGGATGAGCTAGAGCGACTGGCAAGCGAAGCCGAAAGCGAAGAACAAAGCGAGCAGCAAGCCAAACAAGGCGAACCGGTGAGCGAAGCGGCCGCGCTGTTAGAGCCCGATATTGACCGAAAGGAAGCGGCCGAAAACCGCGCCGAATCCGTTTTAAAAATCATGGAAGGCGGCGTCAAACTACTGATAGACCAGCGCATTCACTTCACTGACGAAAACTACAAAGACGGCCGCGAAAGCCTCGGGGCTGTAATCGATAAATACCACATTCAAGGCGATGGCACCGGGCGAATCCCGCTTGAGGAAGAGGTGCGCGCGGGTTTCTTTCTGGGATCACTGGCAAAGATCGTCTACCGCTCCAAGCGGTATTTGAGCCAGCGCGACAAGCAACAGCAGCAACAGGAACAAGCGAAACATGGCGAAGAACGAAAACACCAAGCTTCCGAACCGTCACACTCAGTACTTGGCGAAGTCGGGTTACGGGAAAACACAGACGTTGCGCCGCCGTTCCGGAATTCCTGAGCGTGGCGCCCGCGTGGTGCTGTGGGACAACAACAACGACCACGAAGCGCACCGCTTTAAAAAACTGAGTGATTTTTTTCGGGCCTTGGCGGCGGCGGATAAATCCGGCCGGGGCTTTCGCATTGCCTACAACGGCGAAGCCGCACCGCACATCTTTGAAAAATGGTGTGAGGGCGTATGGTCAATTTTAGATGGCCGCAAGCTCACTTATTGCTTGGTTGAAGAATACAGCGATTGTTGCCGGGGGCCGGGGCTCTTGGATTTTGGCAAGGAACGCTATCACCGCCGTTTGTGGACACAGGGCCGCAAGTACGGCGCGGTTCTCCAGATCACCAGCCAACGCCCCCAATTAATCAGCAAGGACAGCCTCGGCAATGCTGGGGTGATTTGGGCGGGCCGTATGGATACCAGCGCAGCCGAACGTATCGGCAAAGAAATTGACGTTCCCTGGCGGGAGATCATGGCGTGCAACGTGGGGGAGTTTTTTCATAAAACTGAAAAAGACGTACAAAAAATCAAAGTCTTCGAGCCAATTTAAAGCGAACTAAGCGAAATCTTAAGCGAACTCTAAGCGAAGTACTCTTGACCAGCTAAGCGTAAGCCCTTGTTTACTGAAAGCGTAGTTATTCAACCTTTCAGCAAAGCAAGGGCTTTTTTTATGTTCGATAAAGTTAAACGAGCGTGGCGTGACAATGTAGATACCCGAATTGTGGTGTCTTCGGCGTTGGGTGCTGCGGTATTGGGGGGCATGACTTTTTTGGCGGTTCGCTCGGGTGTTAAGCCCTTGGCGAAGGCTGCAAAAGTGGTCAAAAATGGGAGTGCCAAATAATGCGTAATACCTTACGACTACCACCCGCCGAAGGGGTGAGCGCGGGTACAACGGCCACCGTTCGGCTCACCGGGCCGCGCTGTTACCACGATGTAACCGTGCAGACCAATTTTCCATTTGCGCAAATCAACGCCATTCGCATTGTGGCCAACAACCGCACGGTGCAGGAATACACCGGGGAAGCGTTGAACGCCTTCAACAAGTTTGACGATCTGCAAGCCACCGATGACACCTTTTTCACGGTGTACTTTGATCAGTCCGGTTTGAAGCAGCGTGCACACGAAGAAATGACCGCGTTCAATGTGGGTTCCACGAACCCCAAGGACGGTTCCATTCTGGCTGACCTCGAATTGCAGTTTGATATTGATGCCGCTGCAACCAATCCTTCGGTGGTGAACTCCTGGGCAACGGTATCACCCGTAAAAGCGGGCGGGCCGGGTGCGATTCGTTCCATCTATCGCTTGCCGGGTACGGCTGGCGTGTCTGGTCGCTGGGATTTCGACAAGCTGCCTAAGCGCACCCGTGGTGCTCAATTCCTGAGTCGCTTGTTTATCAAGGCGGCCAACATCACTGAAATTGAATTGCAGCGCGATATGCGCACCAACTGGGAACGCACGGCCGCACTGAACACCCGTTTACAAGGTGACAGTGACCGCAATCCTCAAGCAGGCTGGTTTGTAATTGATTTTACCGAAGATGGTTATGGCGAAAACCGTCTCGACGTGCGCACGGTTAATGATCTGCGTTTGAAGGTCACCAGCTCTGGTGCAGAAACCGTTGAAATGTTCGCAGAGTATATCGGCGAGCTTGAAATTTAAGGGGGTGTCGCGTGAGCTTTTTGGATGAAATCAAAGGCGATTCTGACCCTTACTTAAAATGGGCGCAAACCTTAATTGGTGGCTATGTGGCGGTGGAGCAGGCGAAACGGCCTGCACCCGCTGCCCCACAACCGGACAGTGCCAACAGCTATGTGCAAAGTAACCCGAATGGTAATTACGCACCAACGGGTGCCGATGCGGGTGTAGTCAATACCGCCAACGCGGGCGGCATCAATATTGGGGGCTTTACCGTGGGCAAAACCGCACTCGGTGTGAGTGCGGCGGTGTTGCTAACCTTGGGTGCCGTCAAACTCTTTAAGGGGTAGCTATGTCTGCGTTGAAAGTCGAAGGCGAACGCACCAATCAATCGATTGTTTCCACGGTAACCACTGGGGCCAAAAATTTTGGCTCCATTTTTACTAACCCGAATGTGCAAGCAGCCAGCAATAATCAGGTCACGGTGTTGGCGGTGGGTGGTTTGATCGTAGTGGCGGGTGTGGTTCTCTATGCCGCCACCAGCAAAAAGCGGGGGCGTTAATGGGCTTTTTCGATAAAACCACCAAAAACCAAACCACCAATGTAGACAACACGCTGGCCGTGAGTGACAACCGTTATTTTGAAGATGCCGGTTACGTTGAGGGCAACATCACCATTTCTGGTGATGGTAACCAAATCACGCGCACCGATTACGGGGCCATTACTGCCGCGCGGGATTCGGCGGCGCTGGCCTTCGATGCCGTAGTGCAGCTCAATCAAACCAATGCCGACACCTTGGAAAGCGTCAATTATGAATCGTTAGATTTTGCAAGCGAAGTTGCGCGCGATGCTAACCGAACCGTTAGCGATTTAGCACTGACTTCTACAGAGCTGGCGATTGATGCCGCAAACGACTTTTCGGCGCGCAGCTTCGATGCCCTGACCGAAAGCCAAGAATTTGCGCGCGATTTGAATTACGACTCGTTAGATTTTGCCAGCACCACATTCACCGATGCACTAAACGCAATAGAACGCGATGCCTCTGCATCCCGCCAACAAACCGCGAATGAAATCAGCAAAGCCTATGACCTGGCCGCAACGCACAGCCGCAGTGAAGGCGGGGAAGCCATGGACAAGGCCGTTAAAGTCATTGCGTATGGTGGCTTAGGTTTGGGGCTGCTGTTCATTGGTTCGCAATTGTTAATGAAAAAAGGGTAGTTCTTGTGAGTAGCAAAAAAACAGCGGTATTTGTTCGTGATCTGGTGCCGGGTGTACCGCAAACCATAGAAACCGGTTGCGAGTTTGTGTTTATCGAGCGGGCGCGAGAGCTGACCATTGTAGCCGACTCCAACCGCATGACCGGGCGCCGCTCGGGTGACAATCTGCGATTTGATCAACCGGTAAAGGCCGTCACCATTGAATCCACCATTGAACAGCGGGTAGAACTGGTGCTGGGGTTTGGGGATTTTAATCGTTTGATCATTGAAGGGCGCTTAGTTCTGGATGACCGAATAGAAACAAACCGGGTTGGTAATGATCGTATGCCGGTTGAATTTACCAAAACCTTCGGGCTGGTGACCGCCTCGGGGCTCTCGTATATCGACGATGCACTATTAGCGCAAACAGCCACTTATGATGCGAGTGTTTACGGTTTTTCCCGTGCGTTTTTCGAGTGGGATTACAAAATTTATTTAGTGCTTGAATCAGAAATACGGGTGTATGACTACGCCGGGACTTTACTTGATACCCTTCCGCTCGTGGGTTCTCTGGATGACATTATGGGCGGTGATGTCGATCCACAAACCGGCAACGCCTTCATTGTGAACCGCAACGGAATTTCGCGGGTTAACCTTTACACCGGCGAAGTGTTCGCGGAATACGCTTCCTCAAATTTTTACACCAAGGTTGGTTTAGGTGCGCGCATGGTCGGCCGCGAATTGGTGTTTAACGATTACCAAGAAGATAGTGGTTACGCTCGTAATCAGCGGCTTTTTCGTTACAACGTGGACACCAACCAATTAACAACGCAAGTATTGGGTGATTGTGACGATGGGTACAAGCAGAACCTGTCCTATGATCCGGAACGCGGCGAGCTGTTGCAGAGTGCGTCGGGCAGCATTGCCTATTACGCCTATGATCACAATTCCGGTACTTACTTAGGGGCGCGCTATTCGGCGGTGACGCACGGCGGCGGGTACTTTATCCGCAAAAAGAATGTGCATGTTATCAGTGTCAACAATCGGCTAAATGTTCACGTCATTGATGCAATCAGCTATGCCGCACGTTTGTACATTCAAGATGGCCAAGACGTGGCCAGCCGCCGTGAATACAACGTTACCGGGAATTACAGTTTTACGAATCGTGGAACCGGCGTGGTGATTCGCGGTAATGTCGTTTCAGCCATTTTGCAAGGGCTCGATGTAGGCGGTGGTTTGAGTGAAAACTATCTCGATTACGTGCAAAGCCTGAAATACACAGACGGCTACTACTCGTTGCTACGGGACGCGGGGAGCGCGTCTTTTGCTTATCGTGGTTATGACGATGTTGGCGAATTACTGCTTGAATCTGAGGCCACTATAAAACTGTTGCCTCAATATTTAACAGCGCACATCTAATGCGTGGCATCAAAGGTTATTTAATTTTATTGGCCATCGCGGGTGCGGTGGCGATGTATGGAGTTAAGAAAATGGCGAGAGGCATTCGAAACAAAAACCCGCTTAACATCGAGCGAACCGGTGACCAGTGGCTAGGCATGGCAGACGATCAAAACGACAGCCGTTTTGTGGTGTTTGAGCATGAGGTGTACGGCATACGGGCGGCAGCGCGGATTTTAAAGAGCTATTCACAACGGGGTATCGATACCCTCGCGGAAATTATCTCTACCTGGGCGCCCAGTCATGAGAACGACACTGGGGCGTACATCGCGACGGTATCGAGTAAAAGCGGCATTGCGGCCACGGATTATGTGAGCGAATCCCAATACCCGGCCTTGCTGGCGGCGATGATTGAGGTGGAAAACGGCTCGAATCCATACAGCCGTGAACTGATTGAAGAGGGGGTACGCCTTGCCTAAAACAGCGGTGCAGATAGACGGTTTGATGGTGGCGAGTGTCGCGGTAATCGGTGGCATTGGCGTGTTGTGGTGGAACCGGGAAAAAATCGCGGCAGGGCTCAAACAAGCCGCTGACAAGGTAAACCCGACCAGCGATAAAAATCTGGCCTATGAAGCGGTTAACGGCATTGGCGATATATTCGACGATGGCATAGACAATGATGGTTTTTCACTGGGTTCATGGGTGTACGACGTAACACACCCAAATGAGGAGTACGATTAAATGAAGCAGTTTGTAATAGCCGTAGCGGCCAGTGTGACCGCTGCCTTCGTGATCGAAATGATCAAGCGGGCGGGGGAGTCTCCCAATGGATGACCTATTAAAATTCCTGGGGGCGGGCGGTGACTTGGGCACTTGGGCCATTGTGTACGTGTACGTGAAGCACTCCGGCATTCTGGCGCGCATACAGGCCAAAATTGAATACATCGAAAACTGGATTTCTGGTCACCGGCTGTGAGCGACAAGATTCTGTTTATGCTGTTAACCGGCGCGGGTACTGTGGCCGGTTTTACCTTCGGACTGGCTGTGGGCAAGGGCACGCGCGAGGCTGCAGAGTCGAACATCTCGACAGAGTATGACGGTGGTGTGATTACTGTGCAGGTGGACGCGGGGCAGGCCGTTAAAACAGGGTTAACAGAGTGGTTAGAAAACCTGTAAGTGTGGACCCAATGTGGACATTCGCGAAACTTTCGAAAATCCAGATTTTGTAACCTATTGAAAAATATAGATAAATTGGTGGGCCTTCCCAGACTTGAACTGGGGACCTGCCGATTATGAGTCGGATGCTCTAACCAACTGAGCTAAAGGCCCGTATAGGATTTGTACACCACCTGAGAATGGCCCTGGAGGCCGCGGGTGGGGGCGGTATTCTCTTAGAAAATCAGGTACATAGCAAGCCTTCTGTCGGTGCGCGTGGGTGGCAATTTGCAATGGCGCCCATATATACAGGTTTTAACGGTTGGGAGCGTGCTGTGACAATTGTGCAGGTCTGGTTTTCGTTGGTCGCAGCGGGCGTGTCGCTGGCTGTGGGGGTGTTTGCCTGGCGGCGCTGGCGTTATCGCCGCGCGGTGTATGGGCCGTTTCCGGCGCATTGGCAGGAGATCCTCGACCAGTATTTGCCGGTGTATTCGCGCTTGCCCACTGCGCTCCAAAGCCAGTTGCAACGGTTGGTTATGGATTTTCTGTACTACAAACGCTTTGTGGGCTGCGCCGGTTTGGAAGTGACTGAGGCGATGCGTTTGATTATTGCCGCTGAGGCCTGCATGTTAATTCTTAACCGTCCCAGCCAGCGCTATGCGGGCCTGCGATGGATCTACATTTACCCCTCAACCTTTGTGGCGCAGCGCGAGCAGAGCGATGCCTATGGTGTGGTGTCGCAAACCCGCAGCGCCATGCTGGGGGAGAGCTGGAGCAATGGCCGGGTGATTCTGGCGTGGGATAGCGTGGCGCGGGGCATCGCCGATTTCAATGATGGTCGCAACGTGGTGTTGCACGAGTTTGCGCATCAGTTGGATACCGAAGACGGCAGCGCCGATGGTGCGCCGCTGCTGTATACCCGCGACAGCTATGCAATTTGGTCGCAGGTGTTTAGCGAGGAGTTTCAAAAACTGCACCGCGAATTGGCGATGGGTTTTCGCACTTTAATTGACAGCTACGGGGCGACTAACCCCGCGGAATTTTTTGCGGTGGTCACGGAGTTGTTTTTCGAACGCCCCGCAGCAATGCGTGAGCGCCACCCGGAGTTGTTCGAGCAGTTGCTGAATTACTATCGGGTGAATCCCCTGGAATGGAGCAAGCAACTATAAATAAATACCTGTAACCAAATACCTCAAACTAAATACCTCTAAAACAAGCACACATAAAAACGGCGCCTTGAGGCGCCGTTTGAGTTTTTGTGCAGACGAATGTTACTCGTCTAAAAAGCCGCGTAAATGATCGGAGCGGCTGGGGTGGCGCAATTTGCGCAAGGCTTTGGCTTCGATCTGACGAATACGTTCACGGGTTACGTCGAATTGCTTGCCGACTTCTTCCAGGGTGTGGTCGGTGTTCATTTCAATACCGAAGCGCATGCGCAATACCTTGGCTTCGCGGGCGGTTAAACCGGCCAGCACAGCTTTGGTGGCTTCCATCAAACCCTGTGAGGTGGCGCTTTCCACCGGCGAGGTAATGGTGGTGTCTTCAATAAAGTCGCCCAGATGCGAATCTTCATCGTCGCCAATGGGGGTTTCCATGGAGATCGGTTCTTTGGCAATTTTCAGCACCTTGCGCACTTTGTCTTCTGGCATGTCCATGCGCTCACCCAACTCTTCGGGCGTGGGTTCGCGACCCATTTCCTGCAGCATCTGACGGGAGATGCGGTTGAGTTTGTTGATGGTCTCTATCATGTGCACCGGAATACGGATGGTGCGCGCCTGGTCGGCGATGGAGCGGGTGATCGCCTGACGAATCCACCAGGTGGCGTAGGTCGAGAATTTGTAACCGCGACGGTATTCGAATTTATCCACCGCTTTCATCAAACCAATGTTGCCTTCCTGGATGAGGTCGAGGAATTGCAAACCGCGGTTGGTGTATTTTTTCGCAATGGAAATGACCAGGCGCAGGTTGGCTTCGACCATTTCTTTTTTGGCGCGGCGGGCACGGGCTTCGCCGATGCTCATGCGGCGGTTAATTTCTTTAATGGCGGTAAGTTCGAGACCGGTTTCGTCTTCAATCTGCTGTAATTTGCGCTGTGAGCGCAGAATATCGCCTTCCACCGGACGCAGGCTATCGGAGTAGTCGCGCTTTTTCTTGATGATGTCGGGAATCCAGTCTTCGTTAATTTCGTTTCCTGGAAATTCCTTCACAAAGGTTTTGCGGGGCATGCCGGCCATGCGTACACACAGGCGCATAATTTCGCGCTCTTCGGAACGGATGCGGGCCAGTACTTCCCGTACGTAGTTGTAAATTGGGTCGAACTGGCGTGGCGACAGTTTGAAAAACTTGAATATTTCGCCCAGCAGTTCCAACTCTTTGCCGGTTTGCTTGCTGTCGAGGCCGTGTTTTTCGATGGCTTTGTTGGCTTTTACCAGTTGCGCGCGCAGTTCGTCGAAGCGCTCGCGGGCGTATTCCGGGTCGATGCCGGAATTGGCTTCATCGTCATCAGACGCGTCGTCTTCATCTTCGTCGTCGTCTTCATCGTCGTCGTCGACATCGTCTTTGGAGGATTTGCTAACCGGTGCGCTGTTGTCGATGGGGGTTGCTGCTTCGACCTCTTCGGCCGGGTCCAGCCAACCGCTAATAACGTCGCTTAAGCGGCGTTCTTCTTTATCGACCAGATCGTACTCGTCCATAACCTGCTGCACGGCGTTTGGCCAAAAAGCCAGGGCGTGCATGAGTTCCCGCAGACCTTCTTCGATGCGCTTGGCGATGGCGATTTCGCCCTCGCGGGTGAGCAGTTCCACGGTGCCCATTTCTCGCATGTACATGCGTACCGGGTCGGTGGTGCGACCGGCTTCGGTTTCTACGGCGGCGAGTGCGGCGGCGGCTTCTGCGGCGGCAATTTCGTCTGGCGATGCTTCGCCGTCGGTCATTAATAATTCGTCAGCATCTGGGGCAACTTCGTAAACACGAATTCCCATGTCGTTGATCATCTGGATGATGTCTTCGACCTGATCGGGATCAGATATGTCGTCGGGAAGGTGATCGTTTACTTCGTCGTAGGTCAGGTAGCCTTGCTCTCGGCCTCGGTTTATCAATTCTTTGATACGAGACTGCTGCTGTTCGCTCATTAAGTATCCTGTGGATGGGGTTGTATTTCGAAGGGTCGGCGATTATAGCGGGATATGGGGCCAGTCGCCAGAATATCAATACAAAAATTGACCAATTAGCCCCCCTAATTTAAAGAGCATAGACCAATAGCGGCGACTTGGGTTCAATTGGGTTTTTGGATCAGTTGCACCAATTCCCGGATGCGTGTTTTTTCGGCGTCGTTGAGGTTGGCGAGCCCTTTGGCCTTGAGTTGTGCGAGTTCCTGCTGGTGACTTTGCTTGTGATGCTCGCGGTTGATTTTATCGAAGGCATGGCCGAGTACCTGGGCCGATTCAAAACTGGCGAGATTGGAGTCGCGGGTGAGTTCGTGTGTGGCCAGCATTTTTGCCAACTCCTGCTGCGAGTCTATGCCATAGGCGCCGCCCCAAAAACCCAGCAATGTACTGAAACTGGCGTCGGGGCGCTTGTTCAGGTAGTCGATAAGATTGAGTAGGCGCAGCAGTTCCACGTCGTCGCTGTGTTGTAATTCCAGGCGCTGCTCAACGCGTTGCAGGAGTTGCGGGTTATCCAGCAGCAGCAACGTGGCAGCTTTTACGGGGTTCAGGGTCACGCTGGTGCGTTTGCGAAATGCCTGAATCGTTTGCTCATCGGGCAGCGCACCCCCCTGAAATTGTGAGCCGGTCTGCTCGTACTCAAACAGTTGCGCTACGCTGGGTTGCTGAGATGGTGGTTCGCGATGCTGTGCTGGCGGCAGGTTCTCGGGCGCTGGTTCCTCGGGTTCGGGTGGGGTTGGTGCCGTATGCAGGTTGGCGAGTTGTGATTTTTCACGGGTGAGTTCCATGAGCGCGGCACTGCTCAAGCCGGTGCGCTTGGCCAGGTTGGTAAACATTAACTCACGGTAGATACCTTGTGGTATCTGGGCCAATAGCGGTGCGGCAATTTTGGCGAAGCGCGCCCGGCCATCCATGCTTTGAATATTCAGACCCTCGGCCGCCGCGTCAAACAGGAAATCTTCCAGCGGTGTGGCGTTTTTCACCTGGGCCAGGAACCGCTCGGCGCCGATTTGGCGCACCAGAGAGTCCGGGTCCTGCCCTTCGGGTAGAAACAGGAAGTTGATCTGCCGACCGTCTTCCATGCTGCTGAGCGAATTCATCAGGGCACGCTTTGCGGCGTTTCGCCCGGCGTTATCGCCATCGAAACAGAAAACGATCTGCGGTGTGTATTTAAAGGCGAGCCGCAAGTGATCTTCCCCGCAAGCGGTACCCAGGGTCGCCACCGCATTGCTGATGCCGTACTGCGCCAGAGCGATGACATCCATATAGCCTTCCACCACCAAAACCTGTTCCAGCGAGCGGTTCGCCTGGCGCGCCTGATACAGGCCGTAGAGTTCTTCGCCCTTGTGGAACACATCGGTTTCGGGGGAGTTGAGATACTTGGGTTTGCTGTCGTCCAGTACCCGGCCGCCAAAGCCGATCACGCGGCCGCGGTTATCGAGTATGGGGAACATAATGCGATGGCGGAAGCGGTCGTAGAGTTTGTCGTCTTCCTCGCGACGTATCACCAGCCCGGCACCCACCAAGAGTTCGATATCCTGTTCGTTCAGGCCGTATTTGGTGAGCAGGTTATCCCAGCCGGGCGGCGCATAGCCCAGGCCGAAGTCACGGGCGATATGGCCGCTCAGCCCGCGATTTTGCAGGTACCGTACGGCTTTGTCCCGCGCCTTGTGTTCCTTGAGTTGCCCCTGATAGTAAGTGCTCGCTTTTTGCAGTATGTCGTAGAGGTTTTTCTGACGAGCCACATATTGTCGGCTGGAATCGCTTTCTTCGCGCGGCACTTCCAGGCCAGCACTTTTGGCGAGACTTTCCACCGATTCCACAAAGCTCTGGCGCTCGTACTCCATCAGAAAGCCAATGGCGTTTCCCGAAGCGCCGCAGCCAAAACAGTAGTAGAACTGTTTGTCGGGGCTCACCGTAAATGAGGGGGTTTTTTCGTCGTGAAACGGGCAGCAGGCGGAGTAATTTTTCCCGGTTTTTTTGAGTTTTACGCGATGGTCCACCACCTCGACAATATCCAGGCGGTTGAGCAAATCATCGATAAAACTCTGCGGAATTCGGGACATGTTGGCGCGGTTTTAATTGGGTGCGGTGAATTGTAGCGGGGATCTGGCGCAAAGGGCAGGGGGCGCGTCGGACGTCTTGTGCCAAGCGTCCGACGCTCATTCAGGCATCTTGCGGTGGTGCGGTTTCAAGGTACCAGGCTTGCTCGGTAATGCTGGTAAACCAGGTGGCCAGTTCTGGGTTCCAATCGCGCCAGCCGATATCGGGTAGGCGGAAATCAAGGTAGCCGAGGCAGGCTGCGGTGCTCAGGGTGGCGATGTTGAGTTCATCTTGCGAACCAATAGCGGAAAGATCGATATGGCGAATACCGGTTTCCATGGCTTTCTGCCAGCGGTCCAGCCAATAGGGCGATTTTTCGGTACTGCGCTTGAGTTCCATCACTGTGAGCACTGCTGCATCCGTGATTCCGTCTGTTAGCGCGTGGGTAGATTGCACATCAAAGTAATTTTCCTTATCACAATTGAAGAGACTGTAATTACCAGCTTCCACATACTGTTCGTCGAGGTATTCACAAATCAGGGGGCTGTCGAAGAGGGTCAGTTCAGCGTCGACCAGTGCGGGAATTTTGCCCAGTGGGTTCAGCTGTCTGAGGTCATCACTTTCAAAAGTGGTGGCAACCTCTTCGGTGTGTTCGAGTAAACCGCTCACCCGCAAAAACATACGAACTTTGCGGGCAAAGGGTGATGTGTGGCTCATAAACAGCTTCATGCAGCGGCTCCTTTTCGCTTAGGGGCCGCCAGTTTGCCATAGGCACGGTGACTTAGCGGCAATATTCGCTCATTTGATTTTTAGATAGGCCTCCAGTTCCGGGTCGATAGGAATTTCTTCCACCAGATGCATGTCGTTGCTCGCGGGGTGGGTTTTTTCGTGATAATCCCCGGTTTTCAAGCGAATTTGCTGGCTTATGAGCTGAACTTTGCGGGCTTCTTCTGCCACGGCCTCACGTACTTTTTTGTCTTGTTTTATGGTGGGTAAAATCACCGCTTGTGGCGCTTCGGGTTCCAGAGCATCGGCGAGACTGTACTGCGTATCTAAGTCGGCGTGCGGTGACTCGGGTTTTTCGAATTGATAGAGGTGTTTAAATCGCAAGCGTGCTATCGCATATACGAAACTGCACAGCACTGTGAGGCAGGCCAGCGCCAAGCCCCACAAATAGGCTGGCGCCTGCTCAAGCTGTTTCGCCAAGGGCGTGGTCGCTGCGGTTTCGAACTCTGCCAGGGCGTTTGCGGTTCGGCTTTGCAGCTTGCCGCGCAGCAGGGCGAGTTCCTCTTGTTGGGCCACCAGTAGCTTTTCAAGTTTGGCGATGTAGCCGGAATTTTCGATGAAATCGAGTCGCTCGCGCAGATCGCGGTTTTCTTTGGTGAGTTGTTCCAGTGCCAGATTATTCAAAGCAATATTGGCTCGAAGTTGTTCCGTTTGGCTGGGTGTTGCTCCCAAGCGCACTGGGGTGCTCAAAACAAGGCGACCTTCAGGACGCGCAGCGGAGGAATCTGCGGGCGGTTCTGCATTTGCCTCTACTTTGGCAAGAGCGTGCTCTGCGGGTTTGGTGGGTTCACTGATTTGTCCGGGAAGCGCGAGCGTGACATCCGCCATCAGATAATCAATACCGCCGCTGCCGAAAGCGTGTGGGTTGTGTTTGTAAATCCACTCGACAATTTGACGCTTTGCCATTCCTGTGCTTGTCGTGACACGCGCGGCGATCTGGTTGAGGGTGTCGCCAGATTGGGTTTTGTAAGTAATTGTTTTTACTGCTGCTTTTTTCGAGGAGCCTGTGCTAGGTGGGGCTTTGGTTATTTTTTCGACAGTTTCTTTGCGCGCCGGAACAAGCCCGATTGGGTCCAGGAATAGGGTGTACTCGCGGTATAGGGTTCCGTTAGGCCATTTCATTTCTAACAGAAAATTTATATAGGGTTCTTTTATGGCACGCCGGCTTGTCAGGGTAATCTGGCCATGACGGCGGCTGGTATCCACTTCAAACTCCAGCGTCTGCCAGCCGAAAACGATCTCGACACCCATCTCGCTGGCGCTTTTAGGGTCTACTTGTTTGATAAAAATATTCGCTATATCGAGGTCTTGCGGCACGTTGATCAAATCAATTTGGGCGTGCAGCGGCTCGCCGAGGTGAGACTGATTTGAGATGTTGCCAAGCCCCAGTGCCTGGGTGGTATTGGGTATCAAACCCGCAGCCACCAGCGCCAGAACCAGGCTGTGCTTACGGAATTTTCGGGTAATCTCTATTGGGAGTGCGGTTTTCAGGCGCATAACATCTTCCTTTTTTACGGTGGGTAAAACCCATGTTTCTTCGAAAAAAAATAAAACGCTGCCCCGGAGTGCGCCCCTGCCGGATCTAACTCTGTTTTAGCGTGTTCGAGTATTGTCGAGTCGTAATAACTGCCGACAACTCCGGGCAAACGTTTTAAAACGGTTTTAACCCGAAGGGCAAATTAGGCGCCAGTTGCGTGCAAAATGACCAATTGGTCTAAAGAGGGATTAATCGAGAAGGGAATGGAACTGTGTGGCCAAAATGCCGGGGAGCAGTGCTCCCCGGCGCATTGTAAAGGTGCTATGTGTTTAGGTGCTGATAATTAGGCGTTGTAGGTCGATGAGGCGGTATCGCCACCGCGACCGGTCCAGTTGGTGTGGAAGAATTCGCCACGAGGCTTGTCGATACGCTCGTAGGTGTGTGCACCGAAGAAATCACGCTGTGCCTGCAGCAGGTTCGCCGGCAAACGGGCGGTTCGGTAACCGTCGAAATACGCCAGTGCCGAGGTAAGAGTCGGTGCTGGAATGCCGTTAAGGGTTGCCGTTGCTACCACGTTACGCCAGCCGCTTTGTGCGGCATCAACGCGCTTCTGGAAATAGGGGTCTAACAACAGGTTGGTGAGTTCGCGATTGTTGTCGAAGGCTTCCTTAATATTGCCGAGGAAGACCGAGCGAATAATACAGCCGCCACGCCACATCAGGGCGATGCCGCCGTTGTTAAGTTCCCAGCCGAATTCCTTTGCCGCTTCGCGCATCAGTACATAGCCTTGCGCATAAGACACAATCTTTGCGGCGAACAGGGCGTTGCGAATATCTTCGATAAAGGCTTTTTTATCGCCAGTGAACGAGGGCGTGGGCCCGGAAATCACTTCCGCCGCAGCAACGCGTTCTTCTTTCTGGGCTGACAGGCAACGTGCAAACACGGCTTCGCCGATTAAGGTGAGGGGCACGCCCATTTCCAGAGCGGCGACACCAGTCCATTTGCCGGTGCCTTTTTGGCCGGCGGTATCGAGAATTTTGTCGACCAGCGGCGCGCCGTCTTCGTCTTTGGTTTTGAGAATATCACGCGTGATTTCGGTGAGGTAGCTGTCCAGCTCGCCTTCGTTCCACTCGGCAAAGACTTCGTGCATTTCATCTGCGCTCATACCGAGCAGGTCTTTCATAATCTGGTAGGCTTCGCAGATTAATTGCATATCGCCGTATTCGATGCCGTTGTGTACCATTTTTACGAAGTGGCCTGCGCCGTTCTCTCCCACCCAGTCGCAACAGGGGGTGCCGTCTTCCACTTTGGCAGCGATGCTTTGGAAAATAGGTTTCACATGTTCCCAAGCCGCTTTGGCACCGCCGGGCATAATGGACGGGCCGGTAAGTGCGCCTTCTTCACCGCCAGATACTCCGGCGCCGATAAAATGTATGCCTTTACTTGCACAGTATTCGACGCGGCGGTTGGTGTCTGGGAAATGCGTGTTGCCACCATCGATTAAAATATCGCCTTCTTCCAGGTGCGGCAGAATCTGTTCGATAAAGGCATCTACCGGGGCACCGGCTTTTACCATGATCATAATCTTGCGCGGGCGTTCCAGAGACTGCACCAGCTCTTCAACAGAGTGGGCACCGCGAATGCTTTTACCTTGTGCGCGACCTGCCAGGAAGTTGTCGACTTTCTCTGTGGTGCGGTTGTAGGCGGTAACGGTATAGCCATGGTTGGCCATGTTAAGAATCAGGTTTTCACCCATTACGGCGAGGCCGACCAGGCCAATATCTGAGAGTTCTTTCATAGTAGAGTCTTTAGGTTTAGGGGTTTAGCTCCGGGCGCTTCGCTTCGCGCTGAGCCCGATTTTGGAGTAGGTGGCAACGCTTTATCGCCATATTAGCGGCTGAATGTTTGCTTTTCTTGAAAGACTAAAAGGTGGGGCCGCAAAATCGGGGTGCAACTTTACCATCAGCAGCCTGTTTTTGCATCTTTCCAGCGTGGTTCGATTTATCGCAATAACATTAGGACTAATTTTATGCAGGAAAAAGCAGTGATAAAGTATGCATTGGGCTTGCCTGAGGCTGAAGAGGACTACCCGTTTGGACCACAGGCGCGGGTATTTAAAGTTCGCGGCAAGATGTTTGCGCTGCTTGGCCATCAGGAATGGCAGGGTGTTGCCGATGTGGCAATGCTTAATCTCAAGAGTGATCCCAACGAGGCCTTGATGTTACGGGATATTTTCCCTGCCATATTGCCCGGCTATCATATGAATAAAAAACACTGGAACTCTGTGATGCTCGACGGTTCGGTGCCCCCAGCCGAAGTCACGCGTATGATAGATCGTTCATACGCCCTGGTGGTGCGCAGCCTTCCCAAAGCACAACGCCAGAGTATGGAAATTCGTTAGGGCGAACAAAAATTGTACCGCTGAGCGCTGCGTCAAGAAAAATAACAAATATTTAACTCAGAGACGGGAGACACTTTCATGAAATTGCTTCGCTTTGTATTACTCCTGCTGACAAGTTTCCCCCTTATTACGCTCCAACCCGTTGCCGCGAAAACGTTGTCCACCCAGGAAGATGCCGTGGTGGTGGCGGATATCCACGGGGCATACAGCGAATTTACCGGTTTGCTGCGTGAGTTAAAGCTTATCGATAACGCAAACAATTGGAGCGGCGGGAACAAACTACTGATTAGTTTGGGAGACTTGGTGGATCGCGGACCCGATTCCCGCAAGGTAATAGAGCTGCTCACAAACCTTCAGTCGCAGGCAAAAAAAGCCGGGGGTAGCGTTGAGGTGGTGTTGGGGAATCATGAAATTCTGGTGATGACCGGCGATTATCGCTACACCTCAAAGGAGGAGTTCGCGTCGTTTAGTGATTTGGAAACACCGCAAGATCGTGCCCTGTTAAAGCAGCATTTCGAAGCTATGCAGCAAGCAGGCTTATTTAAAGGGGCTGAATTTGATGCGATTTTTCCGAAAGGGTTTATGGGACTGTATCGTGCGTATCTGCCGGATGGTGTGATGGGCAAATGGTTACGTCAGCAATCGGGTGCAATGATCAAGCTCAACGATGCGTTACTGGTACACGGTGGGGTATCGCGCGAAACTGCACAACAGGGAATTGAAGCCGTTAATAATGCGGTAGAAAAAGCGCTCGCCGATTACAGCGAGGCGATGAACACCTTATTTGAGGCTGGGCAGCTACCGTTTATTTTGCCCGAATTCGATGGCGTAACTGCAATTGAAAATACCGCCAAGGGGCGTGGTGCTGCGAAACCAAGCTGGATGGCTGCGGCAAAGTCTTTAGCGGCGCTGCGCGGGTCTGTGCTTTTTTCTTCCAGTGGTCCATTTTGGTACCGCGGCAACGTGAACTGCCTGCAAATTCCCGAAAGTTACACCATGGATACTGTTAAAAAACGTCTGGCAGTATCTCGAATTCTCGTTGGCCACACCGTGAAATATCGTAAAGTTGCCACGCGTTTTGATGGTGACTTAGTGATGCTCGATACCGGGATGTTGAAATCCTATTACAAGGGGGTGCCATCAGCCTTGCTCATCTCGGGCGATTCATTCACGCCGTACCACGCCAGCCGCAAATTTGAAAATACCTTTATCCAGCCTGGTGATGTTTTTAAGCATAACCCCAGTGGGATGAGTGACTCAGACCTTGAATCCTTTCTGACAGAAGCCAAGGTTGTGAGTAGCAAGCGCATTGGTACAGGAATCACCAATTCCAATGTTATTGAACTCGAAAAAAACGGCAATAAAATGCGTGCGTTATTTAAAACCTTCGACAACATTAAAGATCTTGAAAGTAAAATAAATTGGATGTCTCGCTACAATAATTCTGATCGCTACCATTACGAGGTTGTGAGTTACAAATTGGATCGCGCTTTGGGCTTGTACATGATTCCTGCAGCGGTTATTCGTACCGTAAATGGTAAGCAGGGTGTTGTGCAGTACTGGGTGGAAGACGGCTTTACCGAAAACAACAGGCGCGATAAGAACCTCGGCTTTAATGGCTATTGTGACCTCAGTAATTACAACAATGTTCGTGTGGTGTTCGATACATTAATCTATAACGTCGATCGCAATAACGGCAACCTGCTGTGGGACAAAGACTTCCAGCTTACTTTTCTCGATCACTCGCAGTCGTTTGGTACAGCTATTAAAAAACCCAGCCTGTACAGTAAATTTAAGCTACGACTTTCAGACCTGTTTAAAAGACGCCTTGAAGCAATGAGTGATGCTGATATAGATAAGGCAGGGAAAGGCTTGCTCAACCCCAAGCAATTGGAAGCTTTGAAAGAGCGCAAAGCCTTTATTCTTAAAAACGCCTTACCTGCCGATTAATCCCATGTCGTTTTTTAATGATACGCTGCCCCGTTTCGTACTTCGACTTGGTGCAGACGTTCGCCCAGGTGAAGGGCCGCGGGTGTTCGCACTCTGTTTTATGCTGTTCACGCTGATGGTTACTGCCTATGTGCTCAAACCTGTGCGCGAAGAGTTAATTCTGGTTGAGGGCGGCGCTGAGTATAAAAGTTACGCAACGGCGTTGCAGGCCATATTTCTTCTCTTACTGGTCCCTGTTTACGGAATAATGTCGCGGCGCTTCGCAACCAGAACTTTTATGTTGGCTATTGCCGGCGTTTGCGTGGCGGTATTTCTACTGTTTGTTGTTGGCGGCGTTGCCGGATTCCCGGTGGCGATGCCTTTTTATATTTGGTATGGCACTTATGGCGTGCTCATGGTGTCGCAATTCTGGGCCTACTGTTCCGACTTTTACGATGAAGAGGCCGGCAAACGCCTGTTCGGTATCATCGCCTTTGGTGCTACCTCGGGCGCCATGGTGGGTGCGATTGTTTCCAAGATTCTGGATGCGGAGTTGAGCGCCTATTATTTGTTGTTTGTCGGCGCCTTGATGCTGGTTGTTGCAGTAATTCCGGTGTGGATCTTGCCATCCAGTGCTGCACTAAAAACAGAATTGGCACAGCGACAAGGTGTCGCTCAGTTATTCAACGGTTTTCGGCTGGTCGCTTCGAGTAAGTTCTTACTGTATCTCGCTATATTTACCCTGTTATTTAATTGGTTGAATAGCATGGGAGAATTTTTGGTGAGCGTATTAATTGAATATTATTACGACTTGGATATTCAGGCGGGCGATGTCGCGGTATCAAAAAATGCCTATATTCGCAGTTTTTACAGTGATTATTATTTGATTATTAATGTACTTGGCACTGCGATACAGTTTTTTGTTGTATCACGATTTATCGGCTTTTTTGGTGTGCGCCTGGCGATGATATTTGTGCCGCTGCTAACTCTATTCGGGTATACCTTTATCGCCTTTATGCCGATTTTGTTGATTTTTA
This sequence comes from Alteromonadaceae bacterium 2753L.S.0a.02, assembly GCA_007827375.1. Classification (NCBI taxonomy): domain Bacteria; kingdom Pseudomonadati; phylum Pseudomonadota; class Gammaproteobacteria; order Alteromonadales; family Alteromonadaceae; species Alteromonadaceae bacterium 2753L.S.0a.02. The sequence continues at coordinate 641,533 of VISH01000002.1, forward strand.
AAATTATAAAAGTGTTGGAAAACAGCCTTGATTACTCGCTGCTTTCCACTGCAAAGCAAATTCTCTACCTGCCCACCAGTCGCGAAGCTCGCTATGAAGCTCGGGCTGTTATCGAAACCATTTGCATGCGCTTGGGTGATGTTTTACAAGGTCTTACGGTATTTTATTTGATAGGTGTTCTTGCGCTCGAGCCCCGTAACCTGCTGTGGTTTATCATTATTGCGTCTTTGGTGCTGGTGGGTGTGGTCATTGTGTTGGGCAGCGAATATAAAAAACTGCTCAGTAAAACCAAGGTAAATATTGAAGATGATAGCGGCGATTTGAAAAACATTGCCAAAGAATAATCCCGCGGCTTCACATGTTGGGGCACTAGAACAGCGTCCACTTAGCGAAATTACATAATTTCTAGTGGTGGTTCATTAAGTGCTGCCAGCTGTTCGCGCAACTCCAGAATATGTTCGGCCCAATATTTCTCAGTGTTAAACCAGGGGAAGGCCTGAGGAAATGCCGGGTCTTGCCAGCGACGCGCCAACCAGGCGGCGTAGTGCATTAAACGCAAGGTGCGCAGGGTTTCGATAAGGGGTAATTCCCGCACATCAAATTCACAAAATTCATCATAGCCCTCAATAATTTCTGCCAATTGCGTCAGCTGTTGGTGGCGTTCCCCAGAGAGCAACATCCAGATGTCCTGCACGGCGGGGCCGTTGCGGGCATCGTCGAGATCTACTAAATAAAGACTGTCGGGGCGTTGCAGAATATTGCCCGGGTGGCAGTCTCCGTGCAGGCGAATATTCTGGTAACTGTGTTGCCGCAAGACACTCTGCATAGCTTCAATCAGATGTTGGCTGAGGCTATCGTAAGCGGCGATTAGGCTTGCGGGAATGAAATCGTTTTCCAACAGAAATTCGCGGCTGTGCTGCGCAAAACTTTGTAGATTCAGTTCCGGGCGGTGTTCGAATTGTTGCGCGCGACCCAGGGCATGCAGGCGACCGAGTTGCTGGCCAATGCGGTAGAGTGTGTCTAAATCAGTGAGTTCCGGCGCATAACCCCCTCGCCGCGGGTAGAGTGCAAAGCGGTGTCCTTCAAAATGAAAAAGCGTTTGCTCGTTTATCTGTAGCGGTGCCACTACAGGCACTTCGAGGTCTTGTAATGCCAGTGCGAAGTTGTGCTCTTCGTGAATCTGCTCATCGCTCCAGCGCCCCGGGCGATAAAATTTGGCGATGATGGGCTCCTGATCTTGCACGCCAAACTGGTAGACGCGATTTTCATAGCTGTTTAAAGGAAATACACGCAAGTCAGACAGATAGCCGAGGCTTTCGATCGCGTCGATCACGCGATCAGGGTTTAAACTGTGAAAGGGTGTTTCGCTCACGATTATCGGCCGCATGGTTGCTGAGCGGCAGATTGTAGCAGGTTATTAGAGTGGCGGTACGGCTATGACCTGATCCCGGTGTTCGTGGTCATGCTCGTGCAGTACGCGCGAGATGTGATCTACCGTAGCAACCAGATCGGCAGGAAGTTTATCGCACAAGGTGAGCCCGATGGAGCAGGTGACATAAATATTATTGTCGCCCAATCGTGTCGGAGTCACTTTGAGGGAAGTGCGGATTCGTTCTGCGAGAATTTCAGCGGCAGCATTTTCCGTATGACTGCAAATCAACACGAAGGCATCGGAGCTGTAGCGGAATAATTTATCGCCAGAACGCAAGCGATTTTTAATCGTGGCAGCCACTGTTTGTAAAATGGTGTCACCAAATTCGCGACCGTACTTGTTGTTGATATTTTTTAAGCCGTCGAGATCGATAAGCTGTATGCAGTAGCTGTTTTCGGATTTGCGAACAATTTGCCCCCAATGATTTTCACAGAAGCGTAAAAATTCGTCGCGATTGGCAATGCCTGTTACGCTATCCAGCTGCGTTTTTTTAATTTTACCGGCCAGCCCACGTTCAATACCACTGAGTTCGCGTACGGTTGCCACTACGAGGTTGTTGTCGGAACGTTTAAATAATGAGATTGCGAGTGCTTTCTCGAAACCCTGTTGCGTCAACCCGACAAGTTCACCCCTCTTTACATAAGGCATTTCCTGTTGCGCCGATTGAACAAAACGGTGGAAGTTACGCAGATGTTCGGCGCGAAAGCGTTTTGGAATTAACTTGTGCAGATTGGTGTGCAGTAATTCATCCTTTGACCAAGCAAATATTTGCGCGGCTGATGCATTGGCGTAAAGCACGGTACCTGTGTTGTCGACCATTAGGATTCCATCACCGCTGTTTTCCATAAAGTCGAGTAAATATTTTTGTTGTTCGCTGTAGCTGGCAGATGCTTCGCTAGTATTTTGAGCCAGACTGGGCGATTTGTTTTGGCTGTATAAACTGCTGAGCAACAGGGTCGCTGCGATGATGGTTGCACCGAATAAGGAGATGGCTGCGGTAACGCCCCAGGCGGGGTGTAGCGCCAGGTGCGCAGCGGCAATGGCGGCGATTAAACAAATGCCCACAAGGCTGATTGTGCTCCAGCGCACGCTGCTTGCGGGGGAGTTCCAGCTGCTTTTTAAGGGGTTATCTGTCGCACTCAAGATTCCGATTGCAAACAAGGTGAAGCCCAGGGCTTCCGGCAATGCAAAATCTTTGAAAAATTCTACCCGCGAAATTGCTTCCGCGTTGCCAATAAACCCGATTATAGAGGCCAGAGGAAAATAGAGACTGGCGATAACCACCGTTGCGAATATCCGGCCAGTGTGCCACGAAGGTTTGAGAGACAGTGCCAGAATGGCACTGGCGAAAGCAAAGTTGATTGCACTGATGAGCGAGGTGCGAACTTCATTCGCCGGGGTGAGCAGCATGTTGAGATCGAGCTTAACGTTGGCGACGCTTTCCATAAAGCAGCCGACGCTGAGCAGCCCAGCGGAAATGGCAGATACCAGTATCATCTGATCCAGGTGTCGTTGCACAGCAAGCACGGCAACGCCCAGAATCAACAAACCCAGCGCATTGACCATCGGCATGGCGGGGTAAAATTCGAAGTTTGCAAAACTGTGTAAAAGGCGCAGATTGAAAATCCAGCCAACGGCGACCAAGGCGGCAATCAACACTACACCGGCCGCAAATGCTTCCGCATAAGAAAGGCGGCTCGTTCCTCTTGGCTTCGGGGGGGCAGGCATCAACTGGGAGTGTTTGTTATGTATTTCTCCTCATTATTGACCCTGCGGCGGTGAACTGCAATTGCTTAACGGTAATCATTTGTAGGTGGTTTGTTTCGGTGTTCGTGCCAGGGTTAAAACCGTTATTTCAGCAGCGCCGGCACGTCGCAATAGGGTGCTGATACTCTCCAATGTTGCTCCGGTAGTCATTACATCATCAACCAGCAGAATCCGTTGCTGATCAACATCGCGACATACCTCAAAATTCAGTTTTGCATTGGCGAGGCGTTGTTTGCGTGTGAGATTTTGTTGGTGTTTGGATAACCGGGTTTTTCTTACCGCCCGAACTAGCGGTCGTTGCAAATGCCGCGCAACAGGCATCGCAATGCGCTCCGCTTGATTGAAGCCGCGTTGCAGCAAGCGCGCCCAATGCAGAGGTACCGGAATTATCTGGTCGTAATCAGCGTTTGAGGGTAAAGCGTTGACACAGGCACGGGTGAGTTGCTTGCCGATCGCGTGTTGCCGTCGATGTTTAAATTGATTGATTAACCACGGTATTTGTGCCTGATAGCTGAACACACTGATAGCGCTATCGAACGCGGGCGGTCTCTGTAGACATTCTCCACAGAGCTCGGCATCAGCAGGCAAGGGCAGTGCACAGCGCTCGCAGCAATGTTCGATGATGGGTAGATTGCTCACGCAGAAGTTGCAGAGAGGGTGCGCACTGGGAGAATCACACAGCACACAATAATTTGGGAGAATTTGCTGATACCAGCGGTTAAGGGGCTTAAAAAACCGTCGACTTTGATCCATATGGAGATTTCCTTCCTTGTAAACCTTAAAATGCCTTTTAAGTTGACAAGCCAAAGGCACAATCCTATTGTGCAAGGCTTTCCCTGTCTTGAGCACGCACTACAGATTGTAAGGAATTTTCATGTCTCCCGACCAGCCCCTTGTGCGCCATGATTGGCGTCGTGAAGAAATTCTCGCTTTGTTTGATCTGCCCTTTAACGACTTGATGTTTCGTGCACAAACGGTGCATCGACAGTATTTCGACCCCAACGAAGTGCAAGTGAGCACCTTGTGCTCGATAAAAACCGGTGCCTGCCCGGAAGATTGTGCCTATTGCCCTCAGAGTGCGCGTTACGACACGGGCTTGGAGCGGGAAAAACTGCTGGCGGTTGAAAAGGTGCTTGAAGAAGCCAAGGCCGCGAAAGCCAGTGGCGCGACGCGTTTTTGCATGGGTGCTGCGTGGCGATCGCCGCACCAGCGTGACATGAAGTACGTACTCGATATGGTCAAGGGCGTAAAGTCGATGGGCATGGAAACCTGCATGACATTGGGCATGTTAAGCGCCGAGCAGGCTGTTGAGCTTAAAGAGGCCGGCTTGGACTACTACAACCACAATCTTGATACCTCGCCGGAATACTACAACTGTATCATCACCACAAGAACCTACCAGGATCGTCTCGACACTTTGGAAAATGTGCGTTCCGCAGGTTTGAAAGTGTGTGCTGGCGGTATCGTGGGTATGGGCGAAGAGCAACAGGATCGTGCCGGATTACTGCAGCAACTTGCCAATATGAAAGAACACCCAGAGTCGGTTCCCATTAATATGCTGGTGCGCGTGGCGGGAACGCCGCTGGCCGATGAGGCCGATCTCGATCCTTTTGATTTTATTCGCACCATCGCCGTGGCTCGTATTGTGATGCCGGCATCTCACGTGCGTTTATCTGCCGGGCGTGAGGAAATGAACGATCAGATGCAGTCGCTGGCGTTTCTGGCCGGCGCCAATTCCATTTTCTATGGCGAAAAACTGCTTACAACTCCCAACCCTGAAGCAAATGAAGATATGCAACTGTTCCAGCGCTTGGGTATTCGCCCAGAATCCTATCACCCGGAGCAGACCGAAGCTGAACTTGAAGAAGCAATTACCGAGCAATTGGTTGATGCCCACAACGATAAATTTTTCTATAACGCAGTTAGTTGAATAGCGACGCTGGAGCGGCCGCAGGCGGCCTTCGGGATTCGTGAGCGCCCGCGTTGCGGGCTGCGGGAATCGGGGCGATGGTTGTGAGGTTTTTGCTTGGGTTTTGAATCACGTTTAAAAAACACATTAGACGAGCGGCGGGCTTTGCAGCGCTATCGCTCGCGGCGTATTGTGACTTCGCCACAGGCGGCGATGATTTGTGAATCGGGACGCGAGTTGTTGAATTTTTGCAGCAACGACTACCTCGGCTTGGCAAGTCACCCCGATGTCGTGTTGGCGATGCAGGAGGCTACTGGCGCCTGGGGCGTTGGTAGCGGTGCGTCCCACTTGGTCAACGGCCATTCCGAAGAGCACCACAAGCTAGAGGAAGAGTTAGCTGAATTCACCGGTCGAGAGCGGGCATTGTTATTTTCCACCGGTTACATGGCCAACATGGGGGTTCTCAATGCGCTTGTCGGCCGTGGTGACCTGGTATTGCAAGATAAAATCAATCACGCATCTTTGATCGATGGTGGTTTATTGAGCGGTGCCGAGCTGCAACGCTATCGTCACAATGACATGGATCATCTCGCCGCACGATTGGCGCGCGCAGCCAGCAAGCTCTCGCTGGTTGTTACAGACGGCGTTTTTAGCATGGATGGCGACCTCGCAAACCTGCCGCAACTTGTTGAAATTATAGAAAATTTTGGTGCCTGGTTGATGGTGGACGACGCCCACGGATTTGGTGTTCTGGGTGACGGCGGCCGCGGAACTGTGTCATATTTTGGCTTGAATCAAACACAAGTGCCTGTGTTGATTGGTACTCTGGGAAAAGCCTTTGGCACATTTGGCGCGTTTGTTGCGGGCTCTGAGTTGTTAATTGAGAGCCTGATTCAGTTGTCGCGCACCTATATCTACACCACGGCGCTGCCGCCCGCTGTTGCTGCAGCAAGTCGTGTGAGTCTAAAACTGTTGCGCGACGCCAATGCGTGTCGCGACCATTTAAAACAATGCATTGCGCAGTTTCGGCGAGGGTGTGAACAACTGGGGTTAACTCTTATGGAGTCCTATTCCCCCATTCAACCTGTGGTGGTTGGCACAGACGCAGCCGCCCTAAGAATGTCTCAGTTGTTAGCTGATAAGGGTTGTTGGGTGAGCGCGATTCGTCCTCCCACCGTACCTGATGGTACCGCACGATTACGGGTGACCATAACCGCAGCACATACTGAAAAACAAATAACCGAGCTGTTGCAAGCATTCGAATACGCTGTCTCACAAATGCACGGCGAGGAGTAAACACCATGACGGAAGCCCAATTGAAAGAACCTGATGTAAGTAAACGGGAAGAAACACCGTTTTTGAAGCGTACTCTTATTAAACCCAGTAACCCCGTGTCTGATCGTTCTGTGCTGGTTTTTTTACACGGTTGGGGCTGCGACAACCGTACGTGGGATGCCTTTTTGCCAACGCTGCTGGAGTTTATTGGCGACGAACGCGAACTGCTGTTTATCGATTTGCCCGGTTTTGGAAAAAATGCCGATTTCAGTGTTGAGGGGCAGGAAGATCTGCTCGTGCAGCTTTCGCGTGTATTGCCGGGAAATGCAACCTTGGTGGGTTGGTCGTTGGGCGGGATGATTGCCACGCAATTAGCCAGTCGCCACCCGGAAAAAGTCGGGCGGCTTATTACCATTGCCACCAACCCCCGATTTGTCAAAGACGATAGCGACTCTGCCAGTAAAACTCCCTGGAAACACGCCATGGAGCGCGAAACCTATGAGGAGTTTGTAACCAGTTTTAACGAGCAGCCTGAAGAGACCTTAACGCGCTTCATTGCACTTCAGGCAATGGGCGACACAGAGCGCAAAACCGTAACGGATACCCTGAAAACAGTGCAGGGTTTCGAAGCGCCACAACAATCGAGTTGGGCTCGGGCCCTGGCTTATTTGGATGGGCTCGACAATCGCACGGCGTTGCGCAATTTACAGCAGCCGGGCTTACATATCTTTGGCAAGGCTGATGCCTTGGTGCCGGTGCGGGCTGGTCGATCGGTACAGGGCTTGGCGCCGGCCCATTGGGTGGAACGCATTACCGGAGCGGGGCACGCGCCACATCTCAGTCATCCTCGTCAGGTGGCCGCGACAATCAATGCCTTTTTGAAGCACCAGCCACCGCGCCTCAGCCAGCGTAAACGCCGCATTGCCAATTCCTTTAGCAGTGCCGCCAAGGAATACGACACTCTGGCGCGTTTGCAAAAACGAGTGGTCGATTCACTGGTGCAATTCAGTTTGGGCACTGGCGGTTCCATGGGGCAGACACTTCTTGATTTGGGTTGTGGTACCGGCTATTGCATTGAGCGATTGTTGCAGCAGTTCCCAGCCATCACGCAACCTGAAGGTAGAATCCACGCTCTGGATATCGCCGAAGGTATGCTGGATCAGGCGCAACAAAAGTTTTCTGAGCTGGGCGTGGTCGAGCAGATCCATTGGCATTTGGGCGATATGGAATCTCTACCGTTTGTTGACGATTCCTTCGACGGCTGCATTTCAAGCCTCACGGTACAGTGGAGTGAGAACCCCTCACAGTTGTTTGACGAAATGTTTCGCGCCCTCAAGCCTGGCGGTTGGTTTGCCTTCAGTACCCTCGGCCCGGAAACCCTGTTTGAGCTGCGCTCAGCGTGGCGCATGGTGGATGAGTTCGCGCACGTTAATCAGTTTATGGCCTTGGAAAGCATTAAATCTGTGGCAGAACAGGCGGGTTTGCAAATGGTCGCCTACAAATCGGAGACGCCGGTGCTCTATTACCACAGCGTGGTGCACCTGATGCGCGAGTTGAAAGGCATTGGGGCTCACACCCTCAATGAAGGGCGTCAGCAAGGCTTGATGGGGCGTGGCACTTTTCATCGTCTCGAAAAAGCTTATGGCAATTGGCTTGACCCCGACCGCGGTTTACCCGCGCGTTACGAGGTTTACTACATCTATCTGCGTAAACCGAGCGAAGAATAAACACGGCGTAGCAGGCTAAGCTTACTCAGTTTATTAATCCATAAGGCGCGTATAGAACTACGCGCCTTTATTTTTAGTTTTGTCTCCGGGGCAGCATGTCGAAATATTTCTTTGTTACTGGCACCGATACAGATTCCGGTAAAACTTTTATCGCAACAGCTCTGCTGGAAAAAGCCCGCAGCGAGGGTTTGCAAACACTGGGCTTGAAGCTCCTGGCGGCCGGTGGTGAGAATTACGGCAGTGGTTTGCAGAATGAAGACGCGGTCAAATTACGCGAACACGCGACCATTCCATTGCGTTATTCCGATGTGAATCCCGTATTGCTTCTCGAGCCTATGGCGCCGCACATTGCTGCTGCACGTGAGGGTAAATGCTTGTCGGTGGCACAGCTTGAGAATGGCTTTCGCGATGCCCTGCAGAAACTACCTGCCGGTGTTGAGCCAGACCTGTGTCTTGTCGAAGGCGCTGGCGGTTGGCGGGTGCCGCTCAACAACTCTGACACTGTTGCTGATTTGGCGAAGGCCTTGCAGTTGCCGGTAATCTTGGTGGTGGGGCTGAAGTTAGGCTGCCTGAATCACGCGCTGCTCACTGCTGAAGCAATTGCAGGGGACGGCCTGAATATGGCCGCCTGGGTGGTGACTCAAACCGACCCCAACATGGCGGTTGCCGACGAAAATATCGAAACGCTGGCGCAACTGCTGCCGGCACCCTGCCTGGGGTATGTTCCCTGGCTCGATCCCGCGAGCGTGACCCAAGCGGCTGAGTACCTTGATCTGGGGCCTCTGGAATTAAAGTCGCACAGCTGATAACCGCTGGTTAGAGAAGGTCTTCGGATATAAAAAAAATCACCAGATTCTTACAGGCTTACCACCAATCTGTCTTATCAGTTAAGGTTTTCACCGCTTCGATGCCTGTTTTTTGTCCAAAAATAGGCTTAAACTTCACACGTAAGTATGGTTTTTGTCGCCAATTCACGGGCTAAGATTGGCTTGGTCATTGATAGTACGGCACAAAAGAGGTAAAACATGATCAATTCGGTAATGAGCGAAGGTCTGCGCGGCATGCAACACAGCCAGCGCGAGATGTTGAAATCGGCGCAAGATATCGCTGAAGCCAACATTCGCGAGGAGCCGTCTGATACCGTAGAAACCCAGACTGTGACCCGTGCTGATCCAGTCGCGCCGGTGCAAGAATCGGCTCGTTCTGATTCCGGGGGTGACATTGTGGAACCCTTAATAGAACTGCGCCGCCAGGAGCAACTATTTGATGCCTCAGCAAAAATAGTTTCTGTGGCGAGCGATGCCCTCGGGAGTTTGATTGATGTTGAATCCTGATGCTGTGATTGCATTCTTCCGTTGGTTGCTGGGAGAACCCCAGCAACCGTTGATACCTATTCCTGTTGAGGAGGAAAACCGCGCACCCGCGCGTCGCGTGCCACGATAATCGGGCGCCCTCGCGCGAGTGCCTGTGACGTTTGTCCTAGAGGCGCTGCGTGATAACTACATCACTACCTAACAATTTGGCGAATCTGGTCGCCCCTTTTAATCCTGTGGGTCAACGCCCTGTGGGAGAGGAAGACGCGGCCGGAAGAATTTCGTCTTTGAAGCCTGTGGAACAATCAGCCGCTGGTGCCCGAACCCAGGTTCGCACCCAGCAAAGTGACTCCCAGCTGGGGGACCGCGAATCTGCCGAGGAAACTCCCGATAGCGACGACGCCGGCCTTGACGCACAGCGCCAGTTATCCTCCGCTGAGCAACGCCGTCTCGACCAGGAACAGCAGCAAATTTCCAAACTGGCATCCCGTGACCGGGAAGTTCGCGCCCATGAACAGGCGCACGCAGCAATTGGCGGGCTGTACGCGGGCGCCGCACAATATCAGTTTGAACGAGGCCCCGACGGCGTGCGCTACGCAGTAGGTGGTGAGGTGCCGATAAACGTTGGTCGCGAAGCATCACCAGAAGCCACAATTGCCAAAATGCAGATTGTGAAGAGAGCGGCGCTGGCCCCGGCCGAACCCTCACCGCAAGATCGTAGCGTTGCCGCTCAGGCAAGTCGTCTTGAAGCTCAAGCACGTCAGGAATTGCGGTCTAATGAAGACACAAACGAATCGCAAACAGCAGACTCGCAAGATCAGGGCGAAAACGCCTCAAGTAACAGCGTAACTGGGCCGGGTATAGCAGAGTCTAGGCCACGCCCAAGCACCAATAACGATGCACCGGTGACTCCATCCTTGCCGCTATCCGGCAATCTACTCAGTTCCCGCTTGAGCGCGAGCATTTCCAACACCAGTTTAGAGTCCCGAGAACCGGGAAGTATTCTCGATCAACTGGTCTAGTGCTTGTCGCCACTAAATATACTCTCTGTGGATATTCCTGCGTACTACTCCTATGTTTTAATAAAACAAAAAGAGAAGGTGCGTTATGGCCAGATATTCTGCCCCCCTGGATGACATTCGCTTCGTGCTGGAGCGGCAACTGCAGCTGCCTGAGGTTTGGCGCTCTCTAACTGCTTGCTCGGAGATGGACTCCGAAACAGCAGATGCCATTCTCGAAGAAGGCGGCAAAATTGCGGCGCAGGTGTTGGCACCGCTTAATCGTGAATCCGATGAAATCGGTTGCCGTTTGGACGACGGCAAGGTCACCGTGCCCCCCGGCTTTGCAGAAGCCTATCAATTATTTGTGAGTGGCGGATGGTGTAGCCTGGCGGGTAACCCGGAGTTCGGCGGCATGGGTTTGCCGAAAAGTTTTGTCGCGAGCATTGAGGAGATGACTCAGGGTGCCTGCATGTCATTCGGTTTATTGCCCATGTTAACCGCCGGCGCCTGTCTTGCGCTTGACTCCCATGCTTCAGAAGATCTTAAAGCCCGCTATCTTCCAAAAATGTATCAGGGCATCTGGAGTGGTGCCATGGATCTCACCGAGCCTCACTGCGGCACCGATTTAGGGCTGATTCGCACCCGCGCAGAACCAGCAGCAGACGGCAGTTTTCGAATTACCGGCAGTAAAATTTTTATAACTTGGGGAGAGCACGAACTTACCGAAAATATTATTCACCTGGTGCTTGCGAAGTTACCTGATGCCCCCAAAGGTTCCAAGGGAATTTCTCTGTTCCTGGTTCCAAAATATATTCCCGATGAGCAAGGCGAGCCGGGAGAACGCAACGCCTTTGTGTGTGGAAGTCTCGAAAAAAAAATGGGTATTAAGGCTTCTGCGACCTGCCTTATGAATTTTGAGGGTGCCACAGGTTGGTTGGTAGGTGAACCGAACAAAGGTTTGCACGCGATGTTTACAATGATGAACTACGAGCGCCTTGTGGTTGGTGTGCAAGGGGTAGGAGCGGCAGAAGCGTCCTACCAGAATGCGATCGATTATGCCCGCGAGCGCATTCAGGGGAGGAGCCCCACCGGCGTTAAATACCCGGATCAGGAGGCGGACAAGCTCTTGGTGCACCCGGATGTACGACGCATGCTGTTGACCATGCGTGCTTTAAATGAGGCGGGGCGTGCGTTTTATATGTATGTTTCACAGTGGCTTGATATTGCCAAGTACAGCGAAGATGCACAGAGTAAGCAACGTGCAGAATCTTTGGTTGCTCTGCTCACTCCCGTCGCCAAAGGCTTTTTAACCGATCGTTCTCTGGATGTTGCAATTCTTGGTCAGCAGGTTTTCGGTGGTCACGGATACATTCGCGAGTGGGGGCAGGAACAACTGCTCAGAGATATTCGTATTACACAAATATACGAAGGTACAAATGGTATTCAGGCCATGGATTTGATAACAAGGAAAACCCTTGCCTGCAACGGTGAACTATTAGGGGTTTTTGTACACGAAGTCGATGATTTTATCAGACAGCTCAAAAACAAACGCGAGTTGAAAAACATCATTGCACCTTTGCAGCAGGCTTTGGTTCTATTGCAAAACTCGACGCGCAACCTGATTAGTCGGAGTGCGAGAGATGCCTCTTTGCCAGGCGCGGTTGCAGTTGATTACCAGGATATGCTTGGCTACACCTGCTATGCCTATATGTGGTTGCGTGCTGCTGCGGTAGCCTGTAAAGACGAGAGTGATTTTTGTAAGGCGAAAATGCTCACAGCAGAATTTTTTATACTTAAATTACTGCCCCAGGTAGATACTCTGGCACGTCGTATAGCCGCCGGCGGCGAAACGCTAATGGCTATGCAAGACGACTGGTTTTAAACTCTGCAACCGTTGTAAAAATCTTGGCGAAAATTAATTATCCTACGAAATCTTATGCCTGAACTTTATCCGGAAGACCAAAAGAAAGTCGATCAATTTATTTCGAGCAACGTCAATTCCGTTGAGCGTGCTACTTTCAAACCCTGGCGCTTACTCGTCGTTATTTTTGTTATTTTGGGGGTATTAACTCTGGTAAGTTATTTGATAGCTGTAGACCAGGGCATCGTCTAGAGTTTACAGGCCTCGCCAAGTAAGTACTTATCATTATAGCCAAGCTTATCTGAGCAAGAAGAGCTGGATGTGGTGCTGTACCGCTGTTAGGAGCTTGCCAATATAATAGCCTGGTACTCCGCTTCGCTTACCGGCTGTATTGAGAGACGCCCTTGTTTAAGTAATACCATATCCTTCAGAGAGGCCATTTCTTTGAGCCTGCTCAGAGTTAGTGGTTGCCTAAACTTTTCGCGAAATTCAATATCGACGCAGAACCAACGGGGCTTTGTTGGCGTTGCTTTTACGTCATAATAGTTGTCGCTCTCATCAAATTGACTGGGGTCTGGGTAGGCCGTCTTGCATACAACAGCGAGCCCAACAATTGCCGTTGGCTTGCAACTGCTGTGATAAATGAACACTCTGTCCTGCAACTGAACCTCATCGCGCAATAAATTGCGAGCCTGATAGTTCCGTATTCCGTTCCAGCGTGTCTGTTGTTCTTTGGCAAGATCGTCGATACTGTATTCGCCGGGTTCGGTTTTGAATAGCCAAATACTCATAATATGAATGTGTTAATTATCCACCCAAACCCAACGTACCGGTTCGCCAAAGTCGTCGGTGATCAGCCGCTTGCGCGGTTGCCCCGGTTTTTTTAGGGGGGCGGTGGGTTTCAGTTTTTTACGCTCGTCAACGGTTTTGATTACATCTGTAACAAGCGTACGATTTTTTTTAGGCTCAAACGCGGTGGCGTTCGCAAACAAATTAGCATTGGTCGTGTTGCCGCTTTTGCCCGTGGGAATTTCTTCCACAGCACCGCCGCCCGCCAGATATTGGGCAATTTGCTCTTCGATTTCAGAGCGAATCTGGGCTTTGGTTTTTACCGGTTTCATAATGTTGGCGGCTGTATTTGTTACTTGCTATTGCGGATTCAAATGTCAGTTAGTAATTTTTTACTAATTTTAGTCGTTAAAACAAAACGTGTGTACTCCTGAAGTTTTTAGTTTTTTACTACCAAAGTAGGGTATTACAAAATAACGCAGAAATTCTTTCCAATAAGCCCTTTCTCAACTCCACTTTTGAGATTTTCCAGTGTTACAATTCCTGCCACTTCTGCAGGATATTAATAACTATATGATGTGGATTAGCCTTAGGGACACCGGTTAACCTGTCAGCGATTCGCATATAAAGATCATAATCATGGGCGAGACATACGAAACCGACGGCTCTGGGCTATCACGGGTAGAGTTGGCGTACCGGCAGCTAAAAAATAACATTCTCACAAACGAATATCCTCCTGGTTTTCAGGCCTTGGAACCCGAAATAGCAAAAATGCTGGGCGTTAGCCGCACTCCGGTGCGAGAGGCTTTAATTCGGCTCGAAGCTGAAAAGCTTATAGAGCTAATTCCTCGTAGGGGAATGCGGGTGTTACCCTTGGTGCCTGAAGATATCATTGAAATTAACCAAGTGCTAACCGGGCTCGAATGCACCGCGGTGGAATTGCTCGCTAAGAAACATTGCGGACCTGACGTGTTACAGCCCATGGCCGATGCTGTGCAGGAAATGGAGCTGTCTCTTGAGCAAGATACCATGGATGGCTGGGCCAAAGCAGAAGAAAAATTTCATCGCTTTTTGATAGGGCTCGCTGGCAACAAACGTCTCACGACCCTGGTCGAAAATGTCCGTGCTCAGGCTTATCGTGCCCGTATTATAACCTTGAAGTTACGTCCCAAGCCTTCTTCCTCAACAGCTGCCTACCGAGAAGTTTATGAGTTGGTTGCATCTGGGGAATGGTTGGCAGCGAAACAACGCCACTATGAACATCGTCTCGAAATTGGCGATATACTTACTGAAGTCTTGCAGCGCTATCAGCTTCCGCATCTCTAACAGCGAAAAAAGCGTGCTCGTTCCCCTTGGTGATATACCGGCCGATCCCCGGTATACCTCGTCATACGCAATATTTTAGTTGTTGCAGACGTCTGTAATGTACGCTGCGATTAGCAACCGGTTTATCGACTCGTCACGTTATTATGAACAGCGGTAAAAAACTCAATAAGGGCTCGGCCGGGCAAAATCGAAAATCGGGCCAGGTTTTTATAGAAAAGTATCGTCAAAAAGCGGGGGTGCAGCAAACCTCATCGGGCTTGTTGTACCGCGTGCTTGAGCAGGGCGATGGAATTTTTCCGACAAATTCTGATTCTGTTGTGGTGAATCAGCGCATTTTGAATGCTGACGGCAGTGTGATAGCAGACACCTATAAAGCTGGTTTGCCAGATACGTTCACCATGAAGGAGGCTATTCCGGGTTTACGGGAAGGCTTGTTATTGATGGCCGTTGGTGGTCGGAACGAATTGGTAATTCCTCCCGAACTGGCTTGGGGGCGCCGGGGAGCTACTAACAAAATTGGACCAAATACAGTATTGGTGATCGATGTACGGCTACTGGAGGTGTTGTTTTAATGGAATATACGCATGTTATGAGTATGCAGGTACGCGACTACGAGTGCGATGTGCAAGGTTTGGTCAACAACAGCGTTTATCAGAACTATCTGGAGCACGCGCGTCACACCTTCCTACATACTCAGGGTGTTGATTTTGCGGAGTTAGCACGTAATCAGGTGAATCTCGTCGTAATCAAAGTAGAGCTTGAGTACAAGAGGTCTTTACGA
This sequence comes from Alteromonadaceae bacterium 2753L.S.0a.02, assembly GCA_007827375.1. Lineage (NCBI taxonomy): Bacteria > Pseudomonadati > Pseudomonadota > Gammaproteobacteria > Alteromonadales > Alteromonadaceae > Alteromonadaceae bacterium 2753L.S.0a.02. Next base: position 656,714 of record VISH01000002.1, read on the forward strand.
CCAGGTGATGAGTTTTGGATTGGAACCCGACTAGAGAGGGTTTCTCGTCTTAAATTTCAATTTATGCAAGACATCTTCTTGAAACCAGACGATACCCTGGTTTTGAAGGGGATTGTTACAGGCACATCAGTTAGCGGCAACGGCCGGCCCATGGTACCTCAACAGCTTGCACATTTATTTGATAAGATCTGAATCCGGCTAGCATCCTGCTAGTACCGAAACAAATGGCGTGGTTGCAACGCCGGAACTTTTTTTGGCCTTAATTTTTAGGCCGATTCAGCAGCAACGTTTGCGTTGCCGAACACGCCAAACAACGAACCCAGTGATGAACGCTGTTCTTTAGTGCGCTCGGGTACTATACCTCGAAACGCAGCATGTTTTTCTGCAATTGCAATGGCCGCGCAATTGATAATGTCGAGGTTGCCCGCATGACTCGGTATCCAGTCGCCCAGGCCCCGAATGCTAATAAGAATCTCAATGGCCCCATTAAGATAACGGGGTGTGCCAATAATATGATAGCCAGGCACATGAGTTCGTACTTGTAGCAGCCGTTGATGCAGTGGACCATACAATTTTTCGAGGTTGCTGTCACTGGTGTGTGCCCGAATCACAGTAAGCATGTCGGGTTTCCAACTGCTCTTCTCTACCTGAAGATGAACATCAACATTTTGTACTGAAGAATAGGTCGAGATTGCCGCGGCGGTACTCGAATAGTACTCGTCTATATTGGCAAGCGTGCCGGGGCCCACTGAATCTTCAGCCAAATGTGAATGGACTTCAACCAGGGATATATTTTGGTAGACAGTTGAGAGAGCGTTAATAATAGGAATAGAAGCCTGGCCACCACAAGTGACCATATTGATATTATCTTCCTGATTCACAATATCGCCATCAATAGAGGGAACACAAAATCGCCCTACTTTGGCCGGTGTTAGATCAATGGCTTTTATGCCTGCCGCTCGAAATACTTCAGCGTGTTGTTTGTGGTAAGCTGCCGAAGTGGCATCAAACACGATATCAAATTTTTGATTGGAATCAGTGAATGCTGCGATGCTTTGATCAGATACATTAACTCCCAGGGATTTGGCTTTTTGCAAACCTTTGGAACTGAAATCACGTCCCACAAACAGTCCGCAGTGCAGAACATCAGAACGCATAATTTTAATTAGCAAGTCCGTTCCGATCTTCCCTGAGCCTATAATCCCAACGTTTAGTTTAGCCGCGATAGCCATGTACTACACTCCTCATTGGACTCTCGAGATCATCGATGCGAGTAACAAATACAAATATGTATTAAGTCGTGGAGTCTTCTAGTGTATTCAATAATTGTCAATATTAGTGAAAAATCTCTATGACAATTTAATTAAATGCGCGCCAAATTATGTTAACTTGTGAACATAGTGATCAATCAGTCTAAATAATAAACGTGTCTGTAAAAGTAGTAATAATCCCAAAACTCCCCGTCACTTTGGCATCAAAATCATTAAGCAACTTTAGAAACGGGTAATGATGAAATACGCGTTAGTGTGTGGGAGTTCGCGCCCTTTGATTGAAATTGCCAAGGAAAATCAGTAAGTTATTGTTGGTTTTTGATGTAGGTTGATTGACAAGCAGTTATGTAATCTGGTTCTATGAGTTGTTAGAGGCGACAAGATCTGTTTCGCAAAAGTTTATTCTAACTGAACGAATTTTAGGTTGACGAGTTGCTAGCTGCTACACTCAGAACATGCGAACTATTTTCGTCTTCGCTCGATTAATCACGTCTAGTTAGGGGTGCTGGATGGAAAAAAACGATCTTCGCGATTTAGAGAACGCCCTGGGTATTGTGCCCCCATGGTCGGTTAAATCGGTAAAGACCAACGACAAAGAAAAAACCTTCGATGTTTATATTGAGGTTGCCGACCAAAAACGTCTATTCGGTTTGTTCGATACGCACAAGAAAGGGTTGGAGCAAGAACTTGTAGCGGGCAGTTGGCAATATATGAACATTGGTGGTTACCGCACCATGGTTCACGCGCAGATTCCAAGGCAGGGAGTAAATGGTGAATGCATTGTTGAATCCATTAATATCCTGCAACCTGCTTTTCTGGGTAATCCTTCTCGCCACTACTCTAACCTCATCCGGCAAAAAGTAGCACTTGGTCAAATAAAGGGGCTGGATAGCGCGTTAATCGCAGAGTTCAATAGTGTGGACGAGGGCGTTGTTAACATGGTGTTGGCAGATATTGCCAAGTCGCCGGCAGAAATGCGCACCCTTTCTACCTTGCCCACCGAGACTGATCCCATTTGGGAAAAAATTCTACGGGATCAGGTGTTGTTGAGAACCAGCATGCTGCCGTTAAAATTCCTACTGAGCAAGCTCAAGCTTACCGCAGCCAAAATTACCGACTCTAGAAAAGTATTACCGTTGGTTTACGATTTGCGTGCTTTTTTTATTGAGCACGCAGCTGCCATGGATTCTGAGATAGACCAACTCTGCGGCATACATTCTGAGAGACAGCAAAAACTTGCGCGGGCTGCCAAGAGTAAGCAGCGACTAATACTGCCCTCTATAAAAAGCTCCGTTTGGCTGGACTTGCTGAGTGGACGTGTAAGCCTAAATTCACAAAGTGTTCCTTTAAACTTGTTAATATCTCGTCAGCGAACCACCTTCGTGCAAGGTCACTCTAAAGAAGAAAAAATCGCTGCAATAGAAGTTTTGCGAGATTATTTTAGAAAAAATTATAGAACCCTTAAGCCTGAATTGGTGTTGCTTAACCGGGCGATGAACATACGCAAGCGATCTGGTGTGCAGTTACCGGATGCCGATCACTCAATTTGGCAGCAAATTCTTAATGATGACAATTTTGTGCCAAGCAACCATATCGCTTACAAACTTTTATTAGCAAAATTGAGAGCCCAGGTAACGACAAAACCAGACCCGGTCGTTAAACTGGAAGCCGCACGTCGCATAAGGGAGTTTTTGGCGCAAAACCACAAATCTATGCGACAAGAATTGAGTTTGTTATTGAGACAGAGCGCTGCCGTATAAATTAATGTAATTGGAGCATAATTAATGGCTGGAGAAGGATCCATCTCATTTTCGAGTTTGGCTGTAGATCGCGCAACGGTTGAAGCTATGATCGGGCGCGGCGATTACTTGATAATCGCGGGTGACGAAAGCGTATTGGCGTCATTGCCGTCGGGTAATTGGATTGCTGGCACGATTCCTTATTTTATGACCGAAGAAGGCGGAAAGGTCGATCAAGAAAAGTTATACGTGAATACTATCGGCGGTTTATCCTCAAACAATCAACCACGCCTCACGTTGTACGACGCAAACACCATTTCAAGAGTCGCACAGGAATCACCCGACCACGGATTTACGATTCTGATTTTGCCCGCCAGTTCTGAAGTGCATTTAAAATACGCCCAGAACGCCCCAGATTTTCCAAAGATGTTTTTTTCGCCAATCATTGGTTGGATATCCGGAATGCACCTCGACGACCTTGGCGCGAAAAGCGCTAAAGTCGGTTTTGGTCCCGCAGGTGGTATGTTGAGCGATACTCAAGCTGCGGCGATGCATGTGCCTTTACCTGAAGATCAAATTGCGGAAATTAAAACTGTCAATTTATTTTCACAGGGCAATGGCGCAACTATTAAGTTTCCTCAAAATGGATTTAATGCCTCTACTTGTGATGTCGATGGTGCTGAGTGGAACCTCGCGGACTATGTGCGCGAAAAAAATATCGATACCCGTCTGCCTCTGGTAGCAAATTATTCGGGGCTGATGGTTAATGTAAGTATTCAAGAAGTTACCGATAAAGAAGTTAAGCTTTATGCGCCGGTTTTCCCAGGTGTGGAGTATCGTTTTGCGCAGCCGGTTAATGATTATGTGGCGGAATTTAATAAACAATTAAGTTCTACCAATGGTTCTAATATTGCCTTTTCCTGCAATTGCATTCTTAATTTTTTATATTCAGAGTTGGAAGGCAAGAAAACCGGACAATTTACCGGGCCAATGACTTTCGGTGAGGTTGCGTACCAATTGCTCAATCAAACCATGGTGTATTTAACTTTGGAGCGACTCTGACTCGCGTTGGTTGGTGTAAAAAAAGAGTAAAGAAAACCGGGTTTACCCGGTTTTTTATTGGCTGTTAATTTTCGCAAGCGAGTAATTTTTTAGGTGCCAATGAATAAAATCGCTATTCGGCACAGGTTTTAAAAAATAATACCCCTGCATGGTTTCGCATCCCAGTTCCATCAGTGTTTGTAGCTGTCTGTCGTTCTCAACACCTTCTGCCACCATTTTGAGATTAAGTCCCCGTGCCAAGCTTACGATGCCACGCGTTAGTCGTTTGTCTTGTAGGTTGGTATCAATATTCTTTACGAACGATCGATCGAGCTTAACGGTGTCAATGGGCATTGTTCGCAGATAATTCAATGAGGAATATCCCGTGCCGAAATCATCCAGGCTAATGCCGACTCCTAATGATTTGATTGCGCGTACGATTTTTTGTGCTTTGTCGGGGTCTTCAATAAGTACAGCTTCTGTTATTTCGATTTCGAGAAGCGATGGGTCGATTTGAAATCTATTGATCGATTTTTCCAATTCATCAACAATGTGATAGTCGTGAAAATGTCTTCCCGATAAATTTACAGCAATAGCTAACGGGTTGGTGAAGATTTCAGCCCACTTTACAAGTAAAGCACAGCATTCGTTTATGACGAAGTAATCGATTTGTGAGATTACACCAATTTCTTCAGCGTAAGGGACAAATTTTTCAGGTGTAAGGAATCCCTCAGTGGGATGGTTCCAGCGTACCAGTGCTTCACAGCCGCTTACTTGATGGCGGGCAGGGTCTACTTTTGGCTGTACATAGACTTCAAATTGTTTTTCTTGTAGGGCTGGTTTTAAGCCATTCTGAATCATCAGGCGGTATTTTACATCTTGCTGCATGCCGTCGGTAAAAAGGCAGAAGCGGTTTTTTCCGGCGTCTTTGGCGCGGTACATGGCAACATCTGCGTGACGTTTAATCGCGCTCATGTTTTCTCCGTGAGTGGGGTAAATTGCTCCGCCTATACTCGCCGCTGTGCGTATACGCTCAGACTTGATCAGGAATTCCCGGTTGAGTTGAGCCAGTATTTTGCGCGCGATTATTTCAGCTTCGTGCAACTCATTTAAGCCAGTTAGTAAAATAACAAATTCATCGCCACCCAAACGGCACACCAAATCTTCCTTACGAACGGTATTTTTGAGTCGCTTTGAGACTTGTATCAGCAGCTCGTCGCCAAATTCGTGTCCTTTGGTATCGTTAATGGTTTTAAAATCATCCAGATCCAGTAGCATGCAGGCAAATTTCGTTTTATTCCTCGATGCCTGGGCAGTGCATTGCTCAAACCGTTCGTTTAAAAGCGCGCGGTTGGGTAGTCCGGTAAGACTGTCATGAAAGGCCCGGAATCGGAATTCTTCGGCGAGCTTTTCAAGCTCGTTAGTTCGCTGACTTACTTGCTTTTCGAGCATGTCATCGCGGTGTTCAATTTGTTCCACCATGTGGTTGAACATAGTGCTTAGCTGGCCAACTTCGTCATTTGAGTGTACTTGGGCACGCAGGGTATAGTTCCGTGTTTTGGCGATTCTTTCGGATATGTTGTGCAAGTTTAAGAGAGGGATTAAAATCGATTTAATCAGCGGTCTGATAATTAAGATGGTGAGAAGCAAAAGGATACTTAAGGTGATCGTAACGAATATTATATTCGTTATATTTTGGTGATCTATCTCGCCAGTTGACACGCTAATTTTAAGTACTCCGATTATCTGGTCATCGAATTTAATTGCTTTCTCAACTGAAAGAGCGTTATAAGAGCTTTTATCAAATTTAGGGTTTATGTATTTTGCCATGGCGCTGCCATCGCTTCTCAGTAATATTAGAGAAACCAATGCTGGATCTGCGGCAAAAGTTGCTAGGGTCTCGTTCGCGGCTGCAACGTCATCAAACAATACCGCTGGCGCGATATTAGAGCTTATAATTTGAGATTCAATATCAACCCGACGCTGTAATGCTTTGTATGTGAGCTCGTTGTAATTCCAAAGAATCGCCGCACCGTTGGCGATACAGGCGATCAGCACGGTAACAAGAGTGGCCAATGTGATACGAGCTCTTAACGATCGGTGGTGTTTCTTGCTCACGGTGTTTCCTGCTGTTTCGCTAGGCGCAGGAGCTTTGAGCTCACTCTAAATCCCGCGTCGACAAGTTGTTCATTCTCAATTTCGAATTTGAGTTTGTTACTTTTTCTATAGAGGTGTATAAACCCTTTGTTGGCCACGTCGCCTTCTGTTACCACAAGCGTGTAAATAGGCAGTTTGTCTTGATGTTGAAACAGCTGCACATTGAAAGGTTCAGCCGTGTAAATTATGTGGCAGTTCGCAAGGCTTTGTGGTGTTATTTCAGAATACCTGTCAAAGAGAATAATTTTCAGCTTATTAATGCCTAAAGGCTTATTGTTAATGGTGTTTAGCTGAAATTTGTCCTCTGAATTATCCGTGAGCGTGCAAAGATTTAGTGAATCCTGTAAAAAAGGTGTCTCTTTAGGCCAAGTTATAAAATGGGAGAAGTAGTATAAATATGCACTTCGAAGTGCGTGTATGCTCTGCTCGCTAGCAATGGCTGTAGAGCAGGGTGTCGCCACAAAAGAGCAAAAAAACACAAGCGTAATAAATGTTTGTATCTGTAGGAATCGTCTTAGGTTCAAAGCTTAAGGCTCGCTCGTAGTAAGCCATAAGGTTCGACATTCATAATCGCGGTGCCAAATTCTTCGCGAACGGCTTCGCTGTGCTTGGGCCCAATATTGTTGACAATAAATTCAAGTGTCCAGCGCCTTGAAAGGTGCCATGCAACGTTGGTGTCTAGCGTTAAGTAGGTGTCGATCTTCCCGAGTGAGTCAGCGTACTGTGAAAATGCGGCATCGGTTTCACCAGGAGACTCTCGATAACGCAATACCAGGTTCCAGTTTAGTGTGTCGCTAATGGCAATGTTGCTGAAGGCGCTCGCGCTTTGTGAAGAATCTTTATAGTCAGCTTTAGAAATGATCAAACTGTAAGCCAGCTGGTAATTCCACTTTGTGTTGAACTGACCGCGCATACTGAGTTCACCACCACGCGATGAAAATTCCTTGTTGTTTACAAAATTGCTTTTCTGCACAAGGTGAGATGGGTTGTAGTCACGATCAAGTACCAAATAAGGCGAGCCGTTCAACTCTACACTTACTTCATTTTTATATTCAAAATTGAATACTGCTAAATCGAAGTTGAAAGATGCAAAGGTGTGTCGATATCCTAATTCGCTGGCTTTCAGTCGAGTATCGTTCATTGCGGCTGGGTAGCCGCTGAGAGAAAGTAGCACCGGCAAAGGTGACTCGGAATTAGCATCAAACACCGCATAGGGTACTTCATGGATATCCACAAGCGCTCGGGAGGGTGTTGTGCTTGCTTCTGAGTAAGCTGCCCAGACTCGATTTTGCTCTGAGGGTTTCCAAAGTCCCCGGATTGAAGGCTGGAGGTTTTGTTTGCTCAGGTCGTGTTCATCGAGGCGGGCAGAAAGTGTGACTTGCCATTGCTCGTTCAAGCTCATGGTATCGCTTAAATAGACTCCAAGGCTTTTCACTTCCCGTGACTCTGGTGAGAAGTTCAGGTCAAAGTCGGGAGCCATAACAGCGGATGATTTGTTAGTACGAGAGTTTATGCCTGTTGAAATCTGATGAGAATGCCAGCGTGCCACTAGCTCTGCATCTGCTTGTAGTACTTTAGAATCCCAATCGTAAAGTGACGTTCGCCGGAACGTTCTATCAGTTGCAACGCGTAATGTCCAAGAGCTGTCTGTAGCGAATGTTTCCTGATGCTCAAAAAGTAGCGACCAAGCCTTTTTATCTTCAGTTTTTCGGGTGACTACTTCAGAGAGAGTCTCTGCTTTAATCCAACTCCATTCGGGCGCTTGACGTACTCCAAATGTTGCGGCAGCAATGCGTGAGTTGCTATTAATGCCCGAATGAGCGAGTCCTAAAGTTGCCCGCCAGTCTTTGTGCTCGGGCTCTCGAGAATTTACATCACTGGGTTCTAAGCCCTGCCATTGTGTGTAATGCCCTGTTAGGGCTGCATGCCAGTTATCTTGCAGTGCGGTATTTTTGCGAACTGAAATTCCAGCGCGATTGTCATTGCCGCCCCAACTGCTTATGAATTGGTTATCCGAATTGGCGGGGCTGCGGGTGATAATATTTATTATGCCATTCACCGCATTGGCCCCCCAAGAAGCAGCATTGGGTCCTCGGATGACTTCTATGCGATCAATATCCCCAAGCGTGATATTGAGTTCATCCCAACTTACTCCGCTGAATACACTGTTGTATGCAATTTTTCCGTCCACCAGTACTAGCACGAATCGCGAGAATAAGCCGCCCGCGCCACGAATACCTATTGCCCACTCTCCCGCAGAAATTTGACGCACTGCAACACCGGGTGCCAGGCGCAAAGCATCGGGTACTGATTGGGCACCGCTATTGTTAATGTCCGCCGATGTAATTACGAATGCTGCATAGGGTAGGTCCATAGCTCGGGTTAAATTCTTCCCCGCACTTTGAATTTGCACATCCATATTTACCAGTTCTTCAAAGTCCAATTCGATTAAATCTGCGGCTGTGGGCTGAGTTTGGGCGTCAGCTTCACTCCAAAAATGCAGCACTACCAAAAGCAGTACGACTGAATTTCTAAACCGTAAGCACGGGCGGCAATTCGGCTCCGAAGTTTTGTCCATTTTGCAAAGGGTTTTTCATTGGTGTCTGGAAAAGTTTAGCAGTTACCGTTAATGCCGCAGTTTCAAGAATCACCGATTTGATCACGATGTGTTCAGCTGGCTGGTTGTGGGTTAGATTTCATTATTAGATTGACGCTAAACCTGCATACATCTGCATAAATATGCTGAATGTAGGGGCGAAAACCACCGCGTAAACAGTGCTTGGTGTTGACAGCATAATTTGTGAGAGTAATATGCGTTGACCGTCGAATAATTCTTTTTTATGCTTTAAGAGTAACTTTATTCGGGTTGCACGGGCTAGTTGGGAGGTCCGAACTCATAATAATAAGGCTAAATAGTTGATTTTTATAAAAATTATTGGCTAAAGGAGTGTGAAAGGGACGCTGTTTTTCGACACCATATATAAGAAAAAAGAAGTACCCAATTCCTGACTTATAAACCTAGAGTGCGTGAATTAATTATAACAACGCCATGAAGCGTATCTTTCAAATTAACTCTAATCGAGGAGTGAGAGTGTCTATGTTTAAGAAAAATAAGCTATCGAATGCTATCGTGAGTGTGATTGCATCTTCTGCTATTGCAGCACCTGCCTTTGCACAAGACGAAGCGATCGAGGAGGTTTTTGTAACTGGTATCCGTGCCAGTTTGGAAGCTTCTATGGACGTCAAGCGTAACTCTGCTGGTGTGGTAGACGCGATTTCCGCTGAAGACATTGGTAAGTTCCCTGACACCAACCTGGCTGAATCTCTTCAGCGTATTACAGGTGTTTCTATCAGCCGTACCAACGGTGAAGGTTCCGAAGTAACCGTGCGTGGTTTCGGTGCAGAATATAACCTCATTACTCTGAACGGTCGTCACATGCCTGCGGCGAGTGTTTATGGTGGTGGTTCCGGTGCTGGTGGTACTAACGGCTCCAGTAACCGTTCTTTCGACTTCTCAAACATTGCTTCTGAAAGCGTAAGCAAAGTAGAAGTATACAAAACCAGTAAAGCCAGCATCGCAACTGGTGGTATGGGTGCAACAATTAACATCGGTACTGCGCGTCCATTAGATAGCCCAGGAATGAAGGGTTCTGTGGGTGTTAAAGCTGTTCACGATACTACCAACCGTACTGGTAGTGATATTACTCCTGAGCTCTCTGGTATTTTTAGCTTCACTAACGATGCGGAAACCTTTGGTGTGGCTGTTTCTGGTAGCTACCAGCAGCGTCACTCCGGCAACCGCGGTGTTGCTGAGAACGAATGGAATATTAGCCGTTGGGACGCGACTGACGGCGGTAACAATGGTAACAATCTGTTCTCTTTCACTGATGATGCTGAAATCGTAAATGCTCCAGCTGATGGTCAGCTTTTTGGTCGTCCGAACGATTTGCGTTACTCGTTTTCTGACCAGGAACGTGACCGTCTGAACGGTCAGCTCGTTGTGCAGTTTGCACCTACCGAAAAATTCACTGGTACTGTTGATTACACCTTCGCTGAAAACAAAATTAAAGAGCGCCGCGGTGAGTCAACCAGTTGGTTGGCAAATGGTAACTCTATCGATCGTGTCGTATTCGACGATGGTGCGGTTGCTACTCCAATCTATATTCACGAAACTGCAGGTCCACGCGACCAGGGTTACGAGCAGCAATTACGTAAGCAGAAAAATACATTGAATTCTGCTGGTTTGAACTTGGAATTCCAGGCTACTGATAATTTCTCAGTAACTTTAGATGCCCACAACTCTACCATGAAGAGTCTTCCAGACGGCCCTGGTAAGGCGGGTGAAATTGCAACATCCATTGCCGCTCCAACCCAGGTAGCGCATTGGATTGAATTTAACGATGACATGCCCCTTTACGACTGGGAGATGGACGACAGCAGCCGTGGTGATGGTGATGGCGTATTCTCGTTCGGTGATATCGGTTCTCAGGTTGTTCGCGTTTTCTATAACGCTCAAGAAACTGAAATTACCCAGGTTCAGTTAGATGGTGCCTTCGATTTCGATTCTGGCCGCCTGGACTTCGGTGTTGAAAGTCGTGCTATGGAAACCACTCAGCAATCATCTAACCGCTACATGGCAATGGGTGACTGGGGTGTGGCCAACCCAGGCGATATTCCCGCCAGTATGATGGAAATGTTTAATCTGTCTAAATTCGATGACTACAATGCTTCACGCTCATCACAAGTTGGTATTCGTGGTGACGCTGAGGTCATTGGTCAGCACTTGGTGGATTTGTACGGTACTGCTGATAATGGTTATGTGCTGGCATACGAGCCAAACTTTGCGAATGACGACAAGGTGAAGGAAGACACTAAAGCGGCCTTCTTCCAGATTACTATGGAAGGCGAGTTTGCTGGACGCCCTGTTAACTTGGTAACTGGTTTGCGTTATGAAACTACCAATGTTGAATCCACTTCCTTGGTCCAGATCCCAATTGGTTTGTTGTGGCAAGATAACAACGACTTCCAGGTTGATTACGGTGATAACCCAGACTTCCAGCCATTTAGCGCTGATGCTAGTTACGATAACCTGTTACCAAGTCTGGACTTCGATATTGAAGTTATCGACGACTTGAAAGCGCGTTTCTCCTATAGCAAAACTATCGCTCGTGCTCAGTACGGCAACTTGAAGTCTTCTGTTGGCAACTTTGGTTCTGGTGGTGGTTCTACATACAACGGTGCAACCCGTGTAGCGACTTCCTCAAACCCGGCGCTTTTGCCTCTTGAATCAGATAACGTAGATATTTCTCTGGAATGGTACTACAGCGATTCGAGCTATGCGTCAGTTGGATTCTTCGAGAAGCGTGTTAGCAATTTTATCGGTCGTGAAAAAGTTACTGAGCAGCATTTTGATATGCGCGATCAGACGACTGGAGCGCGAGCAGAAGCAGCCGTTGCAGAATTGGCAAGCCAAGGCATTGCTCTCGACGATACTTCTCTATTCGTCATGGAAGCTATCATGACTCAAACTAGTGCTGCAAACGTATGGACTCCAGCAGACTATGCAACAGCAGCTGCTGATCCTGCAACCAAAAACCAGTTTGAAATTGACGTTGCAACTGCTCTCGACATTCGTGTTACTGGAGAAGACCCAATTTCAAATTGGTTAACTGACAAGCCAGTAAACAACCGTGAAGCCAAATTGTACGGTGCAGAATTTGCTGTACAGCACTTCTTTGGTGAAAGTGGTTTCGGTCTGCAAGCTAACTACACTGTGGTGGAAGGTGACGTATCTTACGATAACCTCGCTGATCCTGGTGAAGCTCAGTTTGCTCTGCTTGGCTTGAGTGACACTGCTAACTTGGTAGCTGTTTACGACAACTACGGTGTGCAGGCGCGTATCGCTTACAACTGGCGTGACGAATACTTGCGCAGTGCAAGTGAAGATACCGCACGTAACCCAATCTACGTTGAAGAGCACGGTCAAATCGATTTGAACGTTAGTTACGACATTAACGACATGTTCTCAGTATTCTTCGAAGGTCTGAACGTTACTGGTGAAAACTATCGTGAGCATCAGCGTACTACAGCTATGATTCAGTACTTGGAAGAGCTGGGTCCACGCTACCAGGTCGGCGCTCGATTTAACTTCTAAGTACTCTTACTGAAGTTAATAACTCCTCGTAAAAGGCCGCTTTTAAGCGGCCTTTTTTTGTTTCATCAACGTTCAGCTTTATATGTGAGTAAATACTCTAAAAGCCTTGATCAATGTTAATGAGCGCAATAAGTTTTTATGGGAAATTGAAAGATCTCGCTGCGGGTTTAAAGGGCGGTATTTGATGAAATTAATAAACGTATAACAAAAGTACTGAGGCTATTTTATGGGTGCGATTAAAAAAGTTGTTATAGCGGGCGGAGGTACGGCCGGCTGGATTGTTGCGGCTGCACTTTCCAAAAAACTGGGTGATGTTCTGGATATTACCCTGGTTGAATCTGAGGATATTGGCACAATTGGTGTTGGCGAAGCGACGATTCCCCCAATACGCGTGTTCCATCGCTTGCTGCAAATCGACGAACAAGAATTCATGCGGGCGACATCGGCAACTTTTAAGTTGGGCATTTCGTTTGAAAATTGGAAAAATGGCGACGATACCTACATCCACTCTTTCGGCAAAACCGGGCGGGAAACCTGGCTTGCAGATTTTATTCACTTTTGGCTTAAGGCCAAAGAAATAGGGTTTGCTGGCGATTTTGGTGACTATTGTTACGAGTTGCAAGCCGCTCAGAAGAATAAATTTGGGCTTTCAAAAAACTCGGAAATCAATTACGCCTACCATTTGGATGCGACGCGCTACGCGCAGTTTTTGCGTAAAATGAGCGAAGCTAGCGGTGCACGTAGATTGGAGGGCAAAATTGCCAGTGTGCAACAAAATAATGATACCGGATATATTGAGTCGCTCACCCTGGAAAACGGTGAGATTATTGAGGGCGACTTATTTATCGATTGTACGGGCTTCCATGGCTTGCTTATTGAAAAGACTTTACACACCGGTTATGAAGATTGGGGGCATTGGTTACCTTGTAATACCGCCGTAGCGGTACAAACAGAATCCGTTGGCCCAGCGGTACCCTACACTCGTTCAATAGCTCATCACGCGGGCTGGCGTTGGCGCATTCCCTTGCAGCATCGCGTAGGAAATGGTTTGGTTTATTCCAGCGATTATATGTCTGATGATGAAGCTGTAAGTACTTTGCTATCGTCAGTTGAGGGTAAGACGCTTACTGAACCGAGGCTAATTAAATATCGTACCGGGCGGCGGCGAAAAATCTGGAATAAAAATTGTGTTGCACTGGGCTTATCCAGTGGCTTCATTGAACCTCTTGAGTCCACCAGTATTCATCTTTTTATTATGGGAATCACACGCCTAATGCAGCTATTCCCCTTCTCGGGAATCGAGCCATCGTTAGTCGATGAATTCAATGCAGAGACCAGCAAAGAGCTGGAAATGGTGCGGGATTTTATAATTCTCCATTACAAGGTAACAGAGCGTAACGACAGCTCTTTCTGGCAGTATTGTCGAAATATGGATGTGCCAGAAAAGCTTGCGCGTCGAATTGAGTTATTTAAAAGTTCGGCCCTCGCCTTCCAGCGTGAAGGAGAGCTTTTCCGAGTAGATTCATGGACTCAGGTGATGCTGGGGCAGGGTATAACTCCGCAGAGTTATCACCATTTGGTAGAGTTGATGAGTGCGTCTGAATTGCAAAATATGTTAACTGGCTTGGATGGCTCAATTGCAAAAGCTGTGGAAATGTTGCCTACGCACCAAGAATTTGTCGACAATTATTGCAAGGCTTAAAATATTTAGAGCGGTTATCCTGTTAATAAGTAAATATCCAGACTGTTAGATGCTCGTTATTGGCGATTTGGGAAAAAAGATTAGCTTGTTAATCGTAGTGCTACTTTAATTTTATAAATGATGTCATGGTGAGCCTGCTTTGAGCAGGCTCTGCATCGTAGTTGTGGTCGGGGAAAATATTGCCGGAATGCAGGCTCGATGCACGATAAAAGAGTGCTCGATTGTAAATGCCTTCGCAACTTGCATAACGAGTAAACATGTTTGTGTCACCGTTTATGTAGGCGGGCGGTTCTGGTAATCCAATTTCAGAAAATTCCGTTTTTAAGGTCTCCTGGTAAGTTTCAACACGGTTTTCATCAATAAATTCGTATCCCGTGCTATTGTGACGATAAAAACTTGTTCCTCCGTAGGGTAATTCGGCAGGGAACAGGTAGTGTACGCAGGCTAAACCCTCTCGCTGTGGTCGGTCGAAGTGAGGGATTCGCTGGTATTCACTTAAATCCTCTGGCCGCCTGGTAACCATCGAGATGGCGGAATCAATACTTAACACCTGATCTTTTTCGAATTGAAATATCTCTGAGAGTACATCCTGTAGCAATGTGTGTACGGCGCTCAGATATTGGTTTGGGGCGGCAGAGCGCAAGCCTGGGTAATAGTTTGCTGCAGGGGAAAAGGGTCGTGTTCGGGCAACTTCTACTAATTTATCGACAGATTCAAAGAAATTGTCGACTATCGCAAGAGGTTCGCCCTCGTTTCCAAGTTTTTGGGCTGTTATTGAAATTTTTGGGCTCAATAAGTTAGTCATAGCGCTAATAATTTCTGCATTGTGCGGTGTGAACCATAGCGATCATCTGTGTCGCTGTCTATAAGCTGGGAAAAAAGCCGCCTTCGATGTAATTCAGGTGTTGCTAACAAAATATTTCGATGCCAGAATCATATGGTCAAAATAACAATAAATAGTTGTATACGTTTTACTCCTGTGTCGTGCGGGTTTGTTCCACAAACTTGGCAATATCATCCACCGGAGCCACCCAAAGTTTTGATTTTTGTTTTGCAAGATAGGCGACGAGCTGATTGTGAGCTTCCAGTGAGACATCCAGCGCGTAGTCACTGCCAACGCCGTGGAACAGGAAAACCTGCCAGGTATTGTTGGCGATAGCCTCATCCACCAAAGCAATGAGTTCCTTGGCTGAGTTGCCGTTAACCATTTTTGCGGGTACAGACATAAGGTCAACCTCAGCAATTTTCGGCGCAGCACCCCACACTGCGCGAGCGGCGCTGAATTCTGAGCTGATGTCCGGGATGTAGGACTCGCCCCCGACTTCGGTATCACCGCAGGGGTAGGCAAAGCTGCGACTGGTTTTACCGTCGACGGCCTGCAAGAGAGTATCGTTAATCTTCAGGTTTTCGAGATACCGGGTTTTCGACCACTTGTCGAGATAGAGGTCTTTGCTCAACCAGGCTCTACCGGGTTTGTTACCGGCACAAGGGTGGAATAATGTGTGGTTGCCCAGTTCGTGACCGTTCATCGCCATGGCACGCCAATCATCAATGCGTGATCGAAAGGCGTCTGAATTTGCAGTTATATAGAAAGTCGCCAATAGGCCATGCTGAGTTAAGGCGGGTGCTACATTGTCGAGGTGAGCTGCTAAGGCATCATCGTAAGTCAATGAAATTGCAGCAGTTTTTCCGTTCCATGGCGCTTCTGCTGCGGTGCCGCATTGGGCGAGACTAAAACAAAAAAGAAACAAGAGTTTTTGAACCAAAGGGAGTTTGGTAATTGTCATGATGCAGGGATTCCTCGAAAACGTGACGTCCGGCAAACGGCGCGCTACAGCGTTGTAAAACAAAAATACATGATGTCGGAGTTTGTATTAAAAAGGTAGCGGATATTTCTCTGGGGCGTTACAGCTGGGCACAGGCATACGGTGCTCAAGCAAGTATTTTCAGTACAAAGCAGTAAAACAAAAAATTCGAACGGGCTGGAGCAATCCTCCCGAACTTATGTATTGACGTCCTTTAGGAGGCATTTCGTTATGCGCTTATCTTTCAAGCGGATTGGTGCTGCTGTCTTAGCACTGGGTATACTTCCCGGTATTGCTGTGGCGGGTTCCAAAAACCATCATTCATTTAAGATTCCTCAATATTTCGCACCTCACAAGCATAAATTCCAAAAGGTGGATTCCCTGGCTGATGCAGCCAAAAGGTCGCATCGCCTCGTGGGCAGTGCCGCGAGCTATAACCTGTTAACTTCAGACGAGGTGTACGCAGAAATCCTCACCAGCGAATTCAATTACATTACACCGGAAAATGCTGGCAAATGGGGCCCTCTGCAACCCAACTCCCCTGATGAATGGAATTTTGATGCACATGACGAAATGGTCGCTTTTGCTGGCGAAAATCATCTGGCGTACAAAGGCCATGCGTTGGTGTGGCATTCTCAGGCGCCGAGTTTTATTAATGACGACCTTACTGCTGACGAATTGCAGGGGCTGATTGATCAACACGTTAATACCACTGTAACCCGCTACTCGAAAGAGATTCGCGCCTGGGATGTGGTAAACGAAGCTATGGGTGATGATGCCCAATACCGGGATTCGGTTTTCTATCGAAAGCTCGGGCCCGATTTCATTGCAAACGCCTTTTACGCTGCAAAATCTGCTGATCCAACAGCGACCCTGTATTACAACGATTACAACATTGCCGGCATGAACGCAAAGTCAGACGCCGTATACAACATGTTGAAAGACTTAAAGGACGCAGGTGTTCCCGTTGACGGTATCGGTTTCCAGATGCATTTAACGGCCGCCAGTGCGCCTAGCTACGACGAGTTAGTTGCTAACTTCCGCCGTTTTGCCTGGTTGGGCTTACGTGTAAACGTAAGTGAGCTCGATGTGCGCATCAGTGATTTGCCTTGGGATTATCAAACGAACCTGGCAATCCAACGTCAGGTGTATCACAGAGTGGTTAGTGCCTGTATGGCGGTACGACGCTGCGAAAGCGTTACCACCTGGGGTATCAATGACCAATATTCCTGGATCAACTACACTTTTGGCCCAGATGCGCCTCTCCCCTGGGATGAAAACTACGGTCGTAAGCCAGCGTACTACGGCATGTTAGACGGTTTCATGCGTCTTGCTCCGGATGCTTCCGATCTGCCCAATCTAGTCGACAACAGTAATTTTGAAGGTGGTGTTGCAGGATGGAGCGCTTGGGCTGGTGAGATCCAGCATGTGCGTAGCTTTGGACGGCACCGTAGTAATGTTTTGCTACTTTCGGAACGCAGCGAAAATTGGAGTGCGGCGGCTTACGATCTAACCGATAAAGTTATTCCCGGTCAGACCTACGATGTGTCTGCGAGCACAAAGCTCACTTGGAAATCGCCTGCGGATACTGTCGAACTCAATACCAAAGTGGTGTGCGAAGGTGGTGAAGCTCAATACAACAATCTTGAAGTTTCCGTGGCAGATGCAAGACGGTGGGTTGAGTTGAGTGGTGTGCTCGAGGTTCCCGCCTGTGAATTAAGTGAAGTTACAGTCTTTGTTGGCGGGCCGCAGTCTGGCGTAAGCCTCTTGCTGGACGAAGTGGTTGTACGTCCGCAAGTCTTAGTACCGAGTTCTGATGGCTATGGCGACAATCTGGTGAGCAACCCCTACTTTGAAACCGGTACCGAAGGTTGGTTTGGGTTTGGTGCCGCGGTGGTTGGTATTTCCAATGATACTGTTAAATCCGGTGCTCAGAGTGCTTATGTTTCAGGGCGAAGTGATACCTGGCAGGGCCCGGCGACCAGCGTTGCAGAAGGTGTAATCGCGGGCGACATATACGATATGTTTGCTTGGGTACGTGTTGAAGGAGCAGCCTCTTGGGTTGGAGCCACCGTAAAAGTCAGTTGTGCCGATGGTGACCAATTCCTGGGTATCACCGGGGCCAATTTGGAAGCCGATACTTGGACGCTGCTGCGCGGCAGTGTGCAACTTCCCGATTGCGATCTCAGCGACGCCGTTCTGTATGTGGAAGGGCCTGATGCGGGTGTAAATCTGCTCCTGGATGAAGTTTATTTCCGTCGCGACAACGCTGCCTCTGATGCACTGGATCAAGTGGATGACGGTAATTTGCATCCCAACGGCGGTTTTGAACTGGGTACTGAATCCTGGAGTAGTTGGGGCGGTACCCTGGGCACCAGTAGTGATCTGATTCACAGCGGTGCTGCAAGTGGTGTACTTGCCAATCGTACCGCCAACTGGCAGGGTCCGGTGTTTAATCTGTTAAGTGTTGCTGTGCCAGGCGGAGAATATGAAATTTCTGCTTGGAGCATGGTACAGGGAGCCTCTCAGGACACACTCAGCATAACGGTTAAAACAGTGTGTGAAGGCGAGCCCGAAAGTTACAATCAGTTGGATGCACAACTGGTCGATAGTGTGGCCTGGACCCGGCTCAGTGGCAGTATTGTTCTTCCCAGTTGTAATCTTACTGAGGCATCGCTGTATTTCGCAGGGCCGGAAGCGGGTGTGGATGTCTATTTGGATGACGTGGTGATATTGGGGAGCGGTGTTGAAGCGCAAAACCTCATCGCCAACCCAGGATTTGAAACGGGTACAGAGGGCTGGCAAAGTTGGGGTGGAAACTTACAGGCGGTAGCCGACGAAGCGCATTCCGGTGCCCAGAGCGGGCTTTTGAGCGCGCGCACTGGTGATTGGGAAGGCCCGGTTTATCCGATCACTGACATTGTTGGTCCCAGTGGAAGTTACGCAATTAGTGCCTGGATTAAAATTGCCGGTGCGACAACTGCTATGACGAGCATTACCCTTAAAACGACTTGCGAAGATGGTACCGAGTACTACAACTGGGGCGGCGAGGTAGAGGTTAACGATACCGGTTGGACAGAACTGGCGGGTAATGTTCCAGTTCCCCCAGACTGTGTGACTGTATCGGCTGTATTGTATTTCGGCGGGCCGGCTCAGGAAGTCGACATCTATATTGACGATGTGGTTGCCACGATCGCCCACCCAGGTGACAGTGTCGAGGGCAACTCCAACCTTGTCACTAACAGCGGTTTTGAAGGTTCGCTCGATGGTTGGGTCAGTTGGGGCGGCAACCTCGCGCTATCCACAGACTTAGTTTATGCCGGTGATTACTCTGCGGTATTGAGCAACAGAACCGGTGATTGGGAAGGCCCGGTATACAGTCTTCTCGGCGCGGTCGATGCGGGGGCCAGCTACGCTATTTCCGCGTTCACCCGAATATCTGGCAGCTCTGCGGGTACTGAGCCGGTGTCGATTACCGTTAAGGTGGCTTGTGATGACGGATCTTCTGAGTATTTGTGGGGCGGTCAAGTCTCGGCGGTAGACAGTGACTGGACCGAGCTTGCTGGTTCGGTAACCCTGCCGAGTTGTAATCTTACCGAGGTATCGATGTATTTTGGTGGGGCTGCCCAGGCGGCGAGCATCTATCTTGATGAAGTCAGTGTAACCGCGCAATAGTTGTAGACTTGCGTTACTGAGCCCTGCAACTGCAGGGCTTTTTTGTGCCTGGGATATAGAGTTATTGATTCAGTCAAAAGGCCATTGGGGGTTTATGATCGATTGGCTACTTTCTTCTTCAAACTATTGTGACTTGCTAAATGCGTATGTTACTTATTAAAACGTAGTGAGTATCGTGCAAGCGCTGCTTGCAAAGTTTGGTAAACAATCGAACGGAGTTTCCAGCGAGTGCTCACACAGTATCCGCGATTGCACATACGCGGTTTCGCCCCTGCTTCTTGGCTTCGTAAAGGGCTTCGTCGGCGCGCTTGAAGAGATCATCCAGGCTGGGCTTCGAGAGCGCGGCAACCCCAAAGCTGGCGGTAATTTTCTGCTCGCTGTGCAGTTCTGTATCCTCCAGTTTTTTACGGAGTAATTCCGCCAGTACCTGTGCCTGATAGAGGTCGGTGTCGGGGCAAACAAGAATAAACTCTTCACCGCCCCAACGGGCCAGAAAATCGGAGCGCCTAATGTTATTTGCAAACAGTGCGGAGGATTCTTTCAGGATGCGATCGCCGACGTCGTGGCCAAAGGTATCGTTAACGGATTTGAAGTGGTCGATATCGATAAGCACGAAGGAAAAAGGCGTGCGCTTTTCTTTCCACCGATTAAGGCCGTCGTAGAGCGCTTCTCGTATACCAATCCGATTGAGCAAGCCAGTAAGTTGGTCGGTTTTGGCAAGGTCTTCAAACTGTTTATTTTGCAGGTTGAGCAACTTGTTGATGGCCACCAGTTCCTGTTGATGTTTCATGTTGCGGGTCAGTTCAACTTTAAGGGCGATCATGCGGTATAGCAGCAACACAAAAATCAAAATCGACCAGCTAACCACCATGCCCTTATAGAGTGTTTCATCGGAAATGACTTCGCCACGCCACAGAATCTTGCGTAATTGAATGGTGTGTGTCCCGGACGTTTCGGCGGACCCGGTTTGCACCTCGATATAAATCACATCGTTAAATTCCGGGTGGGATTTTTCCAGTGGTATTTTTTTGGAAACCAACCACCAGTCTGCCACGCTGAAATCTTTCATTTTCAGGGTGAAGCCGGTCTCCAACTGCTCAACGGGAATTTCCACCATATTATATTTGGTGCTGGTATCGTCGCTCACCTCATAGTAGTCCGGGTGGCGATTGCGCAGGTAGAAGCGCAAAGTTTTGCCAGGTCCTTTATAGGATGCCCAAATGGTCATGGTATCGAATGCTGAGAGGTCGATACCCTGCCAACCTTCATCGATTACTGAAACCCGCATACTGCAGTAGGGAGTATAAAATTTTGCACCGAGTTTACATTGCCATATCTGGCGGTTTTCATCCACCCAGCTCGCTTCGCTATTACCGTTGGAGAAGACGTCGTCCGTAAGCATCACATCGTAATTAGTTGGGTATAGTTCGAAAGTTCGGGCAATCCAGTCCTTTGGAGCGAAGATGAAGATAATGGATAAACAGGCAATCATGCCCAGAAATGCTTCAGTGCGTGAAATGGCGGGCAATAAATTAAATTTCGGTGATACTGCTTCACTCATAATTGTTAGCCTTTAGTGCAAACTTTGTTTCTACCGCTTTGTTTGGCCTCGTAAAGCGCGGTATCTGCCGCTTTAAACAGGGAATCTAAATCGGCTTCGTTAAGTGTTGCAACGCCAAAACTGGCGGTTATGCGGGTTTCCTTATGAAATGGAGTTTGCTCCAACCGGGAGCGCATGGCCTCCGCCAGTTCCGCCGCCTGCTTCAACCCGGTGTCTGGCAGCACCAGTAAAAATTCTTCGCCACCCCAGCGGGCAACATAATCGCTGCTACGTGCTTTGTCTTTTAATACCTTTGCGGTTTCTTTTAGTATTTTGTCGCCCACATCATGCCCCAGAGTGTCGTTCACTGTTTTAAAGTGATCGATGTCGGTCAGGATGAAAGACATCGGCGTCTGAGCCGACTTCCAGCGGCGTAAGCCTTCCAGAAGTGGTTCGCGTATCCCGATGCGATTTAACAGCCCTGTTAAGTGATCGGTCTTCGCGAGGTCTTCGAACTGTTTATTCTGAAGATTGAGCAGCTTGTTAATCGATTCCAGCTCTTTTTGGTAGTTACGTGTGTGTTTGAGCTGAACTTTCAATCGCGTGAGACGCGCGAACAGGAGCAGAAAAATCGCGATGGCCCATGCTAATGCAATACTGCGATACAGCATCTCGTCAGATAGGTAAGGCCCCTGCCAGACTATTTTTTCTATCTGGATTTGGTGATCGCCGCTCTGAAGTTGGGAGCCAGTCTGAAATTCGATAAAAATAATGTCATTAAATTCCGGCCCGGCCATCTCAAGGGGAATGCGTTTCGATGTCACCCACCAATCTGCCACCTGAAAGTCAGCCATTCGAAAGCTGATGCCCTGCTCGAGATCCGCGATGGGTACTTCAACCTGGTTGTATTTCGTGGTTGTATCATCGCCAATCACATAATAGCTGAGGTGCCGATTACGGAGGTAAATACGTATAAATTCAGAATCCCCCTGATATTTCCCATACACCGTCATTTTCGTGTACTGGCTGAGGTTTAAGCCGCTCCAGGACTCGTTGATGGTTCCAATTTGATAACTGCAATAGGGGGTGCCGATGGCCGTGCTCAATTTGCACAACCATATGCGTTGTGCCTTGTTTACCCATGAGGCCTCACTTTGGCCGCCTGAGTATCTGTCGCCGTCAATGTGGGCAGGATAATCCCTTGGGTCGAGTACAAATCGACGCGAAATAAAGTCTGAGGGTAGTGTCACCAGCACAATAGAAAGACAGGCCAGCAAGCCCAAGACGGCTTCAAACCGGGTGAAGGATCGGGAAAGTAAAGATTTGATTGCCGTCATTCAGTGGTAGCCGGGGTTTTATTGTCAATAGGCCTGTCTTCAATTGTAGACAAGTTTAGGGCAGAGCGTGGCGCTGAAATCGCTTTAATTGCGGGGCTTAGTGTTGCCTGGAGCTTGTTCTCTTGTCCACTTTTGGGGTGAAAAAAGGGCGCAACTGTCCGGCTGCGGCTACACTTGAGCTTGGTATCGATCACAGTCGCAATAGCAGTAGGGATGGAGCTCGCCGGATGGCTGCCCGCATGGAATTTCCTCTTCACGAATCTTTTAACCTCCCTGGACTTAAGTGGGTATACAGTCTGCTCTTTTTCGTTGTTTATATCGTGTTGGCACAGCTGAGCATGATGTTGGCAACCGCTCCTGCTAATGTCACACCTTTATACCCGCCTGCCGGACTTGCCTGGGGGGCCGTATTGTTGTTTGGTAAGCGTGCTCTCCCTATGGTATTTGTGAGCGCCGCTATTGCGAATGGGCTTCCGCTGCTCCAGGAGCAATGGTCTTTCGAGGCCTTACTGGCTGGGATCGGTATCGGTGCCGGTGAGGTGTTGTCGGTGTGGCTGGGATGCATCGCAGTATTAAAGTGGCGTGACCGAGGTGGGTATTTGTTGTCGGTGAGGGATGTTGTCATATTCAGCGTGGTGTCCTTTTTCTGGGTTGTCAGCCCTAGCGTGGGAGTTACCACGCTGCTCCTGCTTGATTTTGTTGATGCCGATCATTTCTGGCACGTATGGAGAACCTGGTGGCTGGGCGACTCCATTGGGATTTTGCTCCTATTACCTGTGATTTTGGTATTAAGCAATTTGTCGCTCAGCCCGGCGAGCCCCCGATTAGACCACAGGAGTGCAGTAGCTATCCCGCTCGCTGCATTGATGGCGCTCGCGATATGTCTGAGTGAACTTCCCGTGTGGTATTTACTTAGCGCGGTAACTTTCTATTACGCGACACGGCTCTCTCATCTGGGCATAGTTTGCGTTAACGTTATTGTTTCCAGTATTTGTGTTTGGGCGAATTTCTTAGGAGTGAGCAGTAATGGTCATTTGTCTCCCGATTTACGCCTTATTTTGCTGCAAATGTTTATTGCCTTCAATACTGTGATTGTTTTGGCCTTTTGGTGCTCACAAAGAAAAAACAGGGAGTTGAACCATAAATGGAACCTCGCGGAAAACAAAGCTCGGCTCGACCCTTTAACCGGTGTTTTGAACCGCCGGGGCTTTGAAGAGCAAGCGCAATACTTCACTCAGCACTGTTGCGACAGTAAACGCACTTTACTTATTCTAGATATCGATCATTTCAAAGAAATTAATGATAACTATGGGCATGATGTTGGCGATTACGTCTTAGTGCAATTTGCCAATATTCTACGTGCCACAGTACGCGACGATGATATTCTCGCCCGTATCGGTGGCGAAGAATTTGCGGTAATTGTTGCCCTTGATGTGTCAGATGCCAGCCGGCTGGCAGAACGGATTCGCAATAATATCGAGCAGGCTTCGATAATCAGGGGTCAGCAGTTGATTCGCCTGACTGCGAGTATAGGTGTGCAGGAATTTCGAAACGAAATGTCGATCCACGATTGGCTTAAAATTGCCGACAAACACTTATATTTTGCGAAACAGACCGGGCGTAATCGCGTTATACAATCTGTGCCAGAATTGGCGGGTGGCTAGCTCCTGATAACACCTTACTTAATCTCTAGTGATCGTATAAAAGGAATAATTCTCAGCAGGGGTTTGAAGTTTGGATGACGTTGGCGCAAACTGAAATGATGTTGCGCTGAAGGCACACAGCTCGTGGATCTCTAACCGCAGGCCACAGTGTAAATCCCCAGCTAAAACGTAATAACATTGAGCGATTAGCATCGTTCAGGTTTCACATAACAATTCAGTTGCAGACTTGCCTGCACGAGGTTGGAAACTATGGCTATTTCTCTGGAATCCGATGACTACGTGTCAACCAATCCCGTTACTTTTTCTCCTGAAACCAGCATATTCGACGCAATTCGAATATTGGTGGAGCGCCGGCTATCAGGTGGAACTGTCTTGAATGAACAAAATGAAGTGGTCGGCGTTATTTCCGAATTGGATTGTCTCAAGGCGATAATTCAAACCGGCTATTATCGTCAGGGTGGTGGCACGGTAGCAGATTTCATGTACACGGGCGATATACTGTATATGGATGACCACACGACTATTGTCGAT
Organism: Alteromonadaceae bacterium 2753L.S.0a.02; assembly: GCA_007827375.1. Lineage (NCBI taxonomy): Bacteria > Pseudomonadati > Pseudomonadota > Gammaproteobacteria > Alteromonadales > Alteromonadaceae > Alteromonadaceae bacterium 2753L.S.0a.02. The sequence goes on from VISH01000002.1 coordinate 681,330, forward strand.
GCGGCTCAAAGATTGGTTTCAACCGGGCATCGGCGTATGCCGATTAAACGCGATGGCAAATTCTGTGGCCAGATAAGTGCGCGAAGCATGTTGCAGGCGTTTATGGCGGCGATGGATGAAAAGGCGACAGCCGCTCACGACCTTTCTGACTGATAAATTCGAGATCCATTCCCGAGAGACTATCCAGCTTTCCCCATCAAAAAAATGCCCCGCAATGCGGGGCGTGACTTCGGGAGGGAGGGCTGTGTTAAATCATTAAATTAGGTCGATCTCCAATTCGCTCGTATTACTAAAGGATTGCTCGAGGTTCGGTGCGAAGTTGGGAATGTCAAAGCGGTAAGCATGGAAAAGCTTGTAGATATAGGAGTTCCTGGTGCTTGCCTGGTTATGATTGTCGTGGTTTTCACCAGTTAAGTCGTAAACATAGAGCCTGTTTGGGATTGTCCGAACCTGTTTTGACGCCAGTTCGATGGCACGAGAATGGACAGAAATATCATGTTCCATTCGAAGCCACTTAGACTTATCGCGTTCCATAAAATAATCAATTTCCACTTTTCGGAGCAAGGCTCGACGGGTGGAGCGCAGATGTTTCCACGATGCACATACTGTTAGATTCCATGGCTTATTAATATCCTGATCTTGCGTTTCGGAGAAATATTGCATGAGTTGCAAGAACTCACTGCTGCTCTCAGATTCGCCAGCGATATCTGTCAACAACGAATATGACGCAATAATTTTTTGGACGTGTTCAAAACCATAGTGCCTCGAAAGAACAGCAAATACATCCTCCTCAGGATTAAGATAATCATCGCCGTCTAAATCGATTAAGATTGATTGATCGTTCGTTGTGAGGTTGTGAATTACGTTGTAGTAATTATTTGCTGCATACTTTCTTTCTTTATTGGCGACGACGACACAGGGAATATTATTTTTCTCGAATAATTCTAGAGCGGAGCTCAGAGAGCCATCTGTCGAGCAATCGTCGATCAGTGCAATACCTACATCGTAATTTCCCCGACTGGATATAACGCTTTGTATGGCACGCTGAAGTTTTACACCGGCGTTTCTATACAGAATACTAACGATAAATGCGTTCTCCAGCGGAGTGCCCATAACGATATTGAGAGAATCAATGGTATCTGTTAAGGGGTACATTTTCTTGCCGAAAGACGCTTTTTGAGTGGCAATGATATTTTGCACGGTTTCTTGTGGAACAATCAAAGCATTGTCGCCGATTCTTTTTAAACTATCCTGGTAAAGCGGTGAGCGCAAACAAAAATCGACTGTTCTAAATTGGTTTGTGCCGATCAGTTGCCTCAAATTTGGGTCTGTGTACGGAGAAATTTCCTCGGGTTGAAAAACTACCGTTGTGTAATTTTTGCCGAGGTGAGCAGGGCTTGACGATTGCGTACTTACGGTAATTTCATGTGATGATATTTGTAAGGTATCGGCGATATCATGCGCCTGTACAGTACTGACCGTTTTATCACACCTGGAAAACAATAGTATATTTTTTAAATCTACATTTTTATAAGTGCGGAGCAGTTTTTTTAATCGAGCTGCGCGGCTTTGGTAAGTTCCAAGCGATTCATTTGTTGGGCAAATAATTGCGAGGTTAAGGCCGTTCTGCTGCGTAGGAATAGAAACAAGTGGTACAGAACTAGGCCATATATCGTGGGCAGTAGTATCTATATAGACGTCGCGATAAAGTTGTGCTTGCTGTTGGGTGGAAAAAATTAGGTAATCTGCGTATTTTAGATAGCCGATCGATTTATTCGAAAGCTCAAATACCAGCATCACTACAAATTCGGAGCAGTGGCACAGTATGTCGTCTTCATCCTGACTTAAACCATTTTCATATAAAGCCACAAAACGGAACGACTGTGTGTTTGCCCCCTTGAGTTGGATAGCTTGTTGCAATTGATCTAGGTACGCTCTTGTTAAAAGCTCATCAACCCCATGTACAGGCTGGGCCTGCGTCGTGGCAAACATTGCTGAATGAAGCATGATCATCACCGCTTTCGGTATACATTATTAACTTGCGCCGCATAGCGCCAGTACGTTTTTTGAAATCATTCCATAGAGTGGCGCGGTTGAAAACTGTCATAAGTTGCAGTCGGCGCCTATTCCATTGACCGTTTAAGTGTCAGATCTTGCAATAGTAAGTCGCCTGTAAAGTAAACGACAATGTTACGCATAGATAACAGGTAATTCGTTTATACATGACTGAAAGGTAACTGACATGGCCGAAACAGATAAGCTGAATGTGATAATCGTGGCTTTGGGCACCATGGGCGATTTGAACCCTCTATTGCAAATTGGGGTGAAGCTTAGGGCCCTAGGTAACAAAGTAACCATTTTAACGGATGCCACAAAAGAACCATTCGTATGCCAATGTGGCCTGGAGTATCACTGTGTTTTGTCCGAGCAGGATTGGCAATCGTTTATTGGACATAGTGGTCTTTGGGATCGCCTTACCAGTGACGCTATAGTTTATCGGCATCTGATGTTGCCGACAGTGTTGCCTATTGTTTCTTTCGTTGAAGAGGCGATTTTAGAGAGTAAAACCCTATTGGTCGGCGATGTGAAAACCTTGGGTTTAAGGATAGCGAACGAAAAATTCAATGTGCCTCTCGTGAATATCCATCTTGCCCCCGAATACTCAAACTCCTTTGGGGAATTTGAGAATCAAAGTCACGAAATAACTGTGTTAAAACAACTTAATCATTTACGTGCACGATTTGGTCTTTTAGAACCGGTAAGAGAGCTCACAATGAATTGGGCGGCAAAGTGTAATTTGAGAATAAATGCCTATCCGCAATGGTTTCATGGCATATCGAACACGGAATATGCAAATAGTGAATGGTTTGATTTCATATTCGACGAACAAGCAGGAGAGGCGCTTCCGGATGATGTCGATATTTTTATTAAAGGTGGTGCCGCTCCGGTGGTATTTACTTTGGGTACTGGGCTCGGGATTGTCGATAGGTTTTTTAAAGCAGCCGGTGAAGTTTGCAATCTTTTAAATTTGCGAGCTATTTTTTTGTGCAAAGAAGCTGTTCATATTCCTCAAAAACTTCCTGATTCGGTTCTTGTGAAAAAGTATCTTCCGATGTCTCAACTCTTAAAGCGTTGTAGAGCCATTGTTCATCATGGTGGGGTCGGGACTACTGCACAGGCTTTTCGTGCTGGTTTGCCTCAAATCGTAATGCCAATGGCGTTTGATCAATTCGGGAACGCCGTGAGGGTTAGTGATCTGAAGACGGGGTTTACGTTACCCATGCATCAGCTGGATGCTTCCCAGTTAAAGCTAACGCTAGAAAAACTCTTGGGTGACGAGATGATCGCACAGCAGTGCCATAGATTGGCTGCTTCGTTTCAGGGTAACGCAGCGGCTGAAGCAATCGCCAAGCGTATCACTACCCTTGGTAAAACCGCTAAATTTGAACCTGCATCGGAATTGTTGGATGTGGACTTTATTTAATGCATAACTACGAATTTAACTGAGATAGCGAGCAAAAATCATGTTGAAAAGTATCGACACCTTGGCTCAAGGATTTATTTTTAGTGTAGTCGCAGCAACGCTTAAACAAGCGCGAATTCTAAGCGTTAACGAAAAAGGATTTCTGCTGAACTGCAAACATAGCGACAGAAAGATAGTGGGAGATTTGGCAGAGATATTTGAAAAATTTCTGCAATCGCATGTAAAGGCAATGACTTCCAGTGCTGACGCTGCAGATTACTACGAGTGCTTAAATAGTTCCGTATTTAGAATGTTGTCTTTGGACTGGAAAAATTATTTGGAGGGGGATGACCTCAGTAGTATTAACTCGCTGGTTGAAGATTGTTGCTTGCCAGAGCTTAACAAGAGCTGCTCCACACTGAAAACTTCGATTTGGCTTCCTTTTATAGCGGTAATGGCGGAAAGCGGCGTTTATCAGCGAGAAAAAAGTTGGCTGCTGGATGTGAGGAAAATTCCCGAAAAAGGGCGCACCGAATTAGTGGCTGTATTGGTCGAAAATGGCGTGTTAAAAATATTCGACGATTCAAAAGAAGCGTTGTGTTATGAAATTACAGGGGAGTACGCTGAACTGCTTTCTGAACCAAAAATATTGAGCTCTATTGTTTCATTCGGAAAGCTGGTTATAGAGGCAGATTCCCAGTTGTTCGATAAGAAGGTCGGGCGCAGTCTCATCGAATTTGCAAAATCGGAAATATTAGCAGAAGCCTTTGGAGACTATCTGACAACTCCAGATGCTATTAAAGAAACCGCAGCCAGTATCTTTGAGCAATGTAACGCAGGAAAGGCAGAATCCTATACTGTATTTTTGATATCTCCTCACCCTGAAGAATTTGAAGGGTTGATCTCCCGGGAATTGTCACACGTTGGCGACGAATTTGAAAACACTTCGTTAAGCATTAAATCTCGAGAACTGGGTCCTTTAAGTGGGGATATGATTGGAGCCGCGGAATCGTTGAAAAATGACATCTCTCGGGAAGTGCGGGAAATGCATAATGATTTCCTTCTGGTGCTTGATGCCCGAAATGTTTTTTCAGCGGCGGTAAGCGAATATGTATGCGCCTTGTTTAAGCACCCTTTGCTTGCTACGCGCGGAAAAGTGTTGTTGTGTACCAGTCATAACAATTGTCTAAACGCCATTAGCAATTGGAAGGAATTTATCGCTGCATTTTGTAAATTCTTTGAACGTGACGTTGTAGAACTGCTCGCGGAGCTTGCACGCAAGGGGGTGGTTCCACTGGCATTTGGGCAAACCATTGTATCATCATCAAAGCATGTGCAATGCACTGCGCTGCATTACCTTGAAAAGCGTGAATACAGTATTCGATACGGAATACCAGATGACATCGAACAGCTTATGCGAATTGAAAAAGCGAGTTGGATGCCCGAATTGCAAACGCCCAGCTCAGTGATAAAACAACGGCTGGAGACTTTTCCGCTAGGTCAGCTCGTGGCTGTCGTTGATAACGAAGTTGTAGCGGTAATTTATTCTCATCGAATTTTATCGGAATCATTGCTGATACATAAAAATGTTGAGGATGTTCCAGATCTGCATATTGATACGGGAAGTGTTGCGCATATTCTTGGTCTCGCGGTTTTGCCTGAATACCAATCGCGTAAATTGGGCGATCAGTTGCTGGAATTTGCGCTTCAGATATTCTCAGCAACGCCGTTAGTCAAGAAGATTGTGGGAGTAACCCGATGTAAATCTTTCTATCGATACAACGAGCTGTCTCACCAGGAGTATATATTAAAACGTAGCGCGCAAGGCTTAGCTCTTGATCCGCACTTGAATTTCCATGAGCAACATGGCGCCCGTGTGGTAAGCGCGATTGCGAATTATCGTCCAAACGACGAACAAAACGACGGCTATGGTGTTTTGGTCGAGTATTCGCCGTGTGATCGAAAGCCACTGGAGATTGCCGGCCGCAATTTTGTATCGCAGCAAAGCGTAACCGGTACGAAATCCTATGTAAATCAACCGCAGATCAAGGTGCTATCGAGGATTGATGCAAGACAGGAAGCAATAGAGAAAAGTATAGGCCTAATGATTCATCGTTTAAAAGCTGAGCTCGCAGGCTTTACCTTGGATGTTATGCAGCCCATTATGGAATTCGGGTTTGATTCAATTGATATGATGGAATTGGGTCTACTTATTACAGAAGAGTATGGGATTGAAATAGACCCGCTGTTTTTCTTCGCTAATAGCACTATTCGACAAGTTGCTAAAAGAATTATTGAAAATGCTGATCCCTCGCGTCTTCAGCCAACTCCTGACGTTGCAAGTGCAATGAACAATCCTGCCGAAAAAAATAAAAGATCTATCAAACCTGCTGAAGAAAGCATCGCGCAATTTATTACAAGCCTTGTAGGCCACTGCGATGCTTTAGAGGATATCAGACAAAGACCCCTGTTGGATCTCGGTTTGGATTCTTCACAATTCCTCACTCTTGGAGCATTCATAAACGCGGAGTTCGAAATAGCTACCAATGATTTGTTCTTCTTCGAATACAACTCCATTTGTAAAATCGCTTCGTATATTGCAGATCAAAAGAATTCCAAAATATTACGCGCTTCGAATAGCGCGAAAACGCCTATTTCGAAGGGAGAGAACGAAACACAAAAGGTGGCTATCGTGGGCTTTGCTATGCAAGTACCTGGTACCGAGAGGGATAGAAACGCGTTTTTTTCCAACCTCATTCATGAGCAGAGTTCTATCGGCACCTTGCCAAGAGGACGTTGGAGTTGGCCGGAGGGTATAGATAAGTATGGTGATCACAAAGGCATAGATGCGGGTGGTTTTTTAAGCGATATTGCGTGTTTCGACAACGAATTCTTTCGTATATCTGCCGCAGAAGCAGAATTGATGGATCCCCAACAGCGAATCTTATTAGAGCTGTGTTGGCAGGCATTTGAACACGCTGGTTACAACCCACAGACTTTGGCGGGTAGTGATACGGGTGTATTTTTGGGGGCGAGCGGCTCTGATTACAAACTTTGTTTAGCGGATGCCGGTTTCGTAGATGAAGCGCATTGTAGTACGAGTATCGCAATGTCGGTGATTCCAAATCGCTTGTCCTATTTTTACAATTTTAACGGGCCGAGTTTGCTTCTGGATACAGCCTGTTCCAGTTCGCTAGTTGCGATTCACGAGGCTGTAAAATCTATCAAAAGCAGAGAATGTTCTGTAGCTGTAGCCGGCGGTATTAATATTATTTGTCATCCAGCCAACACCTTGTCTTACCATCGTGCGGGTATGCTTTCTCGGGATGGACTGTGCAAAACATTTTCTGACGATGCCAACGGATATGTACGCTCAGAAGGTGCAGCTTTGTTGGTTATGAAATCCTTAGCTGATGCTGAAAGAGACGGAGACCACATTTACGGTGTGATAAGGGGTAGCGCGATTAATCATGGTGGCCAGGCCAGTGGTTTGTCGGCACCAAATCCTGTGGAACAGGGAAAGTTAATCACCAAAGCGCTGGAGAATGCAAATTTAGGTGCGGATCAGCTTAGCTATATCGAAGCTCACGGTACCGCAACTCCCTTGGGTGATCCCATTGAAATCGAAGGATTAAAACGAGCATTCTCACCGTTTGGCGCCATTCCCAGGTCTTGTGCTGTTGGGTCTGTAAAAACCAATATTGGACACTTGGAAGCGGCAGCGGGTGTGGCTGGTCTAGTTAAATTATTGGTGGCATTACAGCACAAGACATTACCTGGAAATGCTAATTTCCATAGCTTAAATTCCAAAATACAACTTACCGACAGTCCATTTTATGTATTGGATAAATCGCAGCCCTGGGAATTGAAAGAACATCAGCATAAGAGAATTGCTGGTGTTAGTAGCTTTGGTATAGGTGGGGCAAATTCTCATGTTATTGTCGAAGAGTATTGTAATAAAATTGATCAGGTCTGTTCGGATATTCGTCGCGATAATTTGTTTTTATTATCTGCGAAAACGCCCGAAGCATTGCAGCGTTATGTTCGATCATGCCTTGAACACTTTGGCTTTATCGATCGTGCGAAGCTAAATTCCGAATTCCATGCTTTGTGTCAAAAATCGCAAACAGCTAAAGGTGTTTTTAAGTGTCGTCTGGCGATAGTTGCATCGAGCGGTGATGATTTTCTTGAAAAACTAACTCTGGAAAAAATGGCCTCCAGCTCTGGCGCTGCATCGGTGCAAAAGGGTGTTTATCGTTTTACATCAACAAATTCGCATCCGGGCTTAGATTTGGAGTCATTTGTACCCCTTGCCGTGCAACAAAAAAATATGTCAGCATTGGCTTCATTATGGGTAAGCGGTACTGATATCGATTGGCAGGGAATTACAGATAAAACATCTACCTCTCTTACCTTGCCGGACTATCCATTTGCAGACAATCGACATTGGTATTGCAGGGAAAGCAATTTAGAAGAAAATATTGGCAGCATTGCGGTTAAAAATATCGCGCACCTGCCTATTTGGAAGTCCGAGGAAGTGCAGGGTAAAACAAAGGCTGACTGGACCAAAAACACGCTGATTGTTTATGACAGTGAAGATAGCAGATTTCCGGGTTTAGCTTCGACACTACTGACTGAATTAGAAAAAAGTTTATTAAAACACCACTTAATCGATCTACAAAATGGAGACCTTACAACCCAATTGAGTCCATTTTCTATGGACAGCCGTAACTCTCCCGAGCGCATTGTCTATCTGGCTATGTCGAACAAGTACGACGCTCAAACTGCGCTTGATAGGGGTCAGGCTCTCTTAGAGGTGTGCCAGAAATTAAAGGCTTCCGCAGATTTGGATTTTTACCTGGTAACCCTGAACGCCCACAAAACCCAATATGATGTAGAGGCAAACCCGGTAAGCTCTGCGCTCACTGGTTTCATCCAAAGTGTTGCCCGTGAAAGAAGTAACTGGGCGATTAGATCCATTGATTTTTCCGATCGTGGCGATCTTTATGGTTGGCTTAGTCCGGCGCTATGCGAGGCGATCATAACAGAACCTGCGAATAAGAACGGATGCCCAACAGCCTATCGCAATGGTATGCGAATGCACCGCAAATTGTCGCCGATAAACTTTAACACAAACGTGAAAGGTGCTTTTAAACAACAGGGGCGCTATCTAATAGTTGGTGGTTCTGGCGGTCTCGGGCAGTTATTGTCGAAATATCTCATTACGCACTACAACTCGACACTTATTTGGGTTGGACGACGCGAATTTGACGAGAATTTGCGCGAGTTAACACGCACTTGCGATCCTAGCGGAACTGCAATTGAATATTACAGTTGTGACGTAACTTGTGCTGAGGAATTAAAGTCGCTTGTTGAAAAATTTAGCGATACTGAAAGTGGCATCAACGGTGTATTTAATGCTGCAGTAACAACTCAGGATGCCAGAATAGAAAATTTAAGTGGCGCGGATTTCCGGAAAATTGCTGCTAGTAATTTATGGATTACTGAAAATATTTTGCGCGTTTTTGGGAAGCAGCCATTGGATTTCATCTGCTTATTTTCGTCCATACAATCTCTGCAGTGTGATTTCGGTATCTCACTCTATGGTTTTATTTCGGCATTCAAAGATGCCTACGCCGGAATTAGCCAAAACGGCTTACTCGCTCAAGTTCCAGTGAGCGTTTTGAATTGGGGATATTGGCCTGTAGGTTTAGGTGATAATTTCCAAGTCCGTCAGCGCATCGTGGATCAAATAGGGATGCAGCCGCTGAGTGAGCTGGAAGGCATGGCGAGCCTTGAGTTAACGTTGGCAAGAAATCTTTCCCAGGTTGCTCCTGTGAAATTGGCGGAAAGTCATGAGTTGCAGCTGGTTGATGAAAACTATCCTTTTACAGTCTATGAAGGGTTTAAATTGGATGGTTTCGCTGACGAACTACAGCAACTTCTCCCAAACAGAGTGAGTGAGTACCAGGCTGCAAGAGATAAAACTTTTGAAAACGGCGCGCTTGTTAACTTAGGAATGTCTGGGTTGATCAAAGCATTTATCGATTTGGGAGCTAACGAACTATGCGATAACTTCCTGTCTCCCCATGAGTGGACGCAAAAACTGGGTATTGTAGAACGTTATCATCGTTTTACCTGTGCGGCACTCGAGTTGCTCGTTGAAAAGAGTGTCGTGCACTGTCGTGATCGTAGTTACCGGTGGAACGCCGGGTACGATTGTTCCGGATTCAGGCAGGCAGCGCTGGACCAGCTAAATCAAACAACAAAACAGGATTCCGCGTTACGAGCGCAGTCCGAGTTACTACATACCTGCGTAACTCATCTTTCGGAAATTTTGCAGGGCTCAAGGCCGGCCACCGACATAATGTTTCCCGGTGCTTCAATGGATTTGGTCGCAGGGATCTATAAAGGTAATCCGGCGGCTGACTACGTAAATCATCGTGTTGCAGACGTTATCGCCAGCCTGGTGAGTCGCAAACTTGACGATCTTAACGGGCAAAGACCCGTTCGAATTCTTGAACTTGGGGCAGGTACTGGAGGTAGCAGTGCATTTATATTTAAGCGTCTAAACGAATTTGCTGACGGTCTCGAATACTTCTATACCGATGTGTCACGTAGTTTCCTGCTCTACGCGGAAGATAATTACAAACCTACGTACCCTTACATTAAACCGCATATTTTCGATTTACAGAAAGATATTGCTGAGCAGGATATCCCGGAAGATTACTTTGATATTGTCGTCGCAGCCAATGTAGTTCACGCGACGGACGATGTCGTCAATGTGCTCAGTAACGTAAAACGGTCAATGAAATCAGGTGCCGCACTGGTGCTCAATGAAATTACCCAGCGGCGTACTTTTTTAACACTGACCTTTGGTTTGCTGGATGGTTGGTGGAAATCTGTTGATGAAAGTATTCGTATACCTGCCAGCCCTTTACTCACACCTGCGTCTTGGCGAGCTGTTCTCGAATCTATCGGGTTGCACCAGGTGACAGTGGTGGATGGTGATAAAACAGAGCTCGATCAGCAGGTTATTGTGAGCATTAGCAATGGCGTGTGTGATACCACATCAGCTTTCGCGGCTAAAGTGAAAGACAAGGAAGTCAAGCTCAGCATGGATACAGAGCTGCGACTTAATTCTGATAACTACGAGTATAAAAACAGTGTATCTGTGGAAAAAGCCGTAATGGCTGGCGAAGAGTTGGCACACTGGCTTAAAGAGAAAATAGTCGCGGTTACGGCGAGCACTTTACGAACGGATGCTGAAAGTATTGGTAGTGAGCAGTCTTTTGCAGATATGGGGGTTGACTCGATATTGAGTGTCAGCATTGTAAAAACGTTAAATCAGAACTTACAAATTAAGCTGAACAGTACAGACCTTTTTAGTTATACGTGCGTGGACTTGTTGGCTTCTCATATTGCCGAGAATTTTTCAGATAAACTGAATTTTACTGGTTTGAATACGCAACCCGTTACAAATGATGAATTAATATCTAAAAGGCCAAAGGCAGAAAAATCTGAAACAAACATAAAAATACCCAGTGCCATTGCTCCCAATACCGCTTCTGAGCTTGGCGAAGATGCGATCGCCATTATCGGTATTTCCTGCCAGCTCGCATCTGCTGGAAATGCCAATGAGTACTGGTATGCTCTGAAAAATGGACAAAGTTTGATTACCGAGGTTCCCGAAAACCGCTTCCGCATATGTCCTGATCTCGACCCCAGTCATTTTTATCGTGCTAAGCATGATAAACACTCAAGTTATTCAAAGTGGGGTGGTTTCTTAAACGATATTGATTGTTTTGATGCCTCATTTTTCAAAATTTCCGGAGATGATGCCCAAAATGCGGACCCACAACAACGTCTGATACTGCAGCAATGCTGGAGCGCCTTGGAAGATGCTGCGATCCCGGGAGAATCGCTACGTGGTGCTAAGTGCGGTGTATTCGTGGGTGTCGAGGCTGGCGATTACGGCGTTAATTACCAGCAGGGGATTGAAGCTGCATCATTATGGGGTAATGCGACATCGATAATGGCTGCGCGAATTTCGTATTTTTTAAATTTGAAAGGACCGGCTATCACTGTCGACACTGCTTGCTCAAGTTCACTTGTCGCGCTCAATTCTGCTTGTCAAAGTCTGAAACTCGGTGAGAGCGACCTTGCTCTTGCCGGCGGTGTCAGCTTGCAAACTACTCCGAATTTCTATGTGGCGGGTAGTCAGGCACACATGTTATCGCCCACAGGACAGTGTTACACCTTTGATGATCGTGCCGATGGTTTTGTTCCAGGTGAAGGTGCTGCTGTTCTAGTGTTGAAGCGATTGAATGATGCGCAACGCGATAAGGATCACATCTACGGTGTGATACGTGGCATAGGAGTGAATCAAGACGGTGCCACCAATGGTATTACAGCACCCAGTGCATTATCGCAAAAGGAGTTATTGAACGCCGTATATACAAATAATCAAATAAACCCGGCTGACATCGAAATGGTTGAAGCCCACGGCACAGGTACCAAACTTGGTGATCCCATCGAATTTGAAGCACTCTCCGAGGTGTTTTCCCGCTCAACAACAAGAAAGAACTACTGTGCTCTCGGTTCTGCAAAAACAAATATTGGGCATACACGCGCAGTAGCAGGACTCGCGGGCGTGATTAAGGCGTGCCTGTCCTTGGAACACGAACTGATACCCGCGTCTCTTAATTTTGAATCTTGCAATAGCAATATTAATTTGAACGATAGTCCTTTTTACGTGGTAACCGACAATAAGGAATGGCCGCGTTTGGAGGGTAAATCGCGAATGGCTACCGTCAGTTCTTTTGGATTGAGTGGAACTAATGCTCATGCCGTTATTTCCGATGTGCCGCGAGTAAGCAAAATATCCTCATCTTGGGAGGAGCGAGATTATGTTTTTACTTTTTCTGCAAAAACCGAGGATACCCTGTTTGACAATATTGAGGCTTGTCACTGCTGGTTAGTGAAGCCCGCACAACAACAAAGCCCCGAAATTCAGCGTGAAATTATTGCGAATATTCTCTCGAAAATTCTAGCGCTTCCCGTGAATGAATTTTGCGACGATGCAAGCCTTGAAGAACTGGGTTTAGATGCCTTTCTGTTGTCAGAATTTTTTGAAATACTCCGGCGAGAAAGGGCGGTTAGTCTTAGACACGATATGATGTCTGGGATTACTCGTTTTGATGACTTTTGCGCGCGCATTGCTGAAGTGGATTGTGGTACTCCTGCCTCCAGTATTCAACATCAGCTTGGTGATATTGCTTATACATTGCAAGTAGGTCGTTCACACTTCGATAAGCGAGTTGCCGTAGTGGCGCGTAGCCCTGAGCAACTCTTGCAAGCTCTGGCACAGCTGCTAAAGCAGAGAATTATTCCGGATCAAGCCCTGCAGTATAGCGAGCTTGCCAGTAGCGAATTTATGGCGTACGCCGATGCCTGGCAAAACTCCAAGGCACCATTGGATCCGCAGGCAATTTATCCTGCGCGGCGCATTAGTATGCCGGGTTACCAATTTTCCAGAGATCGTTATTGGAAGGAGCTTGCCGCGACCCCGGTGATTCAGGCAGAAAATCAAACGCAGTCTACCACTGTGATGAACGAGTTTAGTGTTGAAGCAGATCACCCCTGGCTAGCCGATCACCAAATTGAACAATTAAAAATTCTTCCAGGTGCCGCACATGTTGCGATTGTTCGCGATTACGTGCTACAAAGCTTTAAAATGCCAGCGGCAACCTTAAAAAACATGTCTTGGCACAAGCCCGCGGTCGCGGGGGGTAAGAGTCTGCAGTTGCAGATTAATGTATCACTGAGTGAGGGACTAAAGTATTTTGAAATACAGCAGCAGGGACGCCACAGTAACGACTTGATCGCCAGCGGTGAAATAGTCAGTTCTCCAATATCAAACACGTCCGCTTCAATTTTTGATATTGGCACCTTGATTGAGCAATGCCCAATGCACCTGAATGGAGAAACGCTGTACGAGGCGTACCGGAAAATGGGCGTGAATTATGGTGAATCATTCCGCAATGTAAAAGCGATATTTTACAGTGATCAAGCCGCAATCGGTCGCGTGTTAATACCTCAGAACGTTGGAGAGCACTCCTGGCAAATTGCGCCAGGAGTACTTGATGCGATTTTTCAAGTGACTACTGCTATTGGTTTGCCTAGTCCTAACGAATTTACACGCGGCTTACAATTACCTGTAGCGATAGAAGAGCTAACGCAGTTAGAAATTTTGGAAGGCGAAGTTTATTGCTATGCTCGATTGCTCAATGAAAAAGACGAACAGCGCTGCTTCCAATTAGATGTGCTGAACAGTGCTGGACAACAGTTGCTCAAAATAAATAACTTCATCACGACCAGCCTGCAAAAAGCTCACAAAATTACTGAACAGGACGCGCCTCAACATTCTCGTGGCGAAATGGTATTGGCGCAAGCAAGTTGGCAGAAAGTCCCGATCCAGCAAGCGCATGACTCTAAAAACAAGATGGCTATTAAAGTATTTGTATGCGACAACCTGATAAAGAGCTTGGATACCATCAATCAGCCTACGGGGGTTGATCTCACGCAATTGGCAATAGATAAGGAAGCTTCTTTAGCGAGTCGATCGCGTTATATTTTCGATGTTATTTTTGGCGAGTTGGTAAATGGATTTAAAACCAATCGCCCTCAACCAATAGTTGTAATACTTCCTGAAACGGAGCGAAACGCAGGGCATTTACTTTCTGGTTTATTTAAATCGGCAAGCCGCGAGAACTCGAAGTTTTGGGGTAGCATTCTTTATTTGAATAATGCCTCACAAATTAACGAATTGAGTGATCTTTTGAACCTTGAGATACAAGGTGTTGAATCGGGTTGTGAAAAAATATATCTCGGTAACAATAACTTTTCTCAACGTGTGCTGATTCCAATTGAGGATGACGGTGGGAAAATACAAACGGAGCTACAGGGCGTTTGCTGGATTACTGGTGGCGCGGGTGGCTTAGGCAGAATCCTGGCCGAGGATCTGGCTTTTAATCACAATTGTAACGTCGTACTTAGTGGCCGACAGCCAGCTAATGAAAAGCTCAAAGCTTATGTTAAAAATATGCAGGAGCAAGGTGCGAATATTACTTATATTCCTTGCGACGTTTCAAAGCTTGATCAGGTTGAGCAGGCTTATCGAAAAATAGAATTTCAGCATGGGGCAGTGAGTCATGTATTCCACTGCGCTGGGATTGCAGACGATGCGCTTATTCGCAATAAAACCTGGCAGAGTATTGACCGGGTATTTGCTGCAAAAGTTAGCGGTGTCGAAAACCTCGATCTAGTTACAGTGCGAGCCCCTCTCAAGAGCTTTGTATGTTATGCCTCCCTTGCCGGCGTGTTAGGTAATGTAGGACAGTCAGATTACGCAGCTGCGAACGCGTTTCTTGAGAGTTTTGTTGCAAACCGCAATGCACAAGTTGCTTGTGGTGAACGTGTAGGGAAGAGTATTGCCATCGCCTGGCCGCTTTGGCAGAGCGAGGGCATGATGCCGTCACCCGCCGAGCAGCGGCGTATGAGAGACTCCCTAGGGCTTAGCCCCATGCCTAGCAATCTGGGCTTGGAGCAATTGAAATTCGCGCTTTCAGCGTCAGGTGACAGCAGAATTGTTGGCTATGGCGATAGTAACAAAATAAGGGAATTGTTTTTTGGGGCAACGGAAAAAACATCTGCTGACCTCAAGGGCACGACATTTGAAACCGGACCGAGGATTGAAGACAAAACACTTATTGCAAAAGCTGTTGAATCTAAATTAGTTGGTATTTTCGCTGAAGTTTTAAAACTTCCCAAAAACAGAATTACAGCCAAAGAAAGTTTTGATAATTTCGGTATTAATTCGTTGGTGGTCATGGCAATAACTGATCGCCTGGAAGATTTGTTCGGTGATGTCTCGAAAACTCTGGTTTACGAGCACCAGACAATTGAGGCGCTTGCGGTATTTTTATTGGAGGCCTACCCTGAAACCTGCGCAGAATGCGTCCCACAGCCAGACACTTTGAGCGGAACCACAGCTGCAGTTTTGCCGGAAAGTCTATTTGATTCGCGGCCGAAAAACGAGCCTGAAAACTTAGCGCAGGCCTTAAACAGAAATATATCTGAAGTAGAAATGTCTCGTCAGGAAGCTGTGACTCCTGGCGATTTCAGCGATGAAATAGCGATTGTGGGAATTGCTGGGCAATATCCTCAAAGTGATGACTTGGAGGAGTATTGGAAAAACCTAATCGAAGGTAAGGATTGCGTTACCGAAATCCCTGAACAACGCTGGGACCTGGCTCGCTTTTTCGATGCAGAAAAAGGCGTTCCAGGTAGGTCTTACAGCAAGTGGGGTGGCTTTCTTCGACATGTTGATAAGTTTGATCCGCTGTTTTTTAACATTGCACCGCGGGATGCAATCGCCCTAGATCCACAGGAACGCTTGTTTTTACAAACTGTTTGGCAAACCCTGGAAAACGCGGGTTATACCAGAAAAACTCTAAAAAACATCTCCATTGGTGGCGGCAAGATAGGCGTGTATGTAGGGGTTATGTACGAGGAATATCAATTTCTCGGTATTGAATCTTCGCTTCGCAATAGCCCCCTGGCACTGGCAGGAAACCCATCGAGTATCGCAAATCGCGTTTCCTATTTTTTAGATTTAAATGGGCCCTGCATGGCGGTTGATACCATGTGTTCTTCGTCACTTACGGCGATACATTTGGCTTGTCAAAGTATCAAGAGTGGCGAATGTGAGCTTGCGATTGCAGGTGGGGTAAATGTATCGGTCCACCCTAATAAGTATTTATATTTAAGCCAGAACAATGTGGTTTCCAGTAAAGGGCGTTGCGAGGCGTTTGGTGAGGGTGGCGATGGATACGTGCCGGCAGAGGGCGTTGGCGCCTTGTTGTTAAAACCGCTTTCCAAAGCGCTTGCCGATGGTGACGTAATTCATGGGCTGGTGAAAGGCACTAGCATAAATCACGGTGGTAAAACCAGTGGCTTTACAGTACCAAACCCGAATGCCCAAGCAAAGGTAGTTGCAGATGCAATTTATTCTGCTGGAATTAATGCGCGTGATATCAGTTACCTAGAAGCCCACGGTACTGGCACGGCACTTGGTGACCCAATAGAAATATCTGGTTTATCAAAAGCCTTTACGCAATTTAGTGAAGAAAAACAGTTCTGTGCGATAGGCTCAGCCAAGTCCAATATTGGCCATTGTGAAAGTGCTGCCGGTGTTGCTGGTATCAGTAAAATATTGCTACAGATGCGCCACGGAAAATTTGCGCCATCTCTGCATTCTCAAACAATCAACTCAAAAATCGACTTTACGAATACTCCGTTCTTCATTCAAAAGGATTTAGGCGAGTGGCCAGCGGAATTTATCGAGCATGAAGGCGAGCTGCGACGAAAAGCCCGCATTGCCGGTGTGTCATCATTTGGTGCTGGTGGGTCCAACGGGCACATTATTATCGAAGAATTTGTAGCGCGTCCCTATGAAAAGATAGCTCAAGAGTTGCCTCATATCGTTGTGCTTTCCGCACGAACTCAAGAACAATTACGCGAGCGCGTAAGCAAGCTCAATAGCTTTTTACGTGAAGGACAATTTAGCGATAATCAATTATCGAGCCTTGCTTATACGCTGCAGGTTGGTAGGGAAGCAATGCAATTCAGAATGGGATTTGTTGCATGTGGCATCGATGAGATTACGCACAAATTAACCCGGTATTTGCAAAATAATCTCTTGCAAGAGCAGGGAATGTATTACGGAAATGCCCGTGAGATATCAGCGCCAAGCGATGATGATTATGAAATTGATGTAAATACCATGAATGACTGGCGTACAGATGAAACCACTTGCGACAGGTTACTTTCACATTGGGTTAGAGGCGGTGAAGTAAACTGGGCGCAATTCTATGGTGATACATTACCACGCCGTATGAGTCTCCCTGATTATCCATTTGCGCTGGATCGGTATTGGGTAGATATCGGGGTTGACATGCAGCAACCGAGCGATGAAAAAACAAAAATCGAACCTCATAAAAATCCACTGTTGCAAGGCGATGCGCAATGGATTGATGCTACGCAGCATCACTCTTTAGAATTTACCGGAAACGAATTTTTTCTTCGAGATCACCAGATCAATAGCGAAAAGGTATTGCCTGGTGTCGCTTATTTGGAAATGGTTCGCGCAGCGGCTTCAGAGTCGGGTCTGCTGCAACCATCTGAGTCTGCTTCGTTGGTTTTAAAAGACGTCCATTGGATGTCACCTGCCAAGGTTCGTAACGATCGATTGTCGTTGCGATTGGATCTGCAGCATGAGGATAATCAGAGCGCTGCCTTCAGCATAAGTAGTTCAAATGGTACTCCTCATTGCCGCGGCGGTGTTGCTTTACAACCGTTACAAGCCGTTTTACCAATGGACGTAGCTCAATTAAAAGCAAGTTGCAATAAATACGTTCTCAATGCAGAACAAAGCTATCAACGATTTGATCAGTCGGGTTTGGATTACGGAAGCGGCTTTCGAGGAATACAAGCACTCTATATTGGCCAGCAACAATTACTCGCAAAATTAAAAGTGCCGGAAGAGCTCGCAGCGGGAACTGATAATTTCCAATTACACCCCAGTGTTATGGATGCAAGCTTGCAAGCCATCATCGGTTTATTACCCGAAAATACCGCGGATACCTATTTGCCGTTTGGGGCCGCGCTTGTCGAAATTCACAGTCAGCGGCCACAACCAGTGTGGGCATGGGTAAATGAAGTTGAAAGTTTAGAACGTAGCAAGAAATTTAATATCGACCTACTCGCCGAGTCAGGCGATTTGTGTGTACGTTTATGCGATCTAACACTTCGGGCAATTTCTAAAGCAACGGACACCGCTAGCGCCATCCCGCAACCCTTACAAAACCCTGAAAATGAATTGTCTCATACTCTGGCTGTGGCAGATTTCAGAATACCGGTGAGTGACGTCATTGTTGCGCAACTCGCGAAAGCATTGGGTCTTGAAACTCAGTGGATCAATCTTGATGAGTCTTTTAGTGACTATGGTCTGGATTCCATCAACGGTATCGAACTGGTGGACTCGCTCAATCGTGAACTGGGAGTTTCGCTTGATGTAACCTCTATTTTTGATTTTTCTTCTGTAAACCGGCTCAGTAAATATATTTGCGAAGAATTTACTGATGTTTTGCGTCTGAAATTCACTCCCGTTAGCGCTGCGATAACACCGGTTGATTCCGCCGCTAAGGCTCCTGTTGAGTCAGTAAACCAAACCATTACAGCCTCGAGCCTAACTAGTTGGGATGGAGACAACATTGCGATTGTTGGGGTCAGTGGTCGCTTTGCAGAGTCAGAGACGCTTACAGACTTATGGCAGCATCTCGCTGAAGGACGCGATTTAATTCGCGATGTGGCGCGTTGGGATATTACTCCGAACACCTCCGACCTTGATAAATCGCGAATGTGTGCACAGGGTAGTTTCGTTGCAGATATTGAAGAATTCGATGCGCGATTCTTTAGTATATCGGGTGCTGAAGCCATTTACATGGATCCCCAACAGCGTATTTTTCTGGAGGAAGCCTGGTTGGCATTGGAAGATGCCGGTTACGCAGGTGGCGTTCTAGAAGGTGCGGCCTGCGGTATTTATGTGGGATGTAACGATGGCGATTATCAGAATCTCTTTATCAACAGCCCTTATCCCGCACAGGCTTTCTGGGGCAATTCGGGCTCGATTCTTCCGGCGCGCCTAGCCTATTTGCTGGACCTGAAAGGCCCGGCGCTGGCGATAGACACGGCCTGCTCGAGCTCCCTGGTGGCGATCCACACCGCGGCACAGGCATTGCGCAGCGGTGAAGTCAATTACGCCCTGGCCGGTGGTGTGTTCGTGCAATCCACCGCCGAGTTCTATCAGTACGCCAACCGCGCCGGCATGCTGTCGCCGCGAGGACGCTGTCACAGCTTCGATGCCCGCGCCGACGGTTTTGTGCCGGGCGAGGGCGCCGGAGTGGTCTTGCTGAAGCGCTTAAGCGATGCCCTGGCCGATGGCGATCATATCCACGGGGTGATCGTCGGCTCCGCCTGTAATCAAGACGGCGCCACCAACGGGATCACCGCCCCCAGCGCCAACTCCCAGGAACGCCTCGAGCGCCAGGTGTACGAGCGCCACGGTATCGATGCCGCCAGCATCCAAATGGTCGAAGCCCACGGCACCGGCACCATGCTCGGCGACCCGATCGAATTTCAAGCCCTCACCCGGGCCTTCCGCAAGGACACCGACGACCGCCAGTTCTGTGCCCTGGGCTCCATTAAAAGCAACCTGGGCCACACCGCGACCGCCGCCGGCGTAAGCGGCGTACTCAAAATCCTGCTGGCCATGAAACACCAACAGATACCGCCCTCACTGCACTTTGAACAGGGTAACCCCAACATCGACTTCGACAACAGCCCGTTCTTCGTCAACACCCAACTGCGCGATTGGCCAGCCAACCGCGATGGCCTGCCACGCCGTGCCGCCGTCAGCTCGTTTGGGTTCAGCGGTACCAACGTGCACATGGTGATCGACCAGGGACCCGAGTGCCAGCGGGTGTCACCGAAGCGCCCCGGCTACCTGGTGGTCCTGTCTGCCGACAGCGAAGCGCAACTGCACACCCTGGTTGAGCGCCTCCACGACCACGTAAACGCGACCCCCGATATCGACCTGGGCCACCTCAGTTTCACCCTGTTACAAGGACGCAAGCACCTTACCCAGCGCCTTGCCTGGGTCGTCGCCAGTCGCGACGAACTGCTGACACAGTGGCAAGCCTACCTGGTGCAGCGTCAGGAGGCCTACCGGGGAGACCTCAAACAAAGCCCCTGGCGCGGCGATCACAGCGCACAACACGCCGTGCAGCAACACCTCGAGCACGCCAGTTGGGATAACGCGCAAACGCTCGATGCATTGCAGCACCTGGCACAGGCCTACTGCAGCGGATGTCCGCTGGATACCCGGGCACTGTTCCCGGGCGAGCAGTTTGCACGCATTCCCCTGCCCGGGTACCCCTTCGCCCGGCAACGCTACTGGATCAGCGATCAGCTCCGTGAGCAAAGTGCTCCCCCCGCGACAGCCCACCCGCTGATCCACCACAACCACTCCAACTTTGAGCGGCAGCAGTACCGGTCCGTATTCCAGGGCCAGGAAATCTTTTTGCGGGACCACAAAGTCCGCGGCGACGCCGTATTACCCGGTGTGGCCTACCTGGAAATGGCACGCGAAGCGCTGGCGCGATCCGTGGGTTCCCGCCCAGGTACCCTGGTACTGAGCGATGTTGCCTGGTTGCAACCGATCACCGAGGCGCAGTTTGGTGGCGAGATTACCACCGAGCTGGCCTGGCAGAGTGACGACCGCTTGCAGTTCAATATTTGCAGCGGTAACGCAAGCGTGCATGCCCAGGGGATAGCGCAGTGGCAGGATCGTCACGCCGAAAGCGTGCCCCTGAAGGCCCTGCGGGCGCGACTGCAGACCGAATTGAGTGGTGCCCAGTGCTACGACACCTTTAAGCGACTGGGCATTGACTATGGTGCGAGTCATCGCTGCCTGGAAACCCTGTGGTGTGGCGAAGGCGAAGTGCTGGCGCACTTGAAACAGAGCCACACCACCAGCGTCGATGGCGAATACCTCGACCCAGGTTTGCTCGATGCCGCTCTTCAGGCTGCTCTGGGGTTAATTCCAAACGAGCAACGCCTTGCGATACCTCAGGCGGCGGAGCAGGTGGTATTGCATGCGATCCCCGGGAAAGACATTTGGGTGTGGGTGCGTGAGATATCCCGACATCACGACGGCCTGCTGGTTGATATTGATCTGTGCAATTCCAGCGGCGCCCCCCTGCTCAGCATCGCCGGATTGAAACTCCATTTTCTCAACCAGATGCCAGTACGACACGATATTTCCGGCGAACCACAACTTCGCGTGTTCACGCCTCTGTGGTCAGCGGTCTCCGCTCACGGCACCCCGGCGCAAACTGTTTTCGTATGTGATTTGGATGACATGCCCACAGCGCAATTAATGCGAGATGGAACAGAATGCGCGGTGATAAGCAGTGAAGGTGCCACTCACGCAGAGCGCTACCTCAACCTTACCTTGCAAATACAAGCCAGATTAAAGGCATTGTTACAAACCGATCCACACTGTCGTGCGATCTTTTTACTAAGGCCAGAGGCAGCGGGCTTAAGCGGTCTGGTACGCAGCGCCCGGAAGGAATATCCCCAAAGTCAGCTACAAACATTGATTGTTGCTGATCGTAAGGATGATGCCCAGTTGGTCGAGCAGCTGTTAACAGGCGTGCCCGGTGAACTCCTGCGCTGGGGCGCAGCGCAAATGCAAATGGAGCAATGGCAACTTCAGGAGAATGCGGTACTCGGTAACCAGTCAGATCCCGTTTCTTCACTTGCCTGGCAAGAAAACGGGGTTTACCTGATTACCGGCGGTGTTGGCGGCTTGGGTCTCATCTTTGCCCGAGAGATAGCCCGTTGCGCTCCCGGTGCGGTGCTCCTGCTCACCGGGCGTCGAGCGCATCCAGAGAATTTGCCGGGAATCCTCGCTGAACTCGCGGCACTGGGGGCAAAACCCCACTACAAAAGCGTCGATGTCAGTGACGCCTGTGCCGTAAACACATTAATCGCTGAGGTACTCGAGGAGCATCGCCATATCAATGGAATACTGCACAGCGCCGGGGTATTGCAAGACGGCCTTTTAAGCCGTAAATCCGCGCGCGAATTTGAGCAGGTGTTCGCGCCGAAGGTGGCGGGTTTGGAAAATCTTGATCGCGCAATTGCAGGTCGATCCCTCGATTGGTTTGTTGCCTGCTCTTCTGCTAGCGCGGTGCTGGGAAATGCCGGGCAGAGTGATTACGCCGCGGCCAATGGTTTTATGGATGTTTACCTCGCGCAACGGCAAGAGCGTGTTAACGCGGGCGAAGCCTTTGGTACCAGCCTCAGCATAAACTGGCCCCTGTGGGATGAGGGTGGCATGGGCTTAAGCGGCGCGCTACGCGAAAAACTGTGGCGTTCCATGGGAGTGGCTGCTATGCCGACCCCAAGCGGTTTGCAGGCTTGGAAAATATCGCTGCTTCAAAACGCCGCGCAATCCCTGGTGTTGTATGGCAACGACATGCTGTTCAAGTCTGTTGTACAGGCGGCACGCACGGCCGAAACACCTTTGCAGGAAATACCTTCTTCACAGGAGTTGTCACCGCGAAACCAAAATTTGGAATCTTCGGTGGATTCCCACTTGCTGCATACCGAACTGGCAAAGATGGCAGCTACGATTTTGTGCATCAATCAAAACGATGTGGATGCGGTTACCGACTTTGGGGATTTTGGTTTTGACTCCATTAGCCTTACTCGATTTGCCGGAGAAATTAACAGCCGTTTTGGCGTGAGCCTTACGCCAGCACTGTTTTATGAACACTCCAATCTGGAAGGGTTGATTCATTATTTAGTGACCGAGCATCAAGCGGCATTTTTACAGGAAGCATCGCAAAACTCGGAAGTTCAACAACACAAAACGGAACAACCGACAGTCACACCAGAGCTGATTCGTCAGGTGCAGCAAAGCACAGCCAGGATGGCCCAGCAACGGGATTTGTCGGCGATGCAGAACCATAACGAAATTGCCATTATCGGATTAAGCGCCTGTTTTCCTAAATCAGATGATCTAGCGCAGTACTGGCAAAACCTGGTAAATAATCGCGATTGCATTGATGAAATTCCTGAAACCCGCTGGGACTGGAAGAAATACTTTGGCGAGCCAGAGGAAGGGTTGAATCAATCCAATGTGAAGTGGGGCGGATTTATGCGCGGTGCGGATGAATTTGATCCGCTGTTTTTCGGTATATCTCCTGGTGAAGCCAAATTGATGGACCCGAATCAGCGCCTCATCATGCAGTATTGTTGGCAAGCGATCGAAGATGCGGGTTATTCCGCGGAATCCCTCGCTGGCAGCGACACCGGTATTTTTGTGGGGACGGGCTGTTCCGGTTACACCGGCTTACTTGCTGAATATGGCGTTGCCACGGAAGCGCAAACATCTACCGGAATGGCGGCATCTGTAGGCCCGAATCGCATGAGCTTTTTCCTGGATGTGCATGGTCCCAGTGAGCCTGTGGAAACAGCGTGTTCCAGTTCGCTGGTGGCAATACACCGCGCGGTTAAATCCATCCAACAGGGTGAAAGCAGAATGGCTCTGGCTGGTGGTGTGAATGCATTGGCAAGTCCGCATCTCAATATCAGTTTTAATAAAGCCGGCATGTTGTGCGACGACGGTCGCTGTAAAACTTTTTCTGAAAATGCTAATGGCTATGTGCGCGCCGAAGGCGCTGCGATTTTATTGTTGAAAAAACGCAGTGATGCCGAGCGCGATGGTGACCACATTTATGCGCTAATTAAAGGTACAGCCGAAAATCACGGCGGCCGCGCTAACTCTCTCACCGCGCCCAATACCAAAGCGCAGGCAGCGGTTATTCAAAAAGCCGTGCAACAGGCCGGTATAGATCCCCAAACTATCACTTACATCGAAGCCCATGGTACGGGCACATCGCTGGGTGATCCGGTGGAAATAAATGGTTTGAAATCTGCGTTCGCGCAATTGGGTGTGCCCTCTCAGGATTCACCTTTTTGTGGTATTGGCTCTGTGAAATCTAATATCGGTCATGCCGAACTCGCCGCAGGTGTTGCTGGCCTGGTGAAAGTGATTTTGCAAATGAAGCATAAGCAATTGGTGGCAAGCTTGCACTGCGATGCGGTAAATCCTTACATCGAACTTACCAACAGTCCGTTTTATATTGTTACCGAAAATCAACCGTGGCTCGCGCCTATCGATGAGCAGGGGCGGGCTTTGCCGAGGCGCGCGGGAATTAGCTCCTTCGGATTCGGCGGCGCTAATGCTCATGTGATTGTTGAAGAATACATTCCCGCAGAAAATTTGCCCTTAACTAATCAGGGCTCTGTGCTGGTAGTGCTTTCCGCTCGCACCGCAGAACAACTGCAACAGCGTACCGCGGGGCTGGTTAACTTCCTGAAAGAAACAGATTTCGCCGATGCGTATTTACCACAACTCGCATACACCTTGCAGGTCGGGCGCGAGCAAATGGTACATCGCCTGGCCTTAGTTGTTGGTAGCGTTTTTGAATTGCAACAGCGTTTGGTGCAATGGCAGAAAAACCCGCTGGAAAGCGATATTTATTCTGGTGTGGTCGACAAACAACCTTCAGCATTAATGCGCTTAACTCAGGACAAAGATTTTAAACTCACTCTCGATGCCTGGTTGGCGCAACAGCGTTACGAAAAATTATTAGAACTTTGGGTCCAGGGTTTACAGTTTGACTGGCATGCACTTTATACAAATCGGCCCATGCGTCGTATCTCTCTACCGGGATACCCCTTTGCCCGCGAACGCTACTGGGTAGAAGCGACTTCTGCAAATGTCGCAGAAGTTCATCAGCAGTTACATCCTCTGGTACACGCCAACAGTTCCACGCTACAGCAGGGACAAAAATACAGCAGTGTGTTCAATGGGCGTGAGTTCTTTTTAGCGGACCATCAAATGAATAAGCAAATGCATTTTCCGGAAATGGCCTGCCTTGAGATGGCTCGCGAAGCAATCTGTCTCGCAACGGGTCGCCACGATGAGCAAGGCACCTCATTGGTATTAAAACAGGTGCGATGGTTACATCCCTTGGTGGCTACAAAGCAGGGATTAAACGTGGATATTGGTGTGCAAGGCCGCGGCAATGGAGAAATTGCTTTCCGTATCCAAGTGGCGTCACAACAGGTCGTTAGCGAGGGACTTGCAGAACACCGCCCCTTACATTCCGTTGCACAAATTGATCTTGATGCTCTGCGATTAAGCTGTACAGCAGAAAGCTTTAATACTCAGCGTTTTTATCAGCGTTATCGAGAGTTGGGGTTAGTGTATGGCTCTAGCATGCAAGGCTTAAAAACTCTGTATTTGTCTGAAAAGCAACTGCTTGCCGAAGTGGAGATACCAGAGGTAATTGCCGCAACTGAACACGAGTACGTTCTCCATCCAAGTCTATTAGATGCCTGCTTACACGCTACGATCGGGTTTAGTAACAGTCAGGATCGTACCTTGTTTATACCAGAAGCTATTGATGAGCTGGAAATAATCAGTGCATGTAACAGCCCTCTTTGGGTATGGATTCAGGCCTTGCATCTGAATGAAAACCAGCGCCAATTTGATTTGACGCTCGCCGATAAACACGGCAAAGTCTGTGGTCGTATTAAAGGTTTTACATTGCGAAAAATGCAACAGGCCGATGCTGTCGGGAGCAATAGAAATTTGCTACAGGCACTCAAAACAAAATTAGGATAAATCAACTGAGCGAGCGTAAAAAATGGACAAGTTACACGAAAATACTGCAGATAAAATCACGCTGAGCATCGTTAACGACATCGTTGTAAAAAAACTTAAGACAATTTTTCCCGACTTGGATAAGGCCCCAAATCATGAATTGAATACCTCTTTAGGTGTTATCAATCGTAAAGAAATAATAAATGTATTAATTAATAATTTTAAAGTGCCTGATAACTCCGGTAAGGGCCAGGAACTGCCCGCGTCATGGTCGCATTGGGTTGAGCAATTGCTTACCTGTGTGCAGCAGGTGTTACTGTCCACACAAGAGCTTGAATCACAGCAGTTGCAAAGCTTGAACTCTGATTTGGCAGCTTTAATGCAGCATGATCTTTCCAATTTGCAGTTGCTTTCGGTTGTGGAAACCTACCTTGGAGAACGTGTTGGTAATGAAGCGGAGCCGAGTATTCGTATCGCTGAAATTACGCAGCGAGATAACGACAATATCATCAGAGCTGACGCGACACTGCAATCGGAAATTTGTGAATACCGCCATTTTAATATTAAAACTCAACGCTCGCGGGTGGATTCTCAGGAAACGCAGTACGGGATCGATACGGCGAAAATAGCTCAAAGTGATTACGCAGTTTACGATCTTGTGTTGGTTAATGCTTCTCAGGTACACAAAAAGCGAACCGCTGAAATGCTCGCACTTGCGAAGCAAATCACAGTACCTGGTGGTATGTTGGTATTTTGTGATTGGAGCGATAACTTCCTGGGGTCGCAGCTCTTGTCATTACTCAGTGGTGAATCACAGCATGAAGATTCCTTAGCGCCGGAGCTGTTGCACAAATACGGTTTTATAGGCGCGTCTCGTTTGTTTGGTGATTTGCAAGGTGGCTGTCGCTGCATTTGGCTGGCGCAACGTGATGCCCAATTGCTGGAGCTCCCCAGCGTCGAAGTCGATGTTGCATATATCGAAGAAAATCGACAATTAGCCGATGCTACAACTTTTAGTACTGCAGAGCTCGAGATGTTTGCGCAGGAGCGTATTACAGATTGCTTGGCGAAGGCGATTGCCATGGAGCCCGGCGACTTGGACAGCACAACTTGCTTTCAGGATTATGGGGTAGATTCCCTTGTTTCGGTAAAACTTATAAAAAAAATCAATAACGAATTTGAAACCGATTTAAAAACAGTTGATTTATTTGACTACGCCAACATTGCCGAGTTGGCGAGATTTCTTGCCGAAAGCTGCCGCGAACAGCTTTCACAACAACTACAAAGCACAACCGCAGTAAGCGTCGTTGATCAGCCGCAGCGCATTGCGCCGGTAGCGAGTCAAAAGGTGGTCGTAACTCATCGCTCTGCGGCAGATGCATTTGAAGCGAGCGAGCCACCTGGGTTATCGCTTAATGAGGTCGCGGATAATGAATCGTCGCCAGGTATAGAGCCATGTTCCGAGGCGATAGCCGTGGTGGGTATGAGCGGTTGTTTTGCCAATTCGCCAGACGCAGCGACCTTATGGAGCAACCTCGCAGCCGGGAACGATCTTATCTCACAAGCATCCCGTTGGGACTTATACGAAGGTATCCCTCGGGAGCGCCATGAAAGTGTGTGTGACCGTGGCAGTTTTCTCTCGAACATCGATGAGTTTGATCCGCAGTATTTCAACATAACTGCCACTGAAGCCAATTATATGGACCCGCAGCAGCGGATTTTTTTGCAACAAGCTTGGCACGCATTGGAGGATGGTGGTTATGCCGGTGACAGCTTGCGGGGTGCTAGCTGCGGAGTTTACGTGGGCTGTCACAGCGGTGATTACGATAATTTATTCGATGAACGTTATTCGCCTGCGCAATCGTTCTGGGGCAATTCGGGCTCGATTCTTCCGGCGCGCCTAGCCTATTTGCTGGACCTGAAAGGCCCGGCGCTGGCGATAGACACGGCCTGCTCGAGCTCCCTGGTGGCGATCCACACCGCGGCACAGGCATTGCGCAGCGGTGAAGTCAATTACGCCCTGGCCGGTGGTGTGTTCGTGCAATCCACCGCCGAGTTCTATCAGTACGCCAACCGCGCCGGCATGCTGTCGCCGCGGGGACGCTGTCACAGCTTCGATGCCCGCGCCGACGGTTTTGTGCCGGGCGAGGGCGCCGGAGTGGTCTTGCTGAAGCGCTTAAGCGATGCCCTGGCCGATGGCGATCATATCCACGGGGTGATCGTCGGCTCCGCCTGTAATCAAGACGGCGCCACCAACGGGATCACCGCCCCCAGCGCCAACTCCCAGGAACGCCTCGAGCGCCAGGTGTACGAGCGCCACGGTATCGATGCCGCCAGCATCCAAATGGTCGAAGCCCACGGCACCGGTACCATGCTCGGCGACCCGATCGAATTTCAAGCCCTCACCCGGGCCTTCCGCAAGGACACCGACGACCGCCAGTTCTGCGCCCTGGGCTCCATTAAAAGCAACCTGGGCCACACCGCGACCGCCGCCGGCGTAAGCGGCGTACTCAAAATCCTGCTGGCCATGAAACACCAACAGATACCGCCTTCACTGCACTTTGAACAGGGTAACCCCAACATCGACTTCGACAACAGCCCGTTCTTCGTCAACACCCAACTGCGCGATTGGCCAGCCAACCGCGATGGCCTGCCACGCCGTGCCGCCGTCAGCTCGTTTGGGTTCAGCGGTACCAACGTGCACATGGTGATCGACCAGGGACCCGAGTGCCAGCGGGTGTCACCGAAGCGCCCCGGCTACCTGGTGGTCCTGTCTGCCGACAGCGAAGCGCAACTGCACACCCTGGTTGAACGCCTCCACGACCACGTAAACGCGACCCCCGACATCGACCTGGGCCACCTCAGTTTCACCCTGTTACAAGGACGCAAGCACCTTACCCAGCGCCTTGCCTGGGTCGTCGCCAGTCGCGACGAACTGCTGACACAGTGGCAAGCCTACCTGGTGCAGCGTCAGGAGGCCTACCGGGGAGACCTCAAACAAAGCCCCTGGCGCGGCGATCACAGCGCACAACACGCCGTGCAGCAACACCTCGAGCACGCCAGTTGGGATAACGCGCAAACGCTCGATGCATTGCAGCAACTGGCACAGGCCTACTGCAGCGGATGTCCGCTGGATACCCGGGCACTGTTCCCGGGCGAGCAGTTTGCACGCATTCCCCTGCCCGGGTACCCCTTCGCCCGGCAACGCTACTGGATCAGCGATCAGCTCCGTGAGCAAAGTGCTCCCCCCGCGACAGCCCACCCGCTGATCCACCACAACCACTCCAACTTTGAGCGGCAGCAGTACCGGTCCGTATTCCAGGGCCAGGAAATCTTTTTGCGGGACCACAAAGTCCGCGGCGACGCCGTATTACCCGGTGTGGCCTACCTGGAAATGGCACGCGAAGCGCTGGCGCGATCCGTGGGTTCCCGCCCAGGTACCCTGGTACTGAGCGATGTTGCCTGGTTGCAACCGATCACCGAGGCGCAGTTTGGTGGCGAGATTACCACCGAGCTGGCCAGGCAGAGTGACGACCGCTTGCAGTTCAGTATTTGCAGCGGTAACGCAAGCGTGCATGCCCAGGGGATAGCGCAGTGGCAGGATCGTCACGCCGAAAGCGTGCCCCTGGAGGCCCTGCGGGCGCGACTGCAGACCGAATTGAGTGGTGCCCAGTGCTACGACACCTTTAAGCGACTGGGCATTGACTATGGTGCGAGTCACCGCTGCCTGGAAACCCTGTGGTGTGGCGAAGGCGAAGTGCTGGCGCACTTGAAACAGAGCCACACCACCAGCGTCGATGGCGAATACCTCGACCCAGGTTTGCTCGATGCCGCTCTTCAGGCTGCTCTGGGGTTCCAGGCCGCAGAATTACATAACGCGCAGCTTGCGATACCGCGCGGTTTGCGTGAAATACGTATTCTTCAATTACCCCAAAATAGTGCCTGGGTTTGGGTGAGGGAAGCTGCTCAGGCAGAGGATCATATCTGTGTTGACCTCGACATTTGCGATGACCAGGGGCAGCTGTTGCTCAGCCTGCAGGGCCTTGAGCTTCACTACCTTGGTCGAGGGGCGTTTGAAAAAACCGCGAAAAAAGCCGTGGAGCGGGCTTCGTCCGCGCAATCGCTTCTGCTGCAATACGCACCCTTTTGGCAAACAGCGAAACTCGGCGCGCGTCGCGCCGAATTGCTAGTACTGTGTGACCTCCCACATTTTGAGGGTGTGCTTGCCGGGTTGGTTGATGAATGCCTGCAGCTCAATACCGGCAGCGGCGACTCGGTATGGAGTACAGCCAGTCGTTATCACGCGATAACCAACCAGTTGGTTGCTGTCCTGCAGTATCAACTGCAACAAAATTCTGACCTTGCCGTCGTTGTTATCGTGCCACCGGGAATGGAGGGTTTGATTGGTCTGCTGCGCAGCGTGCAACAGGAATACCCGGTAGCGCGATTGCAGTTATTGTGTGTTGCCGCCGAAGTTGAAGCTTCTGCCTTACAAAACGCTCTAGAGGCCGGTATGCATGGCGATTACCTGCGACTAAGAGGAGATGCCCTCGAATCGCAGCGCTGGACGGCCATCGCGCCACAAGCGCCGGAACCCACTTGGCGGGCGAATGGCGTTTATTTGCTTACAGGAGGGGCGGGAGGCTTGGGCTTGATATTCGCGCGGGAAATTGCCAGATGCTGCGCACATCCCACTTTGGTTTTGACTGGAAGACGCACACAACCAGACCATCTTGAAGATACCCTGGTTGAACTCGCAGCTTTGGGTGCTTCAGTACATTACATGACATTAGACGTTAGCGATGGGGCTGCGGTACAACAGGCAGCGATCACCATTTGTGAGCGATTTGGAAGCTTAAATGGTGTTTTACATTGTGCCGGAGTACTCAACGACAGCTTGTTGCCTGATAAAACAGCAGAGTCTGTAACGCGGGTGTTAACCCCTAAAGTATTGGGGATTGAAAACCTCGATCAGGCCACTGCAAAGCAGCCGCTGGATTGGTTCATCGCCTGCTCTTCTGCAGCCGCAGCGCTGGGTAACGCGGGGCAGTGTGATTACGCCGCGGCGAATGGCTTTATGGATGCAGCCATGGCACAACGTGCAGAGCAAGCGGCTTGCGGCGAGCGCAGCGGTGTGAGTGTTGCCATCAATTGGCCCTTATGGGATGAAGGCGGCATGGGTTTGAGCAAAGCGCTTCGCGAGCAATTGTGGCGGCAAGCGGGTCTGGCACCGCTGCCGACCGAGCAAGGGCTGCAGGCATTGAAGTCTGCAATTACCGCTGGAGTACCGCAACAACTGGTGCTCTTTGGCGATACTGAGCGGTTGCAAAATTTGCTCGAAGATACGGTGCCCAGCTCAACTGCACCTGTCGACGCGTCACAATCCCAGACCTCTGGCTCCGCGACTACGGTTGACGAGTTACTGAACGCGGCTGTTACCTTGGTGTCGCCGGTTATTGCCAAAGTAACCGGCTTGTCTCTCAGCCAGTTGGATGAATCCACTGGGTTTGACAAACTCGGCCTCGACTCGATCATGATGCTCACCATTACCGAGCAACTCTCGGAGACCTTTGGTGAACTTTCGAAAACCCTGCTCTATGAAAATCAAAACATACATGAGCTCGCACAGTTTCTGGCAACGCATTTCCCTGAAAAATTAACCGGTGCAGTAAATACATTATCGCGTGTGAAGGTTCCCGAGCCGGCCGTTGCTCCCATTTCAACAGGGGGACCAGCCCAGCCGCAGGGCAATCCAGTAATTTACACGGAAAATTCAGCGCAAAATCTCGATGCCATTGCAATCGTCGGATTAGCCGGTCGCTACCCCAAAGCGCGAAATATCGAGGAGTTTTGGCAAAACCTGAAGCAGGGCCGTGATTGCGTAACACCACTTCCGCAGGACCGGTGGGCCTTGCAAAGCGATGGTCAACGGGATTTGATAAAAAATATCAACAACACCTTTGGTGGATTTATCGATGGCGTTGATGAATTTGATCCTCTGTTTTTTAACATCAATCCACGCGATGCAGAATTTATCGACCCGCAGGAACGTCTGTTTCTGCAATGTGTTTACGAAACGTTGGAGGATGCCGGTTACACCAAAGATTCACTCGCAGCGAGTTGCAGTAACGACAACAGCCGATTCGTACCTTCCTCCGTCGGTGTTTATGTAGGTGTGATGTACGAGGAATACCAGATGTACGGTGTGCAATCCACGCTTCAGGGGCAGCCTGTGGCATTGGGTGGTAATCCTGCAAGTATTGCAAACCGCATTTCCTACTTTTTTGATTTGCACGGACCCAGCATGGCCGTGGACACTATGTGCTCGTCTTCGATAACTGCAATTCATCTCGCGTGTGATGCCATTGCAAAAGGCGAGTGTGAAGCGGCAATTGCGGGTGGTGTGAACGTGAGTGTGCACCCCAATAAATATATATTTTTAAACCAGGGTAATTTTACGTCCAGCGATGGTCGATGTGCTTCCTTTGGAGATGGAGGTGATGGCTATGTGCCGGGTGAAGGCGTAGGTGCGGTGCTGCTAAAACCCCTGCACAAGGCCGAGCAGGACGGCGATCGTATATATGGGGTTATTCGCGGCAGCTCTCTGAATCATGGGGGTAAAACCAGCGGTTACACCGTACCGCATCCCAACGCACAGGCCGAGGTAATTCATCGCGCGTTTCAGCGTGCTGGCGTAAAGCCAGAAGAAATCAGTTATATCGAAGCCCATGGTACGGGCACCAGTCTTGGTGATCCGATAGAAATTTCCGGTTTACAAAAAGTTTTCTCCGGGCGAACAAGCCCTTGTGCAATTGGCTCGGTAAAATCCAATATCGGACACTGCGAAAGTGCTGCCGGCATTGCGGGTATCACCAAAATTCTGCTGCAAATGCGCGATAAAACCCTGGTGCCTTCATTGCATTCGGAAACCCTTAATCGACATATCGATTTTTCCAAAACACCATTCCAGGTACAGCGTGAACTTACGC
Organism: Alteromonadaceae bacterium 2753L.S.0a.02; assembly: GCA_007827375.1. Taxonomy (NCBI): domain Bacteria; kingdom Pseudomonadati; phylum Pseudomonadota; class Gammaproteobacteria; order Alteromonadales; family Alteromonadaceae; species Alteromonadaceae bacterium 2753L.S.0a.02. The sequence goes on from VISH01000002.1 coordinate 714,148, forward strand.
CCTGGCACAAGCCACAAAACCAAAAAAGAATTGCGGGAATCTCCTCCTTTGGTGCCGGTGGTTCGAATGCCCATTTGATTATCGAAGAGTATCAAGCCGCAGAGTCGGCCGATGTTCGGGCGGATAATTCTCCGGGTATCTATTTACTTAGTGCTGCGACCGATGAGCAATTACAGCAAAAAGCTGAGCAGCTTTTACGGCATTTACAGAGTGAACAAGGTTGCGATTTGAACTTGCAAGATGTGGCATACACCTTGGCTGTCGGGCGCGACTCACTCGCTTGTCGTCGTGTGATTCAAGCGAAAAATCGAGAAGAGCTATTGTTAGCACTCCAAGCACTGGCAAGTGGTCGTGCGAACTCAGCGCTGCAAAGCATGGAGCAGGGTATAAGGGATGAACATGTTAAGGGGTTTGGTAGTGCAGCTCAGCGCCAGGCATTGTTAGACTCACAATTAAATACCGGTAATTTTAGCCTGGCACTTCAAATCTGGCTGGCAGGTTTGGGCGTCGATTGGCAGGCGCTTTTTAGTGCGGGCGCTTACCGCAAAATAATGTTGCCGAGCTATCCGTTTGCGAGAGAGCGATGTTGGTTCGATACTCCGCCCATTGCGACAAAAAACTTGAATCAGTCAAACGTAATAGATAACAGTAATTCGCGCTCTCTTACACTTCAAATGGATCGTATTACGAGCAAAAGCATCGCTATTAACGAGAATGATTTTTTCTACCGCGATCACGTAATTAATGGCGGCAACATGTTACCGGGCGCTGTGTATTTGGAATTAGTGAGAAGTGCACTGGCCGAGCAAGTGGAACCTCTAATCGGAAGCAGTCTGCATTTCGAAGATGTATTGTGGCTTAAGCCTTATGAAGCGCAAGATCTCTCTAGTGATCTGCGCGTAGATTTTGAGGTCACAGCAGAAACACTATCTTTTACTGTGCATAGCGAACGAAGTCGTCAGGAGGGAATACCCCACTGCCAAGGACACGTTCGCTTGAACCATGGTTCGGAACAATCGCTTACCCTGTTACCCATTACCTTGGATACAGACTCAGGTTTCACACGGCTAAGTGGTGATACTCTCTATCGCATGTTTGCTGCTCGCAATTTTCATTATGGCGAGACAATGCGCTCGCTGGTAAACGTCGATATTGGCGATTCACACGCGCTCGCGCAATTACAACTCCCTGTGCATGACCTCGGCGAATTTGGTTTACATCCTGCGTTACTGGATGCCGCGTTCCAATCTGTGATTGGTTTATTGCTGCAGGAAAATCACGCCGATAATCTCGCAGCAATTCCTGTTGCCCTGGGCAGCATAACAATTTTTCAAGATTGTCCTTCACAAGTTTCCGTTCGTATAGCACGTAACCCCATGGCCGGCGGGGATGCGGCGGTGCGTCTGTTCGACATGCAACTGGTGGATGCACAAAACAACATCTGCGTTGCAATATCCGGGTTTGCTGTGCGTTTGCTCGAAATGGCCGATCAAATTGTGAATTCCCCGAATTTATACACGCCCGAATGGCAGGTGTGCGATGTCTCTCAACTGCAAAGTTCGAACAGCAAACGCTACGGATTTCTTTCAATTGGGGGGGAGCAACTCGTAAGGGAATTGGGCACGACATTTTCGGCTCTGCATCCCTCTTCATGGCAACACGCCATTGAGCTAAATACAACTGAAACAGCGCAGGATTACCACACTGGGCTCGCCTCGGTACTTGGCGAGGTGCGTGCGATGTTACTGCAAGATGTCGCAGTAGATCATCTATTTGTGGTGTTAGCACCGGATAGCGCATCCCACTGGCAAGCGCTTGCTGCGCTATTACAAAGCGCGCATTGGGAGACTCCAGGCTTCAGCGGCACGGTTGTGCAATTCCAGAGCGGTGACGCACAAGCCTTTGTGCAAGATCTGACAGTAGCGGCCAATCGCCTGGTTGGAGAAACTGCACTGCAATATCGAACTGGGCAATTTCACGTAAAGCGTTGGCATCGTAAATCCAACTCACTGGTAAAAGCAGCGGATTACACTCGCGAGGCGGGTGTCTACTTGATTACAGGTGGAGCGGGCGGATTGGGTCGGGTATTGGCGGAGCATTTGGCCAGTACGGTTGCCGAGGTGAAGCTGATTATTACAGGACGCAGAAGCAACGACCAAGACATCGACAACTTCATTGCCAATTTGGAAACGCTGGGCTGTGAAGCTGAATACTTTACTTGCGATGTGGCGGATGCCGCAGCAACAAAACAATTAATTTACCAGGTCACCCGCGAATTTGGACGGCTCGATGGTATTTATCACTGCGCGGGAACGAAAAACGATGCGTTTGTGATTCATAAAACAGCGCAAGAGGCATCGCAAGTTGCAAGCGCCAAAATAGATGGTGTGATCAATCTCGATAATGCAACGCAATCGTTGCTGCTTGATTTTTTTGTCTGTTTTTCTTCCGTCGCCGCTATTACCGGGAATATTGGGCAAAGTGATTACGCCTTCGCAAACGCTTTTATGGACAGTTTCATGGGGTGGCGAGCGAATCAGGTGGCCTCGGGTGAGCGCTACGGCAAGAGCGTAGCCATTAACTGGCCCTTGTGGCAGGGCGACGGAATGGGCGTAAGTGCAGAAGTACTTGCGTCGCTTGAGCAGGCGGAGCTCTACCCTTTAGAACAATCACACGGCTTGAGTGCGCTTACAAAGGTATTAAACGGCGATGTTACCCAGGTTGCGGTGCTGCCTTCAGGTTTCGAAAAACTGATGGCAATGCATTCGCCGTTACAGCGAGTGGAAACGACAAGTGGGCAAATTACACAAGCGCACGAGGCTGAAAGGGTGTTGGCTGTTATCGCTGAATGCTGTGGCGTAAGTAGTGAAGATTTGAGTGAAACTGAATCCTGGCAGGAGATGGGTGTAGAAAATTATACGCTCAATGCTATCGCCCAAAAACTGAATGTAACATTTGCAACAACACTGACTGCAGCAGCGGTTGCCGAGCAACAATCTCCTGCAAACTTATTGGTGCTCATACAAAACTCAATAGATGGCAATACTTCGAGCGCCAATAATCAAGCTCAAGACATTTCAATTAACTCAGCTCCAAAAACTGAGCTGAAGGAAGGCACTGTCATGAACGAATCATATTATATAGACACGAAAAATTTTCTTATCGATGTGCTTGCCAAAGAATTGAAACTTCCAGCACGTCGGATTTCAGACAAAGAACCTTTTGAGCGTTACGGTATCGATTCCATTTCGGCAATGCGACTCACAGCTGTGCTGGAAGCCAAGTATGGTAGCCTTTCAAAAACATTATTTTTTCAATATACCAACATTGCATCCTTGTCAAAGTATTTGACAGAACAGTTTGGCAACCAGGTTTTGGATGAATCAATTGATGCATCTCCCCAAAGCGCATCTGAGCTTGCAGATGTGTCCGTGGGGCCGATGCTGCAGGCAACAACAAAAGAACATGAGACAGCTGAACAAATAAAACCGATGGTGACCAATCAACAAACCGGCAAGGATTTGGGGTTGAGTCATAGCGCTAATTCGGGAAAAACCCTCGAGAAAACTGAGGCCGGGAAATTAAAAATTACAGAAAAAAAATCTGCCCGGCAGGCACCGCGACAAAATGTTACATCAACAGCGCAACGGCCAGATACTGATATTGCCATTGTGGGAATTGCGGGTCGATTTCCAAAAGCTGGAAATATCGAAGATTTCTGGGAATTGCTGGCCAATGGCGAAGACTGTGTCACCGAAATTCCAGGCAACCGCTGGTCATCGGATCGTTTTTTCCACCCCAACCGTGATAACAAGCACACCTCTTACAGTAAATGGGGTGCGTTCCTTGATGATGTAGACAAATTTGATCCGAAATTTTTTAATCTGTCGCCACGCGACGCGATTTTTATGGACCCTCAGGAGCGTCTTTTCCTGGAAGTTGTCTGGGAATTGCTGGAAAGTGCAGGCTGCACGCCAGAACAAATCCAGAATCGATATAGCCACAGTATTGGACTTTATGCTGGTGCGATGTATCAGCAGTACCGCAATATTCAATCGGATCCCCAGGCGAATGCGATTACCTCCGTGGGTTCGTACAGCTCTATGGTCAATCGTGTATCACACTTTTTTGACTTTAGGGGCCCCAGCGTAGCGGTCGATACCATGTGTTCTACGGCTGTGACTTGTTTGCGAATGGCGTGCGAAGATTTATTACGCGGTGATACTCGTATTGCGATTGCTGGTGCTGCAAATTTATCACTGCATGAGAATAAATATATTGGTTTGAGTCAGGGGCAAATGTTAGGTAGCCATTCCGGTAGTCGCGCTTTTGCTGAAGGGGACGGTTATATACCCGCAGAATGCGTTGGAGCTGTCATGCTGAAACGTCGTGCTGATGCCGAAGCGGATGGTGACAATATTCTCGGTATCATTAAATCTATCGCAATTAATCATAGCGGTCGGACAAACGCATACAGCGTTCCCAGCCTTTCAGCTCAACAGGCTGTAATACAGTCCTGTTTACAACGGGGTGGGATTTCACCTGATTCTATAGACTGCATAGAGTCCGCAGTCAATGGATCAGCCCTGGGAGACCCCATTGAAATGGCAGCGCTCAACGCTGTATTTGGTGGTCAGGTAGAGAGTCAAAAAATAGCGTTGGGGTCTGTCAAAACCAATATTGGACATGGTGAAGCTGCCTCTGGCGTTAGCCAACTGGCAAAAGTGTTAATGCAGTACCGCCATAATCAACTTGCGCCGAGTTTGTTCATTGGTAACGAAAATCCAAATCTGGGGCTTAACCAAGAGATTTTTGATCTAGTCAGGAATTTATCCAGTTGGTCAACGCAGCCCGCCCAACCGCGTCGAACTTTGATCACATCATTCGGGGCCGGTGGATCTAACTCAGCCATGGTGATCGAAGATTACCCGCAACAACGTGATACCAATGCAAGCGAATCGCTGGAACCGCAGCTTCTGCTGTTTTCTGCACGTACGCCAGAGCGTCTGACTGAGCTGTTACAGCTTCATTTAGAGTATCTGGGTGCAAATGGCGGTAAATTAAATTTGCAGACCTACGCATATAATTTGCAACACTGTCGTGCCGCAATGGAAACGCGTCTGGCGTTTTGCGCAAATACAATGCAACAGGTTGTAGCGCAGATGGAAGCAATTCTGGAGCACGGAAGTATCGACGCTCTGAGACTGCCGCGTGACGTATATTTCGCGCAACTTTTGGATGGCGTCAGTGAGCTAGAACATCTTTTATCGGGCTCTATTGGCGACATGGTGACCGAGCAGCTAATAAACAATCGCGAACTCGAGAAGCTTGGGGATTTATGGTGCAAGGGCATTTTCGTTGATTGGAAACAATTACACAGCCAATCTCAGCCGATACTTTTTAGCTTGCCAAAGTACCCCTTTGGAAAAGAACGCTATTGGCTGGAGTCTCAGTACCTTGCTACATCAACAAAACCCGCAGACCAAAAACAAGTTGAAATTTCACCTGTAACAAATGACAGCGCTGGAGAGCCTGATTTAGCGGAATATGTAAGAAGTTACATCGTTAATTTTATTGCGACTGAGCTTAGAATGGACCCATCAGAAATTAATATTGATGCAAACATAACTCGATTCGGGGTGGATTCAATTACCTTAATGAGGTTTGTGCGAATTATTAATGAACAGTTTGGTGTGCGTGTTTCTGTTAAAAACCTGTCACATGTTACTAGCGTCAGAGAGTTTACAGATTATGTTTGCCAACTGGATAATGCCGAAAAAATTGCACAAGTTAACGTGAAGGGATCTGAACAGGAACACTGTGCGAAAATCGAAGAATTACTTGATATGGCATTGCAGAACTATCAGGAATCCGAAACAGGATTTGATGAACTCATAGAAATGGTGGACTCGTTATGATGTACAAGGAACTTCTGCTTTCTTATCGTGCTGGAGAGATTTCAAAGGAATCGCTCAAAGATAGGCTGGCAGCACTGCACGCGACTCAGAAGAGTATTCCGCTTTCAGAGGGGCAGAGGGGTTTGTGGTCCATCTCAAAAAACAAACCCAACACCACTGCCTATAATGTGCCGGTTTGTTTACGTATTGATAGTGAAATTAATACGCTTGCCGTCGAGCAAAGTTGTAAGTTCCTTCTCACAAAACACAGCATTTTGTCGAGTAAAATAGTGATTGAAGATGGCGGTCTGGTATTTAATAAAGTAAATCCAGAAAATTTCAAATTGGGAGTTGTGGAGCTGTCAGGTAATTCTGAACCTGAAAACCGACAAGTTATTCAAGGGTATATCGAGCAGCCGTTTGATCTTGATGAAGGCCCTCTACTGAAAGTATTTTTGTTTACTGTTTCGAATTCTCACCATTATCTCTTATTTGTAGCGCATCATATTGCTTTTGATGGCTTGTCTGCAGTTACCTTTATCAAGGAGTTTCTCCAGGTATACGGTCATAAAGTAAATGGTGAACCGATTACTGATTTGCGTGCAAAAGGTAGTTATGGCGATTTTGTTCGTTGGGAAAATGATTATCTCAAAAGCGAAGAGTGCGTAGAACACCTTGAATTTTGGGAGGCTGAATATAAAGCAGGCATTCCTCAAGTACGTGTGCCTGGTGATTTGGAGGGCGATCCCGATAAGGGTAGCGCTTATCATGCGGCTCTCGTCGTTGGCGATCAGGCCGCTGGCATAAAGCGGTATTGCGATGAACACAATATCAGCCGCTCTACCTTCTTTCTTGCAGCATTTAATGGGCTGGTTGCTGCACATTGTGGCTTGAATACTGCGGTAGTCGGTATGCCTGTTATGGTGCGGCCTCAAATTCGTTTTGATGAGCTGGTTGGCTACTTTGTTAATGTGTTACCGCTCTGCTCACGTGATCTGAATACTAGAACGTTTCAATCTGCCTGTCTCGATGTGTCACAGAAGATATTCGAAATTACTGATCATGCAGTTTACCCATTTCCAAAAATGGTGAAGGAAATGGGTTTTAAACCGGGATCAGGTCAATCTTCCTTCTTCCACGTTATGTATGCCTACCAGAATTTTCTGGACGCAGCTGAATCCAGCGCAGATTCTGATGCGCCGATTGATGTTAGCCTTGAAGCTGATTTTCAGCAGGGTACCGATTTTGATTTGGCCTTGGAGGTGTGTGAAACCAAAGACGGTTTTAAACTGATGTTGAAATTTGCATCGGGTCTTTACTCACAGAACTGGGCTATCAACTTCCTCAATGAATTGACCACGTTCTTAGCACAGACGCTGGCAGAAGACGGTGATTTGCCTGCAGTCTACAACCTCCGACGAGGTGATCGATGTGCTTCCAGCGCGGGTAGATCGCCGGCAGGTATTCCCAGTAAATCTCCTGTAGGTGTCATTTTTGGTCCAGATACACCGAGCAATGCAGAGAATATTTGCTTGCACGAGATTTTTGTGGAAAGAGCCGCAACGATTCCGGAAAAAATAGGCCTGGTTTGCGAGGGGCGAGAGTATACCTATGCTGAAATTGATGCGCTTACCGATGCTTTGGCTTTACGCCTGATAGAGCGCGGAGTGCACTGCGAAACCCGAGTGGGGCTTTGCATGGATCGCTCTGCAGATGTGGTGTTTGCAATTTTGGCGGTGCTCAAAGCGGGCGGTGTCTATGTGCCTCTGGATGCGACTCATCCTCAAAAGCGACTGCAGTATGTTATTGAAGATTGCAAGCCCTTGCTTATTCTCACCGATAAGCGCCATCTGGGTAAATTGGCATTTGTTGAAGAAATTCCCGTCGCACCCACCTTGCATACTTTGAGCGGATTATCCGCAATGGAAAGCGAGGTGGTATCGAGGCACGAATCTCGCGAACTGCTATTGGGGCGTACAAGTCCCGATAACTTAGCGTATATCCTCTACACCTCTGGATCGACGGGAACGCCCAAGGGCGTAATGGTTGAACACCGGAATATACTCAATACCTTGTTTGCTCTCGAAAATCGCTATCCCGTGAAAGATGGCAGCCGTTATTTATTCAAAACCAATTATATTTTCGATGTTTCAGTTGCCGAAATTTTCGGTTGGTACATGGGCTGTGGAACCCTAATTGTTTTGCCAAGAGGGTTCGAAAGCGAGCCGGCTAAAATGCTGGATGTTATGGCGACTCAGAGTATCACGCATGTCAATTTTGTACCGTCCATGCTTAATTCGTTTTTAAGCGCCCTTGATGAAAGCGATTGCCTGGCCCTGGATAAACTAAGCTATTTATTCGTGGCGGGTGAGGCCTTCACTCCAGCTTTGATGAGATTGTGTAGATCGCGGCTACCCGGGAACGTTAAAGTTGAAAATATTTATGGACCAACAGAAGTATCTATCTATGCCACATGGTTTTCCCTGGAATTATTGGAGACCAGCGCCGAATTTGTTCCAATAGGGAAGCCTTTGCCCAACGTTAACATCGCAATAATCAACGAGAGTGGCGAACTTTGTGAACCCGGAATTCCCGGTGAGCTTTGTGTTTCTGGCGCTGGTGTTGCTCGAGGCTATTGGAACAAACCAGACCTCAGCGCTCAGAAATTTATTGTGAGTGATATATTCGATGCTCAGCGTCTTTACAAAACGGGTGATAAGGTTGCGCGACTCGACGACGGAAATATTCAATATCTCGGGCGAATTGATGATCAAGTTAAAATTCGCGGGTATCGCATCGAATTAGGAGCGATAGAAGCCTGTTTGCAAGACCATACTAGTATTGAACAGTGTGCTGTAGTGGTTCATGAAAGTGCTCACAACAAACAACTGGTCGCTTACTTCACGCGCAACAAACAAGCCCAAGAAAGCCACGAAATTAATCGTGCGACATTACGGGACTATGCGGCAAAGCATTTGCCAGAGTATATGATTCCACCTTTTTTTATAGAGCTAGAGAGTATTCCGCTAACAAGTACAGGCAAAGTGGATCGCAAGCTGTTAGCTCAGAAATCTATTGATTTACGTAAACAGGTTCAGCAGACCGAAGTGGTCAGTTTTGAACGCAGTGCAATTGAAAGAGAGTTGACGTCAATCTGGGAAAAAATACTGAGTGTAAAAAATATTTCTCCCGATGATGGCTTTTTTGTGGTAGGTGGTGATTCCGTAAATCTCACAATGATGATAAAAACCGTGAACACGCGTTTTAATTGTAAGTTGGTACGTACCGATGTGTTTGAGCACAGCGATATCCGCAGTTTGGCTGGTTTTATATTTGAACATACCCATGGTCGTCGCAAGCTTGGCACTGTGCGACCAGGAATCAAAACGACTCACGAGAATATTGTTCAACTCAAGCACGAAGCACCAGCTCAGGCGCGCAGCGCCCCCTTTGATGCTGGTCGTACTGCCAAACTCACGTCAGATACCATTCCCGACTATTATCAAAATTGTTTGGCGATTGTGGGAATGTCGGGCACATTTCCCGGAGCAGAATCCACCGATGAATTTTGGGGTAACCTACTTTCAGGAAAAGAGAGTGTTCGTGTATTAAGCGTTGAGGAATTGCGTGAAGCGGGTGTTAGTGAGGCTCTTTTGGCAAACCCTAACTATGTCCCTGTTCAGGCTGCAGTGGCTAACAAAGCTGGATTTGATCCGGAGTTTTTTAATATCACTCCGAAAGATGCGGAATTGATCGATCCCCAATATCGTCATCTCCTTATGCATTCCTGGAAAGCAATCGAGGATGCAGGATACTGTGTGGAGCAGTTGACTAATACCGGTGTATTTGTATCTGCTGGAATGAGTTTTTATCAGGCGCTTGCCGGAGGGGATCGGAACAGCAACGCTAACGCGTTGGAATTGAATGTATATTCTTCCTGGGTGTTATCACAAAGTGGTACCGCACCTACCATGATCTCGCATAAATTGGGTTTAAAAGGTCCCAGTGTTTTTGTTCACACCAATTGTTCTTCTTCCCTAATAGCACTTGATTCTGCGGCGAAATCCATTTTAAGCGGCGATTGCGATCAGGCTTTAGTTGGGGCTGCCTCTATTCTGGCAAATCAAGTGCCTGGCTATATTCATCAACCGGGGATGAACTTTTCCAGTGACGGCCATCTGCGGGCCTTCGATGAAAACGCAGATGGTATGGTCGCCGGAGAGGGGGTTGCAGTGCTACTGCTAAAGCGCGCCGATAAGGCGATTGCCGATGGTGACAATGTGTATGCCGTAATACGCGGTATAGCAATCAATAACGATGGTGCAGATAAAGTCGGTTATTACGCTCCTGGATATCGCGGCCAAACTGAGGTGATTGCCAACTGCTTGAAGAAAACGGGAATCAGCCCCGGTAGTATTGAATACGTTGAGGCGCATGGAACAGGAACGAAGTTGGGTGACCCGGTAGAAGTAAAAGCTATTTCTGATGTGTACCGGCGTTTTACTGAAGACAGGCAATTCTGTGCGATTGGTTCGGCGAAATCCAATATCGGGCATTTGGATAGCGCTGCGGGGTTGGCGGGGTTGGTGAAAGTTGCGCTTTCTCTCAAGCACGGAACCATTCCTCCCACAATCAATTGCGAAAATCCCAATAGCGAAATCCCCTTTTCTGATTCGCCCTTTTATTTGGCCACGAAGGCCAGACAGTACTCAACGTCATACCCTTGTAACCGTGCAGCGCTAAGTTCATTCGGCCTGGGTGGTACGAATACCCATGCAATTCTCGAGTCGCTTCCAAATATTTTACAAGCCAAAAATTCAACTGAGCAGGCTCCAGGTGAATTGCTTTTCCCGGTATCGGCTAAAACCGTGAAGCAGTTGCATATAGCTGCCGAGTGCTTGCGCCGCTATCTCGGCAGCGATTCGTCACTGGATTTAGTGCGTGTTTCCTACACTCTGCAAACGGGTCGCGCGCAAATGCCCTGTCGTGTGTGCTTTGTTGCTTCTGATCTCAAACAGCTGATGGATGCGATAGCAGCTTATCTTGCAGGGGAACAATCTGCCAGCGTGTACATCAGCAGTGAAGTCAATCAGGCATCGAGTGATCGATCGTATTTTGAAGATGACGACGCACGTTTATTATTTACTGAGTGGTGCAAGCTTGGCCAATGGGACAAGCTTGCAAGGGTCTGGGCAACCGGTGTTAAGTTTGAATGGCTACCCTTGTGGGAAATATACGGTAGTTCAGTAAAACCTACTCGTTTAAGTCTGCCTACATATCCCTTCGCATTAACCCCATATTGGTTGGGTGCCCGCGCCGCAGATAAACAGCAAAACGCTTCAAATTTGACTACCCCAGGGCAGATCAAGAAAGATAAATCTCCTGAAGTAACAAGCTTGCAAAACAGCGAAATAGGTATTTCAGAGTTCGATCAAGCACAAGAATCAAAATTAAGCGATAACAGACACGAATCGACCAATACCGGACACAACTCGGAAGTAGTGGCACATATTCTCGAAGCGCTGGCCTCCGCAACGGGTATTGATTCTGAGGAAATCGATTTGGATGCTGACCTCATCGAATTAGGGTTGGATTCTCTGGCGTTTTTAACCGTGGTTAAGCTCATCCAAGATAAATATTGTGTCACTATTTCCCAAACACAGTTGTTTGATGAATTAAATACCTTGCGAAAAATTGCAGACTATGTGAACGCACAAGCAAGACGCTCCGTACCGGACGATGACAGGCTCGAAGATCTCAGCTCCGGTAATACTGCTTCCGAAACGTCACACCTTGAAAAGTTATCTCCCAAGGCTGCACTCGAAGAAAATCATTATCAAACAGTAAAGCCATCTTCCATCACATCTCAAACAAAGAACCAGAAACGGGATGACACCGGCTTAAGAGAACTTTTTACACACAATTACGTGGAGCGAACCAGCGGTTCACGACGCAGCGCTGAAAAGAATCGAAGACATCTCGCCGATAGCCGGGCGGTTGCGGGTTTGCGACCAGATACCAAGGCGTTTACTTACCCCATTGTGGGGACTCACGCAGATGGGAGTTACTTTACCGATATTGATGGCAATCAATTTATGGATATTAGTATGGGTTTTGGTGTTTTGTTGTTTGGACATAAACCCCCGTTTGTTGAAAAAGCACTTATAGAGCAAATCCAAAATGGATTGCAGATTGGTCCCCAATCTCGATTGGCCGGAGAGGTCGCAACTCTGATATGTGAGCTGACAGGTGTAGAAAGGGTTGCATTTTGCAATACCGGTTCGGAAGCAGTCATGGTAGCACTTCGGCTCGCGAAAGCGGCGACAGGTAAATCTACCATAGCAGTGTTTAAAAATTCTTACCACGGACACTTTGACGGTGTGCTTCCAAGCTTATCGGAAGGTACAGAAAAACCAAATATTGTTGAGTTGGAATACGGGGAAGATTCTGCGTTGCACTATATTGCACAAAATGCAGATTTGCTAGCGGGTGTAATTGTGGAACCGGTGCAAAGCAGACGACCAGAATTGCAACCAAAAGATTTTATACACAAACTCCGTGCGCTCACATTAGAAGTGAATGTGCCACTGATTTTCGATGAGGTGCTTACCGGTTTTCGAATCTTGCCAGGTGGCGCGCAACAATATTTTGGTGTACAGGCAGATATTGTTACCTACGGGAAAATAATAGGTGGAGGCCTTCCTGTAGCCGCTGTTGCCGGAAAATCGAAATATATGGACATGATTGATGGCGGTCAATGGCGTTTTGATGACGAATCGTTACCTGCTTCCAAGCGCATTATGTTTGTTGGAACCTATAACAAAAATTCGCTTGCCATGGCTGCTAGTTATTCGGTGTTGAAGGAAATTAAAAGCCAGGGCGAAGCCATGTACAGTGCTTTAAACGAGCGCACCCATGTACTCGTTGAATCACTAAATGCCGCTTTCGAAAATCTGCAGCTTCCAGTTGAGGTGGTTCATTTTGGGTCGCTTTTTAGATTCAAAAGTAATCGCAACCTTGAGCCGTTTTATCAACAACTGATTTATCGTGGTGTGTATGTATGGGAGGGTCGAAACTGTTTTATCGCAACAAGCATGGATGAGCGTTTTATAGAACAGTTACAACAAATCATATTAGCCGCTGCGCAAGCTGCGTTTGGCCAGACAACACTTGCTAGTGGTTTGCCAAATGCGTCTGAAATCACCCGTAATGACAGTAGTCCTCCCGGGAAAAATCGAGAGAACGCTATGTCATATTCAGTCGAAGCCCTTTAGATAACACGTTAATTACATGTCTTGACAGGAGAGGTTTGCGTGAATATATATCATAATGTTATAGATGGGATTTCAACTATCGCATTAAGGCATATGCTTGAGTTGTGTGTCGCCGACGACGATGCCTCACGAGCATACTCCGATTGTCTTGTTGTTGAGATGCAAGGCGACTTAAATCGCCAGGCCTTGCGTAATGCATTGCAAGAGCTGGTAACGCGGCACGAAATGTTGCGCGCAATTTATGACGAATCAAGCGGTAATTTACTCGTCGAACAAAACCCTTCGTTAGATGCGCTTTACGTATTATTAAGTGAAAACGAATCGGTCTGCGATGATATTGCAGCCAGTGATTGGGTTCGTCAGGAGAGTAATAACCCTTTTATTTTAGATAAGGGCCCTTTGGTTCGTTTTCGAATCGCTCGCTTAGCACAAGATCGTCATCTGCTTTTAATGCAGACACATCATTTAATTTGCGATGGCTGGTCGCAAGCTGTTCTATTAAAAGAATTAGCAGACCTGTACAACGCTTATAAATCGACATTGCCAGATCAATTAGGGGTAGCACCCAATTTCCGAGATTACGCTGAACAACTGAATAATGAACTCCAAAGCAATTCAGAAATGCGGGTCAAAATAGGCTATTGGAAAACGGCGTTTGAGCAGTCTGTGGAGTCTGTTGAATTACCAGCCGGTGGTGGTAATCCTAAAGCAGGCGAGTTTGAAGGCTACAGTGAATTTGCAAAGTTATCGGCCGAGAAACTCGCATCGTTCGAAAAGCTGGCGCGCGAAAATCGTTGTACTTTGAATATGTTTCTATACAGCACTTATGTAGCGTTTCTCCATAAAATTTCTGGCAATCAGACGTTTATTGTGCCTATTTCTACCAGTGGTCGTTATACGAGCGAATTCTCAGAATTGGTTGGGCACTGCACCTCTATAGTACCCATTTTTAATCATGTATCGGGGGACATTTCATTAGAGAAGCTTATAGACTCTACTAAAAAAGCGATGATTGACGGGTTAGCCAGGCAGGAAGCGCCTTATGCTGTGGTATTGGAAGAGCTCGTTGCAGAGGGGCGGGCAATTCCCGAAGGAGTATTGCGAACCTCCTTTAACTATAATGTTGATATGCCGGTGCCTAAGTTTGCAGAGCTGCACAGTGAGTATCGTATTTTTCCCAAGCAGTTTGCTGCGTCAGATTTGTTATTCAATTTTACAAAACTGGATGATGGCTTATTGTTGGAGTGTAACTATAGCAAGCGGCATTTCGCCAGTGATTATATTCAAAGCCTTATCAAAGCGTATTTAAATTTTGTTGAAAATGCAGTGCTTGCACCGGGTCTTTCCTTACGGCAAATCAGTTTGGTTGGCAAAGAAGACATTGAAAAAATCGACAGTGTGCTAGCAAATCCTTCGCGTGAAAAAGTAGACCAGTATCAAACACGCAGTATGCTCAACACAGGCTTGTCGCTATATCCAGATAAGGTGGCAATTGCGGATGATTTCGCTTCACTAACATTTTCTGAATTTAACGAGCTTACCAACCAACTGGGTAATTATCTTGTTACCGAGGGCGTGGAATGTGTAGGTCTGTACCTGCCTCGATCCTCGGAAATGCTGGTAAGTATGATTGCCTGTTTAAAAGCAGGAATCACATATGTGCCATTGGATACCGCGAACCCTGTCGAACGAACTCAATACATTCACCAAACAGTTAATTTTGACAAAATCATTAGCTGTGCTGAGTTGAAAGATAAAATTTCTGTTTTGCAGTGCGGTATTTTGGTATTGGATAACCCGGATACGAAAATAGTATTGTCGGAGCAGTCAACCAGCCCTTTGGTGTGTGAGATTAAAGAAGATGGCCTTGCGTATATTTTATTTACCTCTGGCTCAACCGGTAACCCCAAGGGGGTTATGGTTACCCATTCTAATCTGGCCAATTATTTAAGCTTCGCAAAGTATGCCTTCGTGCCAGAGCATGTCGAGCGGGTTGTTGTTGCGCAGCCATTAGTATTCGACGCCTCAATTAATGCGGTTTTGCCGGGTTTGTGTCACGGTAAAAGCTTACGTCTTATAGCCGACGACAACAGCCTGCTCGAGGAATTACCCCGCTATCTAATGGCTGCTGACTCACCAACAATGTTCACCCTAACACCTTCCCACTTAAGCGCGTTGCGCTACGTTGAAGAGGTAATTCGAAGCCCCCTGGCTCGTCATCATTTTATCGTGGGAGGTGAACCACTGCCGGCAGAGTTGATGAAAACGTGGGCGGATGAGTTGTTGCCGGCCGCGACATTTATTAATCAGTATGGGCCTACGGAAGCTACGGTAGGTGTAACCCAGTACCTCATTAAGCATCGACCGGGAAAACCTCTGGAAAGTACCGGAATTCTGCCGATAGGTCGTGCTAATGATAATGTTCGCCTCTATGTGTTGGATAGTGATAAAAATATAGTACCGGCCGGTTTTACTGGTGAACTCTATATTGGCGGACCAACGGTTGCAAAGGGCTACATTAACAATCCTGAGCAATCTTCTTCGCGATTTATCAAAGTCCCTGAATTAGGCGATGGCTATTTCTATAGAACTGGCGATCGTGTTTATTTGGATAAAAACGGCGATTTACATTTTGTTGAACGTCTCGATAATCAGGTGAAATTACGTGGTTACCGAATCGAACTTGATGAGATACGCTCAGTTATTCAACTGGCTGAATGTACGGAAAGCTGCGCTGTTGGGTTGACCGGTACAGATCCTGATAATAAGCAGATATCCGCCTATGTTTGTTTAAGCGATTCGTCTAGCGAAGAACACGCTAGGTTCGCTATCAAATGTCTATGTGAACAAAAGCTTCCAGCATACATGGTTCCGTCGAATGTGTATTTTGTTGCAACAATGCCTCTCACAACCAACGGAAAAGTTGATTTTAAAAAATTAGAGTCTGTGGCGAAGCCGTCAAAACTGGCAGCTGAGCCAACCGCACACGCCTTAACAGATAATCAAGAAAAACTTGCCGTACTGTGGCGTGAGAACCTGAATTGTGAGGTTGACAGCGCGCAGGCGGATTACTTAACAATGGGCGGCAATTCGCTGTTGGCGATCCGGCTGATTAATGCAATCAACAAACACTTTGGGGTGCGCTTGCATTCCCACGATATATGGCAATCCCCCCGACTTCACGACATGGAAAATTTGATCGCCAGTAAGTGTAAGGATGATGACAGTGAATCAATGATAACAAGCTTGCCGGCGTCAAAGTATGCTGAATTAAGTTATGCGCAACAGAGGATGTGGTTCCTTAATCAATTGGAAGAAGATGTTTCCAGCTTTAATATTGCTGGCGCAATAAGGCTGCAAGGTGAGCCAGATTTGGAAATACTTGAAGAGAGCTTCAAGATTCTGGTCGAACGTCACGAGGTGCTTCGAAGCGTATATACCTTGGTTGATGGCGACCCGAAATCGCTGGTCGTTGACAATCAATTCCAATTTACTGAACACACCACCGAATTCAGCGGCTCGCAGTTTGACGACGAATTAATGCGCATGACTACGAGGCTCTCCGAGCAGCCATTTGATTTGGAGCGAGAACTCTCGATACGCGTTGCGACCCTGCGAAATAACGTTGGAGATTGCGGTTTAATTGTGTGTCTACACCATATCGCCGCAGACGGCTGGTCTTTAGGTGTTGTTATGGAGGAGGTAAAAGCGCTTTACGGTGCCTTACTCGAAGACAAGCCTGTATCACTTCCCGAACTGGCCGTTCAATACCGTGATTTCGCCGCTTGGCAGTTTAGGGAAGTTAACAAAATTGACACACAAGCATCTCGCTTTTGGACGGAGAATCTTTCGGGTTGGCCAGAGATGCATGCTTTAAATGATCTTGACCCTGAACAGAATCGCGATACCTTTCGGGGTAAACGTTTTCGTCAAACATTTAATTCAGCGTTTTCGAAAAGCTTGCACGACTTGGCGCGTCAACAGGGTATTACCCTATTTCAATTGTTTCGGGCAAGCTTTGCTGTACTTATCTCGCAACTCACTGGCGAGCAAAAAATCGTGTTCGGTACACCGGTTGCTGGGCGACCCAAGCAGGAGTTTGAAAAGCTCGTAGGCTTGTTTGTTAATAATGTAGTGCTTTGCCAAGACATTGAACCTTTAGTAACTGTGCCAGCATTGTTTGCACAAATTAAAAATCGCTCTCTCCAGGAGGCGCCGTTCGATCAATACCCATTTAACCGTATTGTTGAAAATTTACGCGTAGAGAGAAGCTACGGTAAGCCGGCACTTTTTAACATCATGCTATCCATGCAACCCGATTTGACCAGGAGTTTTGTCGCCGGAAATACCGTATTCGAACGGGTGGAGTCGGAATACAACATCAGTAAATACGATTTGATGCTTGATATCGCATCCTCAGGTCAGGAGATCACGGTCGAGTGGGAATACCGCGAGGCATTGTTCAGTCTCGCGCGCGTGGAAGAAATTGCTGCGAGATGGGACTGCTTGCTACGAGCTTTGCTGGCGAATCCTTCGGCAATCCTTGTCGATCTTATTGCGACCTCAGACGATTTTTATCAGCAACAAAAAAACCAGATTAATTTTGTAAAGGCCCTTGGAGAAGATTTACTGTTAAGCGATGCAGATTCAGCACAGATATGGGGGCTGGTATTGCTTAATAAAAACGAAACGCCCTGCACCGCAGAGGAAAAGGGCGAACTTTACATCGTGTTAAGAAACACCAGCTCGCTTGTACACAGCGAACATTCGAACGCTATGTTGTTATCTTCCGTTGCTGGTTATCCAATCAAAACCAATATAGCCGCTTTCTGCAGTTCACACGGCGAGTATACGAGGATGTTACCTATGCATAACCAAACCACCAGGAAAGAAGCCACGGACTTAGTGGATGTATTGAAAAATGAAATCATGGCTACAGGCATGATTCAACAGTGCTTTGTACGCCAGGATGAAAATTTACCGAACGGTAAATTGTTTCTGGCCGCTATTGCTCCTATGGATGCTTCAGTTTTAAGCGTGGAGCGCATTGCATCAAATGTTGAGATATTAGTTGCAGCAAACAACGCCATGTTTAGGGAGCGCGTGCACTATGAAGTCATTACCGATGACGAATCCTTGCAGCGCGCGATCCTTCAAGATAGTTCACATCAAGCAAAAAACGATGCTTCATTAGCCCAGCATATTGCTGCGAAAGGGGGTGAAGAGTTCAACCAAGTTAGCGAGCAAATTGTTGTGCTCTGGAAGGAGCTGCTCGGTAAAAACGATATTGATACATCCGAAAATTTCTTTGCGCTCGGAGGGCATTCACTGCTTGTGGTGAAAATGCGGTTAAAAATAAATGAAATCTTCAACACAAAGATATCTATCCAAAAGCTGTTTGATCTGCAAACAATTCCAGAGCTGGCAGGTTGGATAGTTCAGGCTCGGCATGTGGCTATTAACGCTGTCGCGGAAACTGTTGAAGGTGAGAGTGAGGAATACACGATATGAGCGTTTCAAAAATATTGGATCTTTGTGCCGAAAATGAGATCAGCCTGCAAGTTGTCGGCGATAATCTCAAGGTCGTCAGTAAAGGTGGAAAGTTAAATAACGAGCTGCGTTTGCTGCTCAAGGAAAATAAGCCAGACCTGATCGAACTGTTGAAATCGGCCAGTAATGATGCCAGTGATAGGATTCCAGCGATTTACAAATCTGATCATGGCCAACAGGAATTTGCCTTGTCACATGCTCAGCGTCGTATGTGGTTTGCGTACAAGATGGATCCCAATTCATCTGTACACAATATTAGCGCTTCCTATGCGATTAACGGTGAGCTTGACGTGGCGGCGTTGTGTGCCGCATTTGAAGAGCTCGTGGAGAGACACACGGCGTTGCGAACTGAGTTTGTCGAATTGGAAGGAAATCAAGTCGCGCAACGTATTCGCCAGAACTATGAATTTTCAGTCAATGTCATTGATTTGTGTCACCTGGATGAAGAGAAATCAACCGCGACTACTCGCGAGTTAGCCAAAGCAGATTCTGAAAAACCTTTTGACTTAGGCGAAGATATACTAATTCGCGTGAATCTTCTGAAACTTGGCGAGCAACGTCATGTGCTGCTGGTAACGCAACATCATATCGTCTCAGATGGCTGGTCGGTATCGGTGCTAATGGGCGATCTCGCGCAATTGTATCAAGCTAAATTAACGGGTAATAACACGGTATTACCCGAGCTGCCCATTCAGTTCGTGGATTACACAAGCTGGCATCGCGAGCGAATGCTTAATGTGGTTAATGAAAGTAAAATGGAATTCTGGCGGGATCTACTCGGTGGCGCACCTGAAGTGCACAGTTTGCCTTTGGATAAACCACGAGCCAAGAAACATGATCCGTCTGGCAAACTTTACAGTACGCCCTTAGATAAATCACTTGTGGAAAAGCTAAATCGATTTTCGCTTGAAAAAGGCGTATCCAACTACATGCTTTTCTATGCTGTCTACGCCGCATTGATTTCCCGCATGAGCGGGTCTCAGGATGTTGTTATTGGTTCTCCCATTTCAAATCGAACTCAGATTGAAACAGAAAACATGGTGGGTTTGTTTACCAATACTATTGCGTTGCGCGCCAATTTAGATGAAGTTAGTACACCTTCGGAGCTGCTAAATCAGTGTAAGTATAAAATTCTATCAGCGCAACAACACCAGGATGTCCCATTTGAACTGGTGATTGAAGATCTTAATCCCTCGCGCAGCCTGTCCCATCACCCCATTTTCCAGTTAGTGCTCAATTACTACATTCGTAAACCAGAATCAAACGAGGGTGAACTCAATATTGAGCCTTTGGAGCTTGAGCAAACTCAGGTGAATTTCGATTTAATTATGCGGGTTCAGGAATATCCCGAAAAAATTATTGTGGACTGGGAGTACGCCAAAACATTATTCGACGATCATACCGTCGAAAATATGGCCGACTGCTTCATTCAATTGTTGTCAGAATTTATCGAGAATCCAGACGTCCCTCTGCAAGAATTGAGCTTGCTGTCACCCAGCGTAGAAGATCAATTAATCCAGGACGCCAGATCACAGCTTGGCATTTCGGAATCTAAGGCGAACTTTAATGAATTGTTTGAAAAAACAGTGCAAACGCATGGCAGTAAACGCGCCGTTGTGTGTGGCGATGCTGTCATTAGCTACTCAGAGCTCGACAAGCGCTCCAATCAATTGGCACATTGGATCGCTGCTCAGGGTGCAAAACCTGGTGATTTAATTTGCGTATCGGTCGAGCGTTCAATTGAAATGATTACGGCGCTGTTGGGTATCTTGAAAGCAGGTTGTGGTTACTTACCGGTAGATGCGAGAAACCCAAAAAGCCGGCTGGAGCATATCGTAACAGATGCTGGAGCAAATATTGCGATAGGTTGCCATGGCGATGAAATTGCTAATCTGGTGGCCAATTTTATTGAATTTCAAGATTTGAAATTTGGTAAAGAGGGTGTGTTGGAGAATTACTCATCAAACCAGCCTTCACTGTCTGATGATGTTCTCAACGGCGACAGTCTGGCATATGCGATTTACACCTCTGGTTCGACAGGTAAGCCTAAGGGCGTGCGCTTAAGTCATAAAGGATTGGTAAATCTAGCAATTGCGACCAGCAATCAGTTTGGGATAAGCCATGAAACTCGAATGTTGCAGTTTGCTTCATTTACGTTTGACGCCGCAACGTGGGATTTTGCGATGGCAATGGCAAGCGGAGCCGAGTTGCATATGGTTCCTGAAACCACAATAGCTAACCCCAGCGCGGTCGGCCGCTATGTACAACAAAATCTCATTTCGTACTGTTTCTTTACACCTTCACTTTTAAATTCTCTCGATGTAAATGAGTTTAACAGCGTTGCCACTATTGCTGTGGGCGGCGAAGCCATTAGTTTAAATCTCGCTAAAACCTGGAGTGTCGGGCGGAAACTTTTTAACGCTTATGGACCAACCGAAAACACAGTAGTAGCGACCTGTCAGCGCTTAACCGAAGATATGGAGCGCGTAACAATAGGTACCCCGATTAATAATGTCGCGGGTTTGATAATGGATGGTGACGGACGATTAGTTCCCAACGGCGTAATGGGTGAATTGTGCCTAGCTGGCGTTGGAGTTGCACAGGGGTACATCAATCGTGCTGATCTTACTGCCGAAAAGTTCATCAATGGTCCGCTCGCGGAAAAACTTGGAAGTCGTATTTACCGTACTGGAGATCTGGTAAGACGTCTTTCGAATGGCGAGCTGGAATTTTTTGGCAGAGCCGATGATCAGGTAAAGGTACGGGGATATCGTATTGAGCTTGGTGAAATTGAAAGTCAACTTTCTCTGGCTGAGAACATAAATGAGTGTGTTGCCATAGCGAACCAGAGCCCCGAAGGACATGACCGTATTATTGCCTATGTCACACTCAGCGACGATCAGCATGACAAGGATATGATTGTTAATGAGCTGCGTGAGTTTGCCATGGGGAATCTTCCTGAGTATATGGTTCCTGCTGCTTTTGTTGTAATGGATAAAATACCTTTAAGTGCGAGTGGTAAAGTGGATAAGAAAGCTTTACCAGATGCAGATATCAGCGCTGTGGCGAATGAAGGGTATATTGCTCCTAGAAATGCGTTAGAGGAAAAACTGTGTCGCTGCTGGGAGTCGGTATTAGGGGTATCTCCAATCGGCATTCGCGATAACTTCTTCGCACTTGGTGGCGACTCCATACTGTGCTTACAGCTCGTTTCAAAGGCGAAGGAGGCTGGTGTAGTCTTCGCAGTCGAAGACATCTTTGAATACCAGAGTATCGAGGCCCTGGCGAAGATCCAGAGTCGACATCAGGAACCCGCTGAACAGCATGAATTGACTGGCGAAATGCCACTGATGCCGGTGCAGTCCTATTTCTTTGAAGGTAACATTGAGCATCACTTTTTCAACCAAAGTGTAAATCTATTACCGCCGGAAGAATTTAATGAATCTTGCCTGCGCACGTCTATTGCAGAGCTATTGGCTCGTCACGATGCCCTTCGCCTTTGTTACCCCAAGAAAAATGGTGAAGTCGTCGGTCACTTCACGGCTTTGACAGAGCAATTGCTTGATGAAGTCGTACACACCATCGAAATTGAAAGCGACGATGCTGCTGAACAGAATTCGATTGTTAAAGCAACCTGTGCTGAATTTCAGGAAACAATGGATATTACACGGGGCTCTTTGGTTAGAGCCCTGTATTTCACAACGCCTCAGGTTTGTGACCGACGACTGATTATTATTGTTCATCACTTGGTTGTGGATGCGGTCTCGTGGCGCATCATCCTCGATGATTTAACAAATTGTTTCCGCCAGTGGCGAGATTCGGGCACAGCCAAGTTGCCGGAAAAAACCAATTCTTTCCGCCAATGGCGTGAGGCGCTTGAGAATTACATGCTTGACGCCGATTTAGCGGGATCAAAAGCATTTTGGAAAAGCCAGGCTGAAAGTCAGACATCTACTCTGAAGACTGATAAAGATTGCGTGCCTACGACCTATGAAACCAGTAGCCAGATGCTCCGCAAGTTAGATCGCTCGCAAACACGTAGCCTGTTGGAAATGGCCGGTAAAAACAACAGTTCTCAGATTAACAATTTACTATTGAGCGCGCTTACTGGTGCGTGTGGCCGCTGGCAGGGCATGGAATCAGTTACTGTTATGATGGAGAGCTTCGGTCGCGATACATCAATTAAGCGAATGGATTTAAGCCAAACTGTTGGCTGGTTCACCGCGACCTACCCTATTAAACTGCCCGTTGTCAGAGCGGTGGACGAATCGCGTCGATTAGATGCTCAGTTGGAAACTGTAAATACTATTTTAGACAAGGTCTCCGGCCGCATACTGGATTACGGCATTCTAAAATACATCGCTAAAGACCCCGAGTTTATTAAGACAGATCACGATTTGAAAGCGGATCTGATATTTAATTATTTGGGCCAGGGTGACCAAATTAAAAATGACCAGGTGTTCGAGGTTCACACTGAAGATTACGGACCTAGCTCCAGTGTTAAACGATACAGAGAATATCCTATCGCGTTTAAGTCACTGGTGGCAGGCGGGGAACTGTGTGCTGTGGTTGAATACAGTTGCACAGAATTTGAAGAAAATACCATTTCAAATCTGCTAGATGCTTTCATTTCGGAACTGGAACTGTTGATAAGTCAGCGTGAAAAGCTCGACGCCATGACTGGTATTGGAGAGATGGAGCTACAAGCGTATGGAGACGAGGTGCGTAAACCGGCGTCTCATTTTCAGCAGATGATGCTGGAAGGCTTGTCGCAAGGTGCAGTGGACACAACCTTGATTATTCCTTTTAACTGGCGTATTCGGGGCGATCTCGATAAGAAGGCTTTGACGAAGGCTCTGCAAGCTATTTTTTCACGACAAAATGCCTTGTCCGCTGGCTTCGTCGAAGACGGTGGAATTTACTACTTTGAGCAAGCAAAAACACCAGAGTTATCAGTAGCAGAACTCGATATTTCCGGGGAAGATGCGGAACAGAAGCTACAACAAACGATAACGAACGACGCCGAGGCGGGTTTTGATCTGCGGTCTGGGCCCTTGATGAAAGCAAAAATTCTTACGCTCGGTGATGGGGATCACGCACTCGTTGGATACTTCCATCATGTTGTTTTCGATGGTTGGTCGCTCAAACTGGTAAAACAGGAACTGTCAAATTTGTACCGTAGTTTTGCTGCGGGTAAGAAAAATGATATTGAAGCTTTACCCATTCAATTATCGGATTACGGTTACTGGCAACGAAATATCCTTCAAACAGCAACGAACCGGCGTCGCTTGGATGAGCTTCGAAGTCGATTGAATCTGAGTGGTGTGCACAGCAAGATTACTTGCGATGGAGAGAGAGGGCCATCAGTTAGCCGAGAATTGCAGACAATCACTGCAAATTTTCCAACCGATCTTAATAACAAACTCAGTGCGTTTACGGCGCAAGAGGGTGTTACCAACTACAGTGTTTTTGTCGCAGCCTACCGACTGGCTTTGTTTTTATACGGTGGCGATGAACATCTGTTGCTGTCGTCGCCTCAGGCAGATCGCGATAGATCGGAGTTACAAAATGTTGTTGGTGCGTTTCTCAATTGGATGGTAATCAATATACCTGTCTCCAAAAATCAAAATCTGTTTGAATATTTCTTAAACGCGAAGGAAGTGATAAGCGCTTCCTACCGAAATCGTGACCTGAATATTTTCGCAGCTACCGAAGGCATGTCCGAACGTACCACTATTCACGATGTGATTTCTTCTGTCCAATTTCAGTATCTGGATGGCTTAAACAACAGCGATGACAAGCTGCTGCTGGATGGCTTGGATGTAAACGCCATTAGGGATTGTGATAAAGCCGTCGAAAATCACAATGATCTGTGTGCAATTGTGTTAAAGCATCAAGATTGTTACCGCTGTGAATTATCGTTCAATAAGGCGCTGTTTAAACGCGAAAGTGCCGAAAACATTCTCGCTAATACACTTAAAATCGTCAGTATGCTCGTGGATTCCGACGATCGGAAAATTCACAAACTTTAAAAGGATGTCTGAAAATGTCTGATAGTAAATTGTTCAACAGAAATTATCTGCTGCTGTTCCAGGGGCAGACTGTCAGCCACATCGGTACAGCCATGAGCATGGCGGCGATGTTGTTTTGGCTGAAAAATGTCTCTGAATCGGCGTTGCTCGTCAGCCTGCTCGGTGTGGCAGCGATCGTACCGGGAATGTTGTTAAACCCTTTTGGTGGGGTGCTGGCCGACAACATATCCCGGAAGAAAATCATTGTATTTGGAGATTTATTGATTGGCCTTGCTAATGTAGGGTTTGGTTGCCTGATGTATTTCGAGCTGGTGCCAGTTAATACCATTATTATTCTTGCTTTTTGTATCACGGTACTTGGCGGATCGGTGGGGGCGTTTTTTGGCCCTGCATCAACGGCACTGTTGCCAGATATCGTGCCCAAAGACAAACTGGCCCCTGCCAGTGGTGCTTTGGATGGAATTACCCAGGGTTCGAAATTGATAGGAAATATTTTAGGGGGCGTTCTGTTTCGCATTATCGGAGCGCCGTTAACCATTATTGTCGATGGAATAACTTATATATTTTCCGGGTTATCTGAAAGCTTCATAAAAGTCGATGAATCACATCGAAAGTCCAGTGAAGAAAAAGCAGAAGTAGGAAAAGCCCTTTCAAAAATACGCGGTGATTTGAGCGGTGGGGTTAGTTATGTTCGTAACCATCGCAGTCTAGTTATGTTATTAATTTGTTCAGTGATAGCGGAAGTTCCGTTTGCTCCTCTGGTAATTGTGTTGCCGTTTTATGTTGAAAACACACTCGGGGTTACCTCAGATTGGTACGGATTTATTGTGGCCGCGCTTTTCGTTGGTGTGATTCTTGGTAATGTTTGCTCAGGGTTTGTAAAAGTGGCAGACAAACACAAAAAACATGCCGTCTGGATATCAATCATAGGTACCGGTGGAGGTTTGGCGCTATTGGGTACGGCATTTAACCCCTTCCTTGCTATGGCGTATATTTGCCTGTCGGGTTTATTCCTGGGTTACCTCGCGGTGGTTATTAAAGTTGGTATACAGTTGAACACCGAGTCGGAATTTCGCGGTCGTGTTTTTGGCTTATTAAATTCATTAACTTCTGTTGTTATCCTAGTTAACGTAGTTGTTGCTGGGGTTTTCATTGATCAACTCGGACAAGACATGTCCCGTTTCTTTTGGGTTGGTGGGGTGATATTCGCTTCTTTCTCCTTTTTAGTTATGTTTAGTAGTGATATGAGACGAGCCTTTGTTGATGCCGGTGACGCAACTGAGCAGGACGAGGCACTCGCTGTCAATGAGGCTTAGGGGTTGATTCTAAAATAATTTCTAAAAGGAATAACCAATGAAAATCGATAGACGCTCCAATTTAAGTAAAGCGGAGTTTGAGGAAGAATACCTCAACCCATTAAAACCGGTAATCGTAGAAGATGTTGCACTGGAGTGGCCAGCTTACAATAAATGGTCGTTGCCATATTTCACCAAGAAATTCAAAGAAAAAGTTGTGCTGGTAAACGGTGATTGCATCACTATGGGCGAATTCTTGGCACGGGTAGCAGCCTCCAGTGAAGTATCGCCTTCTCACTATCTGACAGGTACCAGCATTCCCCGGTTTTTTCCTGAGCTGCTTGGTGATATAGATACCAATCTGAAATATGCGGGTGGGTCGTATTTGTGCAATCCCTTTCTTGTAGAACGCCTGGGGAAAGTCATTGATATTACGGAAGACTATGGCCTACTGGAATTGTTGATTTGTGGCAAGGGCGGTGTATTCCCCAACCTCCACTATGATGCGTACCACTTGCACGCATTTGTAGTGCAGGTCTGCGGCGAGAAGGAGTTTACGATCTACCCGCCGAATCAAACATCGTACTTGTATCCTAACCCGCGCCAGCCCAATAACTCCCTAATGGGTGATATGCGTAAAGTCGACCCTATCCGGTTCCCGTTGTTCAAACACGCAGAACCTGAAGTTGTCGTCGTCAAACCCGGCGGATTGATATTTGTGCCATCAGGTTGGTGGCACACCACTCGCATGCTGTCACATTCAATCGCAGTTACCGCAAATTGTCTTAGCGATTCGAATTATGACGCATTTTTCGACGATGCCGTGACGGGGGGGTACCTAAAGCCACACGAAAAATCAGCATTGGTAGAGCTGGAGGAGTGTTACTTCTGACAGGTGTCCCTAAATGGCAGCTGTGCTTTACTAGCTAGTGACAATCACCGCGTAAGTTCGTAATAAATTCTTTGTTCTCTATGTGTCGAGATTCGATATTTCGACAATGGACGCGCTTACGCCAAAATTTTACTTTTTTAAACGGGTCGGATTATGGACGTAATCAAACAGAAAAAATCGTCGCGACTGAGCAAACGCTTAGTCTACTCCAGTGTGCTCGTGTTTAGCATTATGGCGATTGGTGGCGTACTGGCATCGGTAGATTTTAATGCAAAGCGAGTCGATAGAAGCAAAGTAATGTTAGGCGAGGTCACCTCGGGTGATCTCGATATAACCGTAAACTCCAACGGTTCTTTAGAACCGCGCAATATCGAATGGTTAACGGCGCAGGTAAATGGTCGTGTTGCTGAAGTGTTGGTCAAACCGGGTGATAAGGTTGAAAAGGGACAGGTCCTGTTACGCATGACTAATCCGGCGCTCGAGGAGGCCGTCGAAAGTGCATTTTCAGCATGGGAAGGCGCCACGGCCAATACCATGTCCAAAAAAGTTAATCTCGAAAGAGATTTGCTAAACCAGGAATCCGTTGTGCTGCGAGCCAAGTTCACGAAAGAAAAAACACAAATGGAAGTCATTGCGTTGCGTGAACTCGGGAATGCCAGTGCCGCTATTAAATTACGTAAAGCCGAAGTTGACCTTCGTCAGCAGGAAGGGCAATACGAAATTGAAAAGAAAAAGTATGACAAGCTTGTCGCTAATGCTGAATCTATGATGGCGGTTAGCAAAGCCAGTGAAGATCAACTTAAAAATGCACTGACTCGCGCGCGCAGGCAAGTGGCAAACTTAGAAATTATTACGGGCATTGATGGTGTTGTACAAGAGATGCCCTACAAAGTGGGTCAGCCGGTTGCCCCCGGGGAACAATTAGGCCGAGTAGTTCAGCCAGAGGCTTTGTACGCAGAATTGAAAGTGCCGGCGCTACGTTCAAGTGAGGTTCATGTCGGGCAACGCGTTGAAATCAATACACGTGTCGGATACCTGACCGGTCAGGTGGAACGTGTCGATCCTACCGTAGTCGCCGGGAATGTCATCGTTGATGTGTCTATCGAGCAAAATAATAAGGTACCTGTACGACCCGGCCTTCCCGTAGATGCGCTAATTTATACCGCTGAATTGAAAAAAGTACTGTATGTCGACAAGCCTGCATTCGCGCGCGCCAACGACACTATTAGCCTTTACCGCCTTGATAGCGACCAAAGCTATGCCGAACTTACCAATGTAAAAGTAGGCAAGGTATCAGTTAATCATATTGAAGTGCTGGGCGGATTGACTGCGGGAGATCGCATTATTGTTTCCGATAGCAGTGACTGGAACGATTATTCACGGATTTTACTCAATTAAATATTTAAGGTGAACACTATGGAAACCAAAGAATTAGTACAGCTGGCGGATGTTTGTAAAGTCTACCAACTCGAAGAAATTGAAACCTGGGCCTTGAAAGATGTAGGTCTTACCATTTATGACGGCGAATATATTTCGATATGCGGTTCTTCGGGCTGTGGTAAGTCTACACTATTGTCTATTCTGGGTTTGTTGAATACGCCAACATCTGGTAAATACGTATTTGAGGGCAAGGATATCAGCAATTTGGGTAAGCGCGGTCGTACCCGCATTCGCAATGAAAAAATAGGATTTATTTTTCAGGCGTTTAATTTGATTGGTGATATGTCTGTGTTCGAGAATGTAGAGTTGCCGCTGCGTTATCGACGCGATATTAGTAAAAAAGATCGTACCCCCATGGTTATGGAAGCCTTAAAAAAAGTCGGTATGGATCATCGAACTTCACACCGTCCCAGTCAGCTTTCCGGTGGACAACAGCAGCGTGTTGCAATAGCTCGTGCAATAGTTGGTAATCCGCCAATCTTGTTTGCCGATGAACCCACGGGTAATCTGGATTCAAAAAATGCGCACACCATCATGGAATTACTCAATGATTTAAACGAGCAAGGCAGCGCAGTTGTGATGGTTACCCACGATACGACCTTTTCCAATTACGCCAAGCGAATTGTGACCTTGAGTGATGGTCAAATTGTTGATGATGGTATGCAGGAAATGTCAGCACCTATGCCTGTTGCAGCAGTGGGTTAATTTACCCTTGTCAATATAACCTAAAGGGTGGTGATCACCATGAATATGGATCTTGAAATAAATTTTATAATGCGCCTACTGAAGAAAAATGTCGCCTTTTCAGCATTGTGCGTATTGGTTATCTCTCTGGGCATTGGGGTTTCTGTCACTATGTATTCTGTGGTGTCAGATTTGGCGTTTAACCCGCTACCCTATAAACAGGGCGATCGAATGGTTACTGTGAAAGCCATAGATCGTGACTCGCAATCAATGAAGGGTATCGGCGGAATAGATGCCTACTTATACAGTTACCTTCGGGACAACAGTCGCCATTACAGTGAATTTGGAGGTTTCGTTTTCAGTCGTGCAACCTTAAGTGACGGTGAGGTAGCCGAGCAATATGCAGCTGCCGATATTACCGCCAACCTTTTGCAAATTACTCAGGTTTCACCAATTATGGGTCGCAGCCTCACGTCTGCGGATGAGGTGCCGAATGCTGAGCCTGTGGCGTTGATCAGCGAGAAGGTGTGGCGCAATTACTACGCCGCTAACCCCGATATTATTGGGCGCTCGAGTCGAATAAATGGCAAGGTGAGAACGATTGTGGGTGTGATGCCAGAAGGCTTTCAGTTCCCAGTCAATCACGATATGTGGTTGCCGCTGCAGCTCACCGGCAATCCGCAGCCAGGTGAAGGCCCTGATATTACCCCCGTGGGTGTTATAAAGCCTTCTGCTTCGCTGTCCCTCGCTACCGGTGAACTGCAACGTTTAGCCCGTCAAGCGGCAGCCGATTATCCCAACCAGTATGGCAATCGCGACCTCTCTGCGGTCTCCTACACGCGCATGTTTGTTGCCAATATTATGTCTTCCGTCTACCTGTTGATTGGAGCAACCTTCGCTGTACTGTTGTTGGTTTGTATGAATATGGGGAATTTGCTACTGATTCGTGCAAATGAATTATCTCAGGAAATGGCGGTGCGAAGTGCGATGGGGGCCGGGCAGCTCGCTATTGTGAAACGTGTGCTCATGGAATTCTTAGTGATTTGCTTGGTTGGTACCTTCGTAGGTTTGATCATTGCCGGATTCGGCATGCAATTGGTTGCTGCGTCGGTCGAACTTGTCGCCGGGAACGCCGATAATATTCCATTTTGGATGAGTTGGAGCTGGCGTTTAGACACTGTTTTAGCGGCTCTGCTGTTTGCACTTTTGTTGTGGTTGGTGTCTGGCACAGGCCCCGCATTATCCGTAGCACGCAGTGATCCTGGAGCCATTTTATCCGGCAGTGCCAAAGGTTCTATGGCTGCAGGTAATAGTCGAATCACAAAAATATTGGTGGGAGCCGAAGTGGTATTTTCGTTCTTCTTGCTCACTGTTTGCGGTGCATTTATTGCCGGTATTTCTGAAGCGAATAATACCGATTTTGGTGTTGAAACATCAGGCTTTAGCACCGCCAGCGTTGAATTAAATGGTGAACGCTACGAGTCTGCAGATGCACGCTTCAGTTATCTCTATAACCTAGATCAAGTGTTGAAGTACCAGGGTGGAGTCGCAAAGGTTGCCTTTACTTCTGCCCTTCCCAGTCAAAATGGCGCCGGGACCAGCTTCGCATTGGAAGATCGCGACCTTAAGGTCAACGGCAGTTACGACAGTCTGGGACAAGTTTGGGTTTCTGATAATTACTTCTCGCTGATGGATGTGCGATTGGTCGATGGCCGATTTTTTAATCAAAGCGACGACTCGCAATCTGAACCGGTGGTGATCGTCGACAATTTATTTGCTCAGACCATGTGGCCCGGCGAAAATGTCATTGGTAAACGTGTTCAAATCAACCCAGAAACATCAAACGCTGAGTGGCTGACCATTGTTGGGGTAACTGCTCATATCCTGCAGGCACCACCCATCGCTGGTCAGCGCAGCGATTCATCTTTCTATCGTCCTTTGAAGCAGGACACGCCAGCGGTGTTAAAGGTCATTGCTAAAACTGCAGACCAAGCGCATCGGATGGAGCGCATTCTGCAAACAGCATCGTTGGATGTGGATCGTGACATTCCGTTGTCTGATATAAAATCGCTGGACGAAATCGTTAAAAGCTCGACGAGTGCATTTGGTGTCATAACGAGTATTTTTAGTTGGATAGCAGTGGTTACAGTGATTCTCGCAGCCATTGGAATTTATGGCGTGATCGCTCGCTCGGTAGTAGTACGCACTCAGGAAATTGGTATACGTATGGCATTGGGTGCCTCAGCGAGTAACATTATCGGTATATTTTCTAAGCAGGGATTCCTTTACATTGTGGTGGGGCTTGGTGTGGGCGGTTTGCTCGGGCTGGTAACTGTTTATGGGCTTGCTCAGGTGATATTCGGTATTCAATCTATGTTGCCTCTCATCTTGTTGTCCGTGGCGGGTATCGTAGGGGGACTGGTTATGGTTGCTTCAATTATTCCCGCTGCTCGTGTAGTTCGCGTTGAACCCGGTGATGCACTTCACTATGAGTAAAGATATTTGCTAATTGGCAACATATCTATAAACGTATTTAAGGGCTCTTTATGGGCCCTTTTTACTTAGGGCCTGTTTTGTACATTATGTAACGCCACGAGCACTGCCAAAGCGCTAGTATCCATTTCCCACCTCCACCTTCCTCTGGGGTATCTCGCACATCCAACTTTGAATTTAAAACTATAAGAGAGAGTGTTCAAACATCCACGCTTGAAGCTAAAAGTGTGAGGGGGGTACCTTAAGCCTGCGACATCGAACCGAAAAAACTCAAGGGGGGGCCTCGACGTTGCAACCCTGCACCTTAACGCTTGAACGGCGTACCTCAAACTTACAACGTTGAAGCTAAAAGCTTGAACGGCATACCTCAAACCTGCAGCGTTGAAGCTAAAAGCTTGAACGGGGTACCACAAACCTGCAGCGTTGAAGCTAAAAGCTTGAACGGGGTACCTCAAACCTGCAGCGTTGAAGCTAAAAGCTTGAACGGGGTACCTCAAACCTGCAACGTTGAAGCTAAAAGCTTGAACGGGGTACCTCAAACCTGCAACGTTGAAGCTAAAAGCTTGAACGGGGTACCTCAAACCTGCAACGTTGAAGCTAAAAGCTTGAACGGGGTACCTCAAACCTGCAACGTTGAAGCTAAAAGCTTGAGGGGGGTACCTTTTAGCTGGGGTGGGAATGCCTCGGAGCTACCCCGTTGTCACTCAACGCGTGCTTTAACACTCTTAAGCGACCGTGGCCTCCTAGCTGCAGGCCTCCGATAACGCACATTAATTTGAGCACTGTGTGAGTGCGAGATCATTTTAGTGGCGTAGATTTCTAGCCGTTGGTTTAAACAGATATTTAATGAAAAAAGAGGATTTTTGAGACTAAGGGCTTGGCATTGAAAATCTAAAACTTTTCGTCTTTTATCGTTAATAGGAATGATATGCGTGAACGATAAAAAAACCCGACGCACAAACACCACTAAGGGGGATGGGTGTTGGTGAGTCGGGTTGGAAGAGCTTGCTTAAACCTATTAGTTGCTTAAACCTAAACCTATTAGTTGCTTAAGCGAAGGCGACGGCTATTTTGCGAGTACCTGATTTTGGCGTCCAGTTTGCGATTGCATGCGTCCAAGTGAGGTTGTTGATAAATACCAGTTCACCGGGTCGTAATTTGCGTATTAATTTACCGTCGAAAATGGCTTCGTAACTTAAATCGGAATCCCAAATGCGGCGATGGTCTGAATGATCGAGTTGCTGGGTAGTCGCGCCCCCGGGGGGGAGTTTTAACAAGCCTTCAGTTTCGAGAAACTTGCGGTATTGTGTAACTGAGCTGCGATCTGCACTGGAGATGTTATCCCAGAATACTTTAACTTGCCTGGCAAGTATTTTCGAATAGCTCATGGGAGTTTTTGCAAGAACTTCATAAAGTTCGATACCTTCCTCGTAACTTTCGCGTTGGCGCAGTACCTGATCGTTATCACTTAAAATGTCTTCGGGGATATTAATTTGCCATTTCATTTTCGCAAGAGCCTTCTCTGCGGGACTTAATTCGCGATTGATAAGGCGTATTTTCCAAACGACTTCTTTGAAATCAGCAATGGCAGCACTGTTTTGATCGACGTGCAACAGTACGGACTCGCCACCGTCGGTGTCATTTTCGTAACAGTACATTGAAGCCAAGTGCATATCTGTGAATTGGGTGCCTTCTGAGTGAGGGCCAATGAACTCATAATCGGCGGTTTTATTCACTGTCATAAAATAAGTGCCGATGTTGTCTCTGTGGCCTTTGATTGCGGCGAAACCTGACTGTACCTCCAACTGCGACTTCAAACCGAGCTGATCTGCGACTTCAGCCAGTATGGTGTCGGCCAGTTCAGCTGCTACATTCTGCACAATTACAACATCGTCGTTACGTAGCCCGGAAATTACAGTTTTGGCGGTGCTTGAAATATCAGAGTGCTGGATAAGGTTTAGGCATTCAGTCCGTTCAGGAATGTCTACCGTGTTATCATGTGTCGGGTGCGCTATTTCGCAATTGCTAAGCATGAGGTAATCCTTTGAGTAACGGGTACTTTTCTAATTCAATTCTTGAGTTGTGCAACAGACTTGTATTTTGCCAGTAAAAATAAAATATGAAACTGTAACAAAAGACACTCTTAAGCGATGATTTCTTCAGGAATTGTGACTAACGTTGCGAGGCGCGCTTCATCGATCATATGAAATTCGCCGCGAAACAACATGCCTTTTTGTAAGCTTGTATGGAGATCGTAATTCAGCCTGAACAATATTTTCTGGGTTTTAACCTCTATTTGAAGAACAGTGACCGCGTCGAAATCAAAATACCGTTTTACCCTAGGGTAGGCGGCTTTGAAAAAGCTTTCTTTTAACGAAAAAATAATTGTAAACAGAGTCGTATCATTAAGCGGCGAGTTGATAAACAGCTTTATTTCATCTTGAAGAACAATTTGCGAGCGAATGTTTTTAATTGTCGTATCACTTATCGCGTGTTCAATGTCTATTCCTATGCCTGAAATATCTGCCGAGTTACTCACGACAGCGACCGCACTGGAATCACAATGGCTGATTGATCCTATGACCTGATCGGGCCAAATAGGGTTGCGATTCGCCCCAATGCCAATATCCGGCGGCGATGTCATGATAGATTCCAGCGCTCGTTTGGCACAAAAACGACCCGCTAGAAACTCAGCTCGTCGCTTTGGCACCGCTTTACGAATATTTTCGGGAAAGTGCACGATGCATTGTTCGTAGTAAATATCGTTGTAGTACTGCACATTAAAGCGACAGTAGTAGATAGAGTCGTTCGATTTAAACCAGTCAGCAGATCCTGATTCAGGAATAAAGCGCGGTCGTATTTGTTTCACAGGCGCATTCATTTTTTGCATTCCTTTTGGCTAGCCAGTTTTATGTAGGTTTGTGCCTAAGGTATCGTTAAATTGAGCGTTTATATGAAAAGAATCCCGGTCTAGAAATGCGGGAAAATTTTCACGATACTTTTTAAGGTCGGCTAGATTAATGCTCGTTGTTGACACATAGTCGCGGTTGCCAAGGTTCATTAATAGATCACCGTTGGCATTGTAAAGCTGGCTGTCGCCACTGTACTGATTGTTAAACCCGTCAAGGCCAATTCGATTACACCCCAGAGTAAAGCAGAGGTTTTCAATGGCTCGCGCGCGCAGTAAGGCTTGCCAGTGTTCACGGCGTTGCATTGGCCAGTTGGCAACAACTACCGCGAGATCGTAATTTTCGCAGTTCCTCATCCACACCGGAAAGCGCAGGTCGTAACAAATAAATGGCGCTATTCGCCACCCTTTTAAAGATACAAGCAATTGCTCTTCACCGGATTTGTACCTTAAATGTTCCCCCAGCATGCGGAACAAATGCCGTTTGTCGTATTCGTGGATAGTGCCATCCGTCGTTGCCCACAACAGCCTGTTGTAGTAGTTATCCTCGTGTTTAATTATCACGCTTCCGCAGATATCGGAATTATAGTGTGCTGCCTGAAAACGTAGCCATTCGTAGATCTCACCGTTAGGAGCGCTTGCAAATTCCCGGGCATTGGCAATGCAACCCGTGGTAAATACTTCCGGTAACACAATAAGGTCTTGGCGATTTTTCTGGTCTCTCAAAATATTTTCGATGAATAACAAATTCTCCGCAGGCGTCGATCCTCGCATATCGAACTGCACAGTGGTAATACGTAACTCGTCCGCTTGTGAATTTCTGGATATGCCGCTCATGCAATATTTTCCTGCGTTTTGTCCTTGTGACTGGTTCATTATCGGTGAAGCTCGTAAAGGCGACACCTGTAAGATGTACGGATAGGGAAAACCCGTGATTTATTTTACAGTGAGGCCAATTACACAAAAGCGGCTTGTAGAACGTCGTGCAGAAGTTACGACTACGCACTTGATAAAAGGTAGGTTTACTATGAAAGCGATACTGTTTGCTGGGCAGGGCGCGCAATACAAAGGTATGGGAAGCACTTTGTTCGGTGCCTATCGGGCCTTGGTTGACAGCGCTTCAGATATATTAGGCTATTCCTTGGAAGAATTGTGTTTGCGAGATCCAAACAAGCAATTAAACAATACCCAATTTACGCAACCTGCGCTATTTGCAGTCAACCACCTGAACTATTTACGAAATGTCGTAGATGGCAGTCAGAGGGTTGATTATGCGGCTGGTCACAGTTTGGGTGAGTACAACGCACTGGCTGCGGCCGGTGTGTTTTCATTCGAAACCGGTTTGCGTCTCGTGCAGCGTCGTGGCGCGCTGATGGCCCAGGCATCGGGTGGTGGGATGGCCGCAATTTTAGGTTTAAGCAGTGCGCGTTTAACGCAGTTGTTACAGGATGAAGGATACACCTCAATCGACGTGGCCAACTTTAATACCCCCACTCAAACCGTTATAAGTGGCGATAACAACGCGTTACAGCGTTTCCAAGCCGTTGTGGAGCGCAATCAGGCACGCTTTGTTCCCCTGAATACCAGTGCCGCTTTTCATTCCCGCTATATGAGTGCTGCTCAGCAGGAATTCGCTGAATTTCTGCGACCAATTAATTTTAAAAAGGCCAGCTTTCCTGTTATTTCTAATGTAAGCGCAGAGCCATATGGTCACGGTGATGTGGCAGAGGGCCTGGCTCAGCAGGTGAGTGGTTCGGTTCGATGGGTGGAATCTGTGCAGCGCATGTTGGACCTAGGCGTAACCGAATTTTTAGAATTTGAAACTCACTTGCTAACACGTATGGTGGATGAAATTAAATCGTCATACACGCCACTGGCAGTTTCTTCTAATGTCACAGAGTTCAGCACGCATGCGTCCAAGTTAGATCAAGCCCCCAAAAGATTCGCGGGAATTACGGCGCAGCAGCTTGGTGATGCAAGCTTTCGGGAAGAATACGAGACACAATACAGTTATGTTGCTGGAGGAATGTATCGCGGCATAGCCTCTGAAGATCTCGTGGTTCGGATGATAAACAATGGTTTTATGGCTTATTTCGGGGCGGGCGGCGTGCCGATTAGCGAATTGGGCCAACGTATTAACGGCATAAAATCGCGTTTGCAAAACCCTGCTAAAGCGGGATTCAATTTGTTATGCAATCTCGAACATCCCGATCGTGAAATGGCGACTGTTGAGCTTTATTTGAAGCACAATATTCAGCGTGTGGAAGCCGCGGCCTATCTTCAAATGACAGAAGCATTGGTGTATTACCGGGTGGCTGGCCTCTCCAGGGTCGGAGGCGAGATTGTGTGCCGAAATAAAATTTTGGCAAAAGTATCGCGCCCTGAAGTCGCGGAAGCCTTTATGAACCCTCCGCCTCAGGAGATACTCACATCTTTGCTGAACAAAGGGCTGATCTCAGCCGAACAGGTTGCGCTGGCCCAAGGTATTCCCATGGCGCAGGATATTTGCGTGGAAGCGGATTCCGGAGGGCACACAGATGGCGGTAACCCATCGGTCATCTTCCCGGCTATTGTCGCGTTGCAGCGAAGAAAGCAACAAGAGTTGCGATACACGCAGCCGATACGCATTGGTTTGGCTGGCGGCATAGGGTCGCCAGAATCGGCAACTTCGGCATTTGTTATGGGCGCGGCATTTGTGCTTACCGGTTCAATAAACCAATGTACGGTTGAAGCGGGTACCAGTGATGCGGTTAAAGATTTGTTGCAGCAAATAAACGTAC
Organism: Alteromonadaceae bacterium 2753L.S.0a.02; assembly: GCA_007827375.1. Taxonomy (NCBI): domain Bacteria; kingdom Pseudomonadati; phylum Pseudomonadota; class Gammaproteobacteria; order Alteromonadales; family Alteromonadaceae; species Alteromonadaceae bacterium 2753L.S.0a.02. The sequence continues at coordinate 751,393 of VISH01000002.1, forward strand.
AAGATACTGCTTATGCGCCCGCCGCAGACATGTTTGAAATTGGTGCTCGCGTACAGGTGTTAAAAAAAGGTGTATTTTTTCCGGCCCGTGCCAATAAATTGTATGCACTCTACCAGCAATACGATTCATTGAATGCGATTCCAGAAGAAATTCGTACACAATTGGAAGAGCGTTACCTGGGGCGCAGTTTTGAGTCTATTTGGCAGGAGCGGAAACAATATCTCGAAAAAAATGGACGTCATACGGAAGTGGCGAACGCAGAAAGGCGACCGAAATTGAAAATGTCCAGCGTATTCAAATGGTATTTCTCTGAAGGGTCTCGAGCGGCATTAAGAGGGGAGCTGCAAAACAAGGTTAATTTTCAAGTGCACACAGGGCCGGCATTGGGGGCGTTTAATCAGTGGGTGAAAGGCACAGAGCTGGAATCCTGGCGAAACCGTCATGTGGATCAAATCGCCAAAAAACTCTTGGAAGAGTCTGCCGAGCTATTGTCGCACTCATTAATTGGCATGGTTTCGTAGCCGCAACTGTTATTTATAACAGGTGTATTCATGGGCGCCCAGCGCTAAGCTTGGTTGCGAAAGTATCAGAAATTTTTTGAAATGGAGGCCAGGAGATTCCCATCATGAAAATATATAAATTAATGGTAGCAACGATGCTGTTAATCGTTTACCAAACAGGAGCGAGTACCGAGATGACGACCCAAACCTACGATTCTAAAAATTTAACAGGCCTAGCTGAATCCAGCACTGTGACTTTCGCAGCACCAGGCTCATTGTTGGTAACACAAGGTGAAACCGCTTTTCTTGAGGTCTCTGGAGACGCTGAAGTATTAGCACGACTCAGCGTTGCCATTGATAAAGGGCATTTAACTATTTCACTTCCCAAGCGTCGCTTAGGTTTAACTAAAGATTCCGTCGATGTACGGCTGACCTTGCCAACACCGAAAAATATTATCAACAGCGGAAGCGGCAATATTCAACTGCATACAATTTCAGGTGCGGCACTTAATCTAAGTAGCGTTGGTTCTGGTGAACTTGTAGCAAAGCGTTTGAAGACTGACCTTCTGACCTTAGATTTGAATGGAAGTGGTAAATTACGCTTTGATAATATTACCGCCACAGACATGACGTTCACGAGATCGGGTTCGGCTGATTCCAGTTTTAACAAAGTGACAACTCAGCGCTTCAAGCTGTTTAGTAAAGGTTCTGGAGATACCCGTATTTCACATTTACAAACTCAATCAGCTACTTTTAGCCTGGATGGTTCTGGAGATGTGTATGTTTCCGGTGATCAATTTGCGAGCGAACAGAATATCGCCATAAAAGGTGCCGGAGAGTTTTATGGCCGTGATTTTAAATCGCAGGTTGCTAATGTAAACCTTAATGGCGGGGGTATCGTTGAGGTTCACGCCGCAGAGTCCATTAAGGCGAGCAGTAATGGTGCTGGCGATATTCGATATTACGGTGAGCCGGCAAAGGTAGAGACTCAAATCAAGGGTTCGGGCACCATTGTTTCAGGTGCCCTCTACAGTTCTGAACCCTCAATGGCCGCCAATCAATAAGCTTATTAACACTTTTTTTCTTGTGGATTTAATTTTTTCCATCCCCTCGCGAATTCACCCGACCGCTAGAAGTGTCGGGTGAATTCGCGTCATTCATTTTGTATTGAGCTCCTCGAACGCTTGTAGTCATCTAACATGGTAACTTTTTACGTTGACCTTGTTGGTTGTCACAAATTTCTCACAGTAAATCGGTACAAATGGTCAACCATAACACTGCGATGCGTGCGAGGCTTAATGTACAAAACAAAAGCCTGTTGCTAGGTTTTCGCATGGTTGGCGCGCCAATTTGTATTGTGGCGTTAATTCTGAGGGCTATACTATTTTTTAGACTTTCAGTGATTGCCGCTGTTGGCGCGCTGTGTTAGGTTTGCCAAATGTTGACAGAGAAGACATGACGTCCGCACCTATGAATTAGGTTGCAAGAATGACAGACAATAATAAATGGATTAAAGGTCACATTATGAACACCCCCGACATTGACGCAATTCATCACAAACTGGAACTTGCGAGCAGCACAGAGGATTTACAAGCTGCTTGTGAAGATTTTTGTAAGCTCTCAACCTTTAAGTATTTTCTTTTTGGTGTATGTGACGCCACGTCACTTTCATCTCCAAAAATTACAACCCTGTCGAATTACCCTGAGGAGTGGTTTAAAAAGTATTTCGATGCCGATATGAAGAAGCATGATCCCGTGGTTGTTTATTGCTTCGAAAATACGGCTCCTATCCGCTGGAAAAAACTCGTGACTATGGAACGTTATATTACTCCTGTGGGTGAGGAGATTATGCGCGAAGCCAGTCAATACGGGCTGGTTGATGGAATTTCCATTCCCATCAAATCCCCATCTGGTGAAATCGCATTGTTGAGCTTGTCTACAGATGATGGCGAAGATCTCGAACAGCGGGTAAACCAGGCGCTGGTTTTAGGAATGTCATTCAGTAATATTCTGTTTGAGCACTACATGCGGCTCAGTTCCAATGACAATTCCCGATCTATCAATTTAACCGACCGGGAAAAAGAGTGCCTCTTTTGGGCGTGTGAAGGTAAAACCGCCTGGGAAATGTCTAAAATTATTGATGTATCTGAGCGCACGGTTATATTCCATCTCACCAGCGCGACCAAAAAGTTGGGCGCTTCCAATCGCCAACATGCGGTAGCAAAAGCGATTATGTACGGCCTAGTTAAGCCTATTCCCTAACTCTCCGAATAGCTCTGGAATATCATTTTTTTTCTGAAGTTGAAGGCGCACTGCATCGCCAACCGTGTGTGTATTAATCAAGCTCCATTGATTGAGATTGATGTAAGGCGGCGATTGAATATTGCTGGCTTCGCATTGCGCCTTAATAGAAATGTGGTGGTAAATCTCATCGACTAAATCTTCAGTGACCAATTGAGCTAAGAAATCTGCGTCGCAGGAAAGTAAGACGCTAAATCTGTTTTCCTGCACACAGTATCTTAAAATTGATCGAACTTCGTCTAAAGTATTCACTTCAAAAATATCTACCAGCTCGTCCATCGTATTGTCTTCTGGCAAGCATTCCACGATTGCTGCCTGAGCGTGTTGGACGAGGTGCGCACGACTCTGAGAAACGAGACATCCCACAAAACTTGTGAAACCAAACTCTTCAGAAAATATAGTAAGCGGCGCGGGTTTATTGTTCATGTAGGCGGAACTTACAACGCTCACCCAAGGACGGTACTTGGTGCGAACCGACTCCAGCCCTGATACGAGTCGCTTCGCCAACTGAGAGCCTTGAAGGCACTGAACGCTCAGATCGGAATTTTGTTTCCATCTAAGCCATTCGGTGTCTAATAATTGAGGGTCCAATTTGTGTGCAATTGTAATGGCTCGGCAGGTGGAGTTCTCGAGATTCTCGCGCAGTTTTTCGCTTACGAAGAAACCTGGTGACGGTTCACAAGTGAGTACGAAATGATCGATTTTGGAGTTGTATCGAGCGACCGACATAGCGGCACGTTGGGTTTCAATTCCTGCCATTACACTTCCGTGGCTCAGAATGTTTTCGTCGCTATCCAATACCGCCCAGCCTACTGCAGCTCTTGGCGCTTTGTTGTGTGCGCTTTGGAGCGCCAGGTTTACGGCTGCCAATGTTGATTGCAACTGTAACGGATCTTTCGTGGTAGTCGTCACGCTAATTCCTGTTCTCAAATACTGCATCAATATAGAACGGCCGCGTCGCAAACGCTGCTCAGCCGTCGCCACGCAGCTGCCGTTCATGATGGATTTACAAGCCCACACGAAAGCAAATCTGCTGGACTGTTGTTAGGGGGTACCCGGTACCTCCACACAGCTTACTTCACTGCCCTTTTTGAAAAGGATCTGTTTATGTGCTCCAGTGTACAGATGCATTGCAGGTGAGGAACTTGTCAGATCTTACAAGTGCTGAAGCTTGCAATTTTCCTGGTGCGCTAATCTCTTTGAAATTGGGCGAAAAACAGCCACCTGTTATATGTTACAGGTGGTATTTTCCGCAAAAAAATGCCCTCAAAAAAGCCGCGATTTCTTAATGCTTGCAAACAAATATAAATAAGGAGTAGCCAAACTTCACATCTTAAAAAAATTGTGTCGGACTGTTAAAACCTCGCCCCATAAATTAAATTCATAGTAGGAAAAATTTGATTTCTCTCAAGCAGAAAACAATTGCGTGTGACTACCTGTTACTTCTTATAGTGTGCGCGGGATGTTTTTTAAGTTGCTGTTTTTAAAGGTAAAAAATGAAAGCTGGTGAGAGCTGTCTTTTCTGACAACTTATTTGCCCTTTGGCTCGTCGGTAAATTTGATCCATAACAAATTACTGATTGCAGGGGGCAATTATGAGTAAGGTAACTTTTCACAAAAATAATTTATTAGAAACCACGAGCTCGAGTGTTGTAGAAGAAATATATAAATTGCGACACGAAACATTTGTAGAGAGACTGGAGTGGGAAGTTAACTCTGAAAACGGCGCAGAAAAAGATCAGTTCGACACTGACAATGCCATTAACATTGCCGTTTCTGGATATGATGATCAGTTACAAGGTTGTTGGCGTGCTCTGCCGACCACCGGCGAATACATGTTAAAAGATGTGTTTCCAGAACTGCTACAGGGAGAGGAAGCGCCTCAGGAACCGGAAGTTTGGGAAATAAGCCGATTTGCTGTGCGAAAAGGTACTTCTTCTGTTGCTAAGGGTTTCAATGCACAGGTAACTGTGGCCATGGTGAAATCATTCTGGGATTTCGCGATTGAAAATAATGTTAGAGCGTACGTTGCAGTGACAACTGTCGCCTGTGAGAGAATGCTACGCCAATTGGGCGTCACCTTGCGCAGAATGGGTGAAGGTGAATCCCTGCAGATTGGCAAAGAAAAATCGGTCGCCTTGTATATTGAAGTTGACCGGAATCTGAACATTACCGCACATTAATGGGTGTTTACGAACATGTTTCAGCCAAAAAAGGAATCTGACGCGCGCGGTACATCGAGTGCTGACAGCTGGGTATGCTTCAGGCGAGTTCCGCAGGCGAAGGTTAGGCTCTTCTGCTTTCCTTTCGCTGGCGGCAGCGCCAACTTTTTCCACCATTGGGCATTGCACTTAGCGCCAGATGTTGAAGTTTATGGTTTGCAGCAACCGGGTAAGGGGCAGCGAATTGGCGAACAACCTCATTTAAACATGTTGATGCTACTGGAAGAACTGCTGCAGAACACGCCTGCGCTTATGGACAGGCCGACTATTTTTTTCGGGCATAGTATGGGAGCTTGGATTGCCTACGAACTTACCCGTCGACTCGAGAGAAAACCCGATCACCTCATTCTCTCCGCGGCAGATCCTGAGTTGAGGCCAAAAATACTTCCTATCCATAGGATGGATGATGATCAGTTACTCGAGGAAATGAAGGCGTTGGGCGGCACGCCTCAGGAAATTCTAGACGACATGGGTTTTTTCAGGCAATTTTTTCCGATTATTCGAGCAGATTTCAAAATGCTTGAAACGCATGGCAGCCAAGCCCATGAACCATTGCGCGTGTCGGCTACAATTTGGTCTGGCGCGAGAGACCCGCGCGTGGCACCGGCTATTGCCCAAGGCTGGGTGAATAAATTCGCCGATTCGGTGCCACACAAAACATTCGCGGGTGGTCATATGTTCCTTGGCCCAGAGGAGTGTGGTAAGCGTTGTCTTAGCGAAATCGGTAAGATCGCTGGTGCACTAACACGTCCTTCGGCTGAGTATCTCGCGGTTTGTTAGTTTGCACTTGTAGCGACCGCTGTTTCAGAGAAGGGATGACCTTGTCTATTGGATTTTTTAAATATTCCGAACAAGGGGCGTAGCAACGGCACTCTTCGCAGGGCTTCGTAACCGAGCCAGCATCCGAGTAGTGTTCCAGCTATTATGCAAAGCGCTTCAATCCCGGGCGCAAGTTGATAATCGCGTAATAGGTAGGCAAGAATCAGTATGATGGTTTGATGCAGTATATAGAAACAGAAAACCCCACCGTTTAAATAATTGATAGCGTTGTTTGAACGATTAAAGTGCACTTGCGCCCAGCCACATATCGTTAGAATCCATAGCCAACTGTTTGCGCTCCACACAAAGTTTGTGGCAATGCCTGAGACCGGGCCACTGCCAAAGCTGCCACCCGAAAATAGATAAAGCACCGTTGCGTAGCTGATAATTGCTGCGATCAAGGTGAAGTGCCGGATCGTTTTGATGTATTCCCAGAAACCGGGAAGTTTCACCCATAAAAACCCCAGACAAAACACCAAAAAATAGCGTCCGTGATTGAAAAAATCGTCAACGAAGGCGTGTGTTTGGGGAAACCGTCTGTACAGTAAAGCGCCATTAAGCATAAGAATGGCAATGGGCAGAATCACCACAAAAACACTGGCGGGGACTCGGGATACCGCACGACTGATAGGGGTTCGAGATCCGAACAAACCCGATAGCAGGTAAAGTGCATGAACGATTAAAGAATAGGCAAACACATAAATGAGGTACCAGAGGTGGTTCCAGGTTAGGTGCAAACTACCGATGGTTTTGTGGTCTGTGAACAGGGTGGAATCCTGATTGAGATAATGACTCCAGAAACGAAAAAACCCAAAAGAGGGGTCGATTAGTCCGATGCCAATCGCTTCGACATATACCTGAGGCACAACCACCACGGCCATGCCGAAAGCGAGTGGCAGCAATAATCGTGAATGACGATTTAAGATGAATTGCAACGCACTCATCTTGGGTACCATAAAGGCAACCGCTGAACCACTGATGAGAAACAGTAGACTCATCCGCCACTGGTTGCACCACAGCATCAACCATTGCAGGTTTTCACTTTGGTGGTCACTTTTGAGATGCCACCCCCAGTCGGCTACGTAGTACATGCCTATGTGGTAGAAAATTAATAAACCGAAGGCAAGAACACGCAGCCAGTCCAGTTCGTGGCGTCGGCCAGTTGGTGAGTTGGGATAATACGACATGACTTTTCTCCTTGAAGACACTCATTCATGTCGCTATGCTCGCCTAACCCAGTTTGTATGAGCCCGCTAAGTGATTGAAAAACATAAATTTGTGATAAGCGGCAGCTCGCTGGGGCGAACTTTTCCGAAGCAGCTCTAATAACTGATGATTTCCGAGACAAGATCCGAAACACTTAAACAGCATTTCCTAAATCATCCCTGGTTTTGGGGGGTGACGCTGCTCGGCGTGTTCCTGAGTATTAATGTTCTGGTGCTAACAACAACGGTGCTGATGGAGGCTGAGGCGCGAGGTCAGGAGTTAGCGTTTTGGGAGCCGTTTTGCTGGGAGGTGACCAGCTCCGTGATGATCCTGCCGCAGATCGTTTTGCTGGTAACGCTCGCGCCGCGTTATCTGACACCGCTCCCCTGGTTGCGTCAGGCGGTGATTCACCTGCTATTAACCATCCCTTTTTCAATCGTTCATATCTCCGGCATGATGGGGCTGCGTAAGCTGTGGTACTGGGCTGTGGGTAAGTCTTACCACCCTTTTGGTGACGATTGGCTGTATGTATTTATTTACGAGTTCCGCAAGGATTTTCTAAGTTATTTCATGATTTTGTTCATTATCATGGGGTATCGCATGATGGTGCTGCGCTTGCGGGGAGAGGCGACCTACGTGCCTGTCGGCGAGCAGGAACCGCCACCCAATGCGCAACCTGAGCAACTCTTGGTAAAGAAGCTGGGCAAGGAATTTTTAATCAACACACAGGAAATAGAGTGGGTTGAGGCCTCGGGGAATTACGCCAATTTGCACATAGGAGCGGCGGTGTATCCTATGCGCATTACCATGGCCAAACTCCAGACGCTGCTGCCCGAGAAAAAGTTTCTGAGAATTCATCGCTCTTATATCGTGAACACCGTAGAGATCAAACATATCGAAGCACAGGATTCGGGCGATCATTTGTTAACGTTAAAAAACGGCAGGAGTTTGAATTTTTCACGACGGTATCGCGAGCAGTTTCGGGAGGTGTTTGAACAGAGTAAGGGGTGACAGCTTATTGGCGCTTCATTTAGGAGATAATTCGTGAACGTTGTGCCTATATCCCGTGTGTGTCTCTTGCAGACTCGAGAGGCCGTCGTTACTGAGAGACAATATTCGTAAGGGCGGGAAATAAAAGCTTATCGTTTGAACAACCTTCTTAAATATGGTGCCCAGGACGACGCAAAGAGAAGTGCTAGTGTCGCGGGAGGCAGGAAGCCGTTAGCGACTAGGACGCAGTCCTCGGAAGGGCAGGAAACAAAAAAAGGCTGATCGTTTGATCAGCCTTCCTTAAATATGGTGCCCAGGACGACGCACAGGGAAGTGCTAGTGTCGCGGGAGGCAGGAAGCCGTTAGCGACTAGGACGCAGTCCTCGGAAGGGCAGGAAACAAAAAAAGGCTGATCGTTTGATCAGCCTTCCTTAAATATGGTGCCCAGGACGACGCACATGGAAGTGCTAGTGTCGCGGGAGGCAGGAAGCCGTTAGCGACTAGGACGTAGTCCTCGGAAGGGCAGGAAACAAAAAAAGCTGATCGTTTGATCAGCCTTCCTTAAATATGGTGCCCAGGAGAGGACTTGAACCTCCACGGCCGTGAAGCCACTAGCACCTGAAGCTAGCGTGTCTACCAATTTCACCACCTGGGCAAAGCCCCAAGAGTGTCGACTCTCAGGGCCGCGAACTATATTGCGCTCGCCGGTTGTTGTCAATCCGCCGACACGCATTTGAGTGGACAAGCACGAGTAATTGCGTAACTGTTGCTCACTGAATTTGTTATATTGTTGATATATCTCCAGAGCTGCATACGGATGCCCATTCTTGACTAGACGAAAACGCGCCCCATCCAACGATCCCCACGCCGCGCGCGAAGCGCAAAATTACGACAACCCCATTCCCAGCCGTGAATACATCCTCGAGGTGCTCGACGAATCGCCCGGCCCCATGAGTCACAGGGCCTTGTGCCGCGCACTCAAGCTTTCTGGCGACGATCAGATTGAAGCCTTGCGGCGGCGCCTCATCGCTATGGAGCGGGACGGGCAGGTGATGTCTAACCGCAAAGGGGCTTATGGTCGGGTTGATCGCATGGCGCTGGTTCGCGGTCGGGTCCAGGGTCATCGCGATGGTTATGGGTTTTTAATCCCCGCTGAAGGCGGTGACGATATTTACCTTACCAATCGTCAAATGCGCAAAGTATTCGATGGTGATGAAGTGCTGGTACGTCCGGAGGGTGAAGGCTTTCGCGGCCGAATTGAAGGCGTCATTGTTGAGGTAATTGCCCGCCACACCCTGCAATTGGTTGGACGCTTTGTGACTGAGCGCGGCATACATTATGTGCGCCCCGATAACCCTCGCATCGGGCGCGACATACTGGTACCTCCCGATCAAACCAACGGTGCCCAGAATGGCCAAATTGTTGTTGTTGAAGTGCTGCAACAGCCAGACCGGCATCAGATGCCTGCTGGGCGTATCGAGGAAGTGCTGGGGGACCATCTCGCACCGGGGATGGAAATTGATGTCGCGATCCGTTCTCACGGAATACCTCACATTTGGCCCGACGCTGTAGAGCAGGAAGCTAAAAACTTTAGCCATCAAGTTGCAGAGGCAGACAAGCAACATAGGGTAGATGTGCGCCAACTGCCGTTCGTAACGATCGATGGGGAGGATGCTCGTGACTTCGACGACGCGGTTTATTGCGAAACTAAACGTTCAGGTGGTTGGAGGCTCTTTGTCGCTATTGCTGACGTTTCACATTATGTGACCTCCGGCAGCGCCTTGGATTTAGAGGCTCAGAAGCGTGGTAATTCGGTGTACTTCCCAGACTATGTGGTGCCGATGCTTCCCAAAATATTATCTAACGGCTTGTGTTCTTTGAACCCGGAGGTAGACCGCTTGTGTATGGTCTGCGAAATGACCGTTAGCGCAGCCGGTAAAATTAGTGGATACAAGTTTTATGAAGCGGTGATGCATTCGCATGCACGTTTAACCTATACGCAGGTGGGCCAGATTCTCGAGGCGCAGGGCAAACAGCGCAGTGGCATTCGCCAACAGTTTCATGCCCTGGTGCCTCAGTTGGATGAATTGCATAACTTGTATCGCACCTTTCGAGCCGCGCGTGATACGCGAGGTGCTATCGATTTTGAAACTCGCGAAACCAAAATAGAATTCGATAGCGAGCGTAAAATAAAACAAATCGTACCCACGCAACGTAATGACGCCCATAAACTTATCGAAGAGTGCATGTTGGCGGCCAACGTGTGTGCAGCCAAGTTTCTTGAAGGCCATGAATTGCCCGGGCTATACCGGGTCCACGAGTCGCCCAAAACAGAAAAAATCGAAATGATTTATCAGTTTCTCGCCGAATTGGGCATACGCATGCCTTGGGGCGAGCAGGTTACCCCGGCGGATTATCAGAACGTGATGCGCGCGATTGATGGGCGCGCCGATCAAAATGTGATTCAGACAGTGCTGTTGCGAAGTATGAACCAAGCGGTGTATCAACCCCAAAATGTTGGTCACTTCGGTTTGGCCTACAGCGCGTATGCGCACTTTACTTCACCAATACGCCGCTATCCGGATCTCCTGGTGCACCGCGCAATTCGCAGAGTCATTCGATCAAAAATTAAAACGTCGCGGGTGGTTCGTGCGCCGGGAGCAATGCCATTAGCCGCTGCTCAAATTTACCCCTACAGCGATGCAGATATGGCGAGTTTCGGTGAGCAGTGCAGCTTTACCGAAAGGCGTGCAGACGATGCAACACGCGATGTTATCAGCTGGCTGAAATGCGAATTCATTAAAGACAAAGTGGGCGAAGTATTTGACGGTATTGTGTCTTCTGTTACAGGCTTTGGTCTGTTTGTGGAATTGAAAGATGTTTATGTTGAAGGCCTGGTGCATGTCACTTCGTTGCCGGAAGATTACTACCGTTTCGACGCAGCACACCATCGCCTTGTTGGGGAGCGCACTCGTAAAGTTTTTCGGTTGGGAGATGAGCTCAGCGTTCAAGTGGTGCGAGTCAATCTGGACGAGCGCAAGATCGATTTTGAGCTCAATAAAATAAAAATTAAAAAAACGCCCAAAGTGAAAGTTACTGAACAGGCGAAAGAGCTGACTCATGAATACGAATTGGAAAAATTACGCCGCGCTGGCGGGCGGTTGCCCAGCAAGCGACCTGCTAGCGAAAAAACGACAGCAACCGATGAAAAAAAGAAAGTCAAAAATAAACCAAAAAAGAAAAAGCACGAAAAGCGCGTAAGTTCTTCGAGAAAGAAAAAAACCGCCGGTAAAAAGAAAAAATAAACAGTTGTGCGACGTGAGAGTGAATAATCTTAATTGCTATGAAATCTGAAATTATTTTTGGAATACACGCTGTACAATCGTTTTTGAAGTCGGCACCGCAGAGAATCGATGAGCTAATAGTTGTAAAAGACCGCCACGATCAGCGTATAAAAAAATTACTCGCTTTTGCAGAAAAGCAAGGCGTTAAACCGCGCATGGCCAATAAACAAGAACTGCAAACCCTGTGTGGTGAAGGTAATCACCAGGGGGTAGCGCTGTTGGCCCGTCCTGGTATAACCCTGGATGAAAAAGGCCTGTTGGAGATGGTTGCCGAGCTTTCGGAGGACCCTCTGGTATTGGTTTTGGATGGGGTTACAGACCCGCACAATCTCGGCGCCTGCATGCGCTCAGCCGATGCCGCTGGCGTGCATGCGGTTGTGGTTCCCAAAGACAACTCCGCCAGTCTCAATGAAACAGCCCGAAAAGTTGCCTGCGGCGCGGCGGAAACTGTGCCATTGGTGGTGGTGACCAACTTGGCCAGGGCGCTTAATAAATTGCAGGAAGCAGGCCTCTGGGTTGCTGGCGCAGCGGGAGAAGCGGAGGCCGATATTTACCAGGCCGATTTAACCGGCCCCCGGGTTATCGTTATGGGTGCCGAAGGTGACGGCATGCGCCGCTTAACCAAAGAAACCTGCGATCTATTGATCAAAATACCGATGATGGGCAGTGTTTCCAGCTTGAACGTGTCGGTCGCTACGGGGGTGGTTTTATTCGAGGTTTTGCGGCAACGGCAGGCCAAGTTGTAAGATTGCCTGGGGAGGTTGCTGGGAACGCTCACTGGGTTCGCTGCTGGGAACAGTCGCTGCGCGACTTTCTGGGAACGCTCGCCATGCGAGCTTCTAGGGAAAACCAACATAGCCCCGGCGCAAGTGAAGCAAAGCGCCCCGACTCCCAGAAGCGAAGCGTTCCCAGCAGGCATCGCAGATGCCGCTCCCGCAGCCACACAAAGTGTGCGTCCCCGAAGCCACCCTCGGGTAGCCGCTACACGCTATTGCGCGAAGCACTCGTGATACCTCCCGTAGCACCGCCGGGAGCGCTCATTAGGTTAGCTGCTGTGAACAAGCACCAAGCCTTATTTCTCCCGGGCGCAAGCGAAGCAAAGCGCCCCGACTCCCAGAAGCGAAGCGTACCCAGCAGGCATCGCAGATGCTGCTCCCGCAGCCCACAAAGTGTGCGTCCCCGAAGCCACCCTCGGGTGGCGCTCATCAGGTTAGCTGCTGTGAACAAGCACCAAGCCTTATTTCGCCTGGGCGCAAGCAAAGCAAAGCGCCCCGATTCCCAGAAGCGAAGTGTTCCCAGCAGGCATCGCAGACGCTGCTCCCGCAGCCCACAAAGTGTGCGTCCCCGAAGCCACCCTCGGGTGGCGCTCATCAGGTTAGCTGCTGTGAACAAGCGCTAAGTCTTATTTCTCCTGGGCGCAAGCGAAGCAAAGCGCCCCGACTCCCGGAAGCGAAGCGTTCCCAGCAGGCATCGCAGATGCCGCTCCCGCAGCCCACAAAGTGGGCGTCCCCGAAGCCACCTTCAGGTGGCGCTCCACGCTCATTGCGCGAAACACTTGCAAATTCCTCACGAGCCCCGTAGAATCCGCGGCCCCAAAACCCGCGTAATCGCCCGAATAATGAGCGTATTACTGCGATTCTCCTTGCTTCACCGCCACTCTTAAAAAAGTAACCGCGGGAAGCTATTAACCCGTAAGGAGCAAAAATGCGTCATTACGAAATTGTGTTCCTGGTCCACCCTGACCAGAGCGAACAGGTGCCCGGTATGATCGAGCGCTACACGTCGTCTGTTAAAGATAACGGCGGCAGTGTGCATCGTCTCGAAGACTGGGGTCGCCGTCAGCTCGCCTACTCTATTAACAAAATTCACAAAGCACACTATGTGTTGATGAATGTTGAGTGTGGCGATGATGTCCTCGAAGAACTCACCACCAACTTCCGTTATAACGATGCCATTCTGCGCAACATGGTGATTCGTTGTGATGAAGCTGTCACCGAAGAGTCTCCCATCCAGAAAGCGGAAAAAGAAAACCGCGAGCGCAAAAACCGCGCTGAGCGTCGTGCTGCAGAAGCAGCTGCTGCGGCTGAAGCCGAAAAGGACGAAGCCGATGACGCCGAAGACTTGGATGCAGACGATGATGCAGAAGAAGATGAAACCGAAGGTGAGGAGGAATAAATCATGGCTCGTTTTTTCCGTCGACGTAAGTATTGCCGTTTCACTGCTGAAGGCGTGAAGCAAATTGATTATAAAGACCTTGATACCCTGAAGGCCTATATCTCCGAAACTGGCAAAATTGTGCCCAGTCGCATTACCGGAACCAAGGCCAAGTATCAGCGTCAGTTAGCGACTGCCGTAAAGCGCGCGCGCTATCTTGCGTTGTTGCCTTATTCAGACGCACACGAGTAAATCGATTCTAAAAGGGGCTTAATAGACACCGACCATGCGTGCGCTAGCTGAATTTATTATGCGTGGGCGCACCCAGGCGGTGATCATGGCCCTGTTGGGGAGCTGGGTACCCTTGTTATCCCAGGGAGCCTTAGGGCTCGTTACCCTGCGCAAAGGATGGCAGGAAGGCTTGATAATTACCCTATGGGCCAGCCTTCCCGCATTTGTAGCGCTGTGGGTTGGCGACGTTGCAAAAGTAATGGCCGTAGCCGGCATCGAAGTGATGTTTGTGGCTTACCTGTCTTCGGTGACACTGCGATACACCGTATCCTGGCCGGCAACTTTAGCGGCAATCGTGGCCCTTAGCAGTTTGGCCGCAGTGGTTGCTGCAGTAATGGTGGAAGATGTATCGCAGCAACTTGTGGGTTTTTTCCGCGAGTTCATGGATGCCGAGAGTCAGCAAGCGCTGGACGATGCACAAGCCGACCTGTTCGCAAACTGGTCGGTAGTGCGTGCCGCGGGCATAATCGCCGTTTGGGTGTCGCTAACCACCTTTGCCGGGCTGATAGTGGCTCGCTGGTGGCAGGCAATGTTGTACAACCCCGGCGGATTCCGGGAGGAATTCCACAACTTGCGGCTCAACCCCGCAGTGGCCATGGCAGCTTCTCTTGGCTTGTTGGTGGCCGAGGTGCGTGGCATGGACTACGCCTTCTGGGGGCTGGTTTTCGGGATGCCCTTGCTGGTAGCGGGTATTGGTTTATTGCATTGTTTCGTTGCCGCGAAAAAGTTGGGCACCTGGCCATTGGTCGCTTTTTATGTGGGGTTATTTTTTATCGCCCCCTTGGGAATTGTGGTATGCCTTTTTGGGCTCTCCGACGTGTGGATCGATTACAGAAAACGATTTAATTTAATGCAGTCTTAAGCGCTGCATAAAACTTAGAGGAAAACGAGATGGAAGTTATTCTGCTCGAGAAAGTTGGCAAGCTTGGCACCGTAGGTGACAAGGTAAAAGTTAAGGCGGGTTTTGGCCGTAACTACCTGGTTCCACAGGGTAAAGCCATTGCTGCTACCGAAACCAATGTAGCTGAATTCGAAGCGCGTCGCGCCGAGTTGGAAGCTGCTGCCGCTGATCGCAAAACATCTGCCGAAGGTCGCGCGAAGTTGTTGGCCGAGAAAGAAACCTTCACCATCACCGCGAAAGCCGGCGATGAAGGCAAGTTGTTTGGCTCAATTGGCACACGTGATATCGCTGAGCTCATTACTGCCTCAGGTATTGAAGTTGCCAAAGCCGAAGTGAAGTTGCCCCAAGGTACCTTGCGTGAAGTGGGCGAGTTTGATGTCGACATCCAACTGCATGTAGATGTGACTCAAACCGTTAAACTGGTTATCGCGGCTGAGTAAGAAGTTAAACTCGGTACTCTGACGGTATTGCAAGAGCGCTGAGTGAGATAAACTAAGGCGCAGTTTTCGGAAGGTTGGTGCCGTCCAGAAACTGCGCCTTTTTGCGTCTTGAATTCGGAAAATTAAAAACCCCGGAAGCCCAATGCCAGAACCCGAATATTCCGCTGCCACCCCCGTCGACATGAGCATGCCCTTGGAGCCGGGCCTGCCGCTACCGCATTCCGTTGAGGCGGAACAATCTGTGTTGGGTGGTCTGATGCAGGATGCCAGCAATTTTGATGCGGTTTCCGAACACGTTGCCGATCACGATTTCTTCAAAAGCGGCCACCGCAAAATTTTCGCTGCCATGCAGCACTTGATGGAAAAAGATCAACCCATCGATGTGATTACTGTGTCTGAGTATCTGGTGCAAACCGATGCGCTCGATGCCGTGGGAGGCCTTGATTACCTCACCGACCTTGCTACCAATGTACCCAGTTCCGCTAATGTGGTGGCATATGCCCGTATTGTGCGCGAGCGTGCCACTTTCCGACAGCTGATTTCGGCCGCCACAGAAATTAGCCGTGCGAGCTTTAACCCCGCGGGCCTTGGTTCTGACGACTTGTTGCAACTGGCGGAAAAACGCGTTCTTGAGATTGCTGAAGAGCGTCCCAAAGAGGGTGGTTTTGAAGCGATTAATAGCCTACTGAAAAAAACCGCCGATAAAATCGATGAGTTGTTTCAGTCCGATAGCGATATTACCGGGCTTTCCACCGGGTTAAGTGATTTAAATGAAAAAACCTCGGGTTGGCAAAACGGTGAATTAATCATTCTTGCTGCACGTCCTTCCATGGGTAAAACCGCGCTGGCGCTAAACTTCGTTGAAGCTGCGTTGTTCACTCAAGCAAAGCCGGTGCTGGTTTTTAGTCTGGAGATGCCGGCAGATTCTCTGATTATGCGTATGCTGTCTTCAGTGGGGCGCATTGATCAGGGTAACCTGCGCAATGGCAATCTGAGCGACGATGACTGGCCGAAACTTCAGTCGGCCTTTGCCAAACTGAAAGATAAAAAATTATTTATCGACGACACCGCAGGGCTCAGCCCCGCCGAAGTGCGCGCCCGAATCCGCCGCCTGACGCGAGAACACGGCGAGCCCGGAATGATTATGATCGACTACCTACAGTTGATGCAGGTTCCCGGCAATAGTGAAGGCAGAACCCAGGAAATATCAGAGATTTCTCGCTCCATGAAAGCTTTGGCGAAAGAATACGAGTGCCCGGTAATTGCACTCTCGCAGCTTAATCGCGGTGTGGAACAACGCCCGAACAAACGCCCCATGAACAGCGACCTGCGTGAGTCCGGTGCGATTGAGCAGGATGCCGATGTAATTTTGTTTATTTACCGCGATGAGTACTACAACGAAGACAGCAACGAAAAAGGGGTCGCCGAACTGATCATCGGCAAACAGCGTAACGGTGAAGTGGGCACCTGCCGCGCGGCGTTCCTGGGCAAGTTCACCCGTTTTGACAATTTAGCACCGGAATATTTGGCGAGAGACTAGCCGGGCAATGCCCGGCTAGTCTGGAGCGCGCCGAAGGCGGCTGCAGGGAACGCTCGCGGGGCTCGCTTCTGGGAACAGTCGCTACGCGACTTTCTGGGAACACTCACTGCGTTCGCTTCTGGGACGGTCGCTACGCTCCCCCCAAGACGCGCAGCGTCCCCCGCAGCCACCCTTCGGGTGGCGTTCCACAACCCTAAGGTTGTCCCAACCTTAGGGTTGTATTACCATCCCCGCCCTCCATTCCCCGAAGGCCACAGCACCCCTTATGAAAACCTTCCATCACATAAAAAGTGTGCGCGAAGCACTCTGTGAGGCGCGCGGGCAGGGGAAAACGGTGGGGTTTGTGCCGACTATGGGGAACTTGCACGATGCTCATATTGCCTTAGTGCAACAGGCGCTTGCTCTGTCTGACGTTGTGGTGGTGAGCATTTTTGTAAACCGCCTGCAATTTGGCTTGAACGAAGACTGGGATAAATACCCGCGTACTATTGAGCAGGATACGCAAAGGCTCACAGCGGTAAATTGTGATTATTTGTTTTATCCAGATGAGGCCGAGGTGTACCCCAATGGCATGGACGCGCAAACGCGTGTCATTGTACCCAGCATGGCCAACGTGTTGTGTGGTGCCAGTCGACCTGGCCATTTTGAAGGGGTGACCACAGTCGTTAGCAAACTCTTCAATATCGTACAGCCAGATGTCGCTGTGTTTGGTATCAAGGATTATCAGCAGTTGGCTATAATACGGCGCATGGTGGAGGACCTCTGTATTCCTGTGGAAATTGTTGCAGGAGACATTGTTCGAGAAGCCGATGGTCTGGCAATGAGCTCGCGCAATAGCTTTATCACGAGCGCGGAACGCCCGCGAGCTAACCAGCTTAATCAGTCGCTGGAGTGGGTGGCTCATTGCATTCAAACTGGTGAGCGCGATTACGCGAAACTCGAGGGGCTGGCGAAGCAACAAATTGAGCAGGCAGGTTTTAGACCGGATTATTTTTCGGTATGCAACAGTAAAACCCTCGAACCTGCTGCTAACGATGACTTGAACATTACCATCCTGGGCGCCATGTATACGCAAGGCGCAAGATTAATTGATAATCTGTCGCTGCAACTCAAGAGCTAGATGCGACAGGTATAGAGAGGCATGAATTTATGCAAATTACGCTATTAAAAGGTAAGTTGCACTTGGCCTGCGTCACGCAGGCTGAGTTGTGGTACGACGGCTCGTGCGCTATCGATGCTGAACTGGTTAAGCTTGCTGGGCTGCGCGAATTCGAGCAAATCGATATTTATAATGTCGATAATGGCGAGCGCTTTTCAACGTATGTCATTCTGGCTGAAGCGGGTTCAAAAACCATTTCCCTGAATGGTGCGGCAGCCCGAAAAGTACAGGTTGGTGATCGTATTATTATTGCCGCCTATGGTCAGATGGACGAAGCGGATGCGGCAAATTTCAAACCGAAACTTGTGTATTTGAAGCAAGACAACAGTGTAGATCGCACCGCGAACACCATTCCTGTTCAGGTGGCTTAATTTCCTTCTCAGGCGCCGTCGCAGTATTAGAAACCCTGATTAATCCCTTGATTACTCAGGGTTTTTTGTTTTTCGGCGAAGATCGGCGAAAATTGTTTGTTTCAACTCAACCAAAGTCCAATTCACCTAGGCGAGTCATGTTTGCTAGGGTGTAAACGCGTTATGATGCTGTTCATAAGATGTACGGGCCACGAGGCCCCGCCCAAACGCTCTGCGCTCAGTTGTCTCTGCTGTAATCTGTGCAGGCACTTTCAGGAAACTTTGATCAAACGAGAAAGTCTGCTTCCCAGCAACTTTATCAATGGAGTCGAAACATGTCAGACAGTAATCTGTACCCCGTACCCGAGGCGATTGCCGCCAAAGCTCATATAACAAAAGATCAATACGAAGCGTTGTACCAGCAGTCGATTAATGACCCGGATGCTTTCTGGTCTGCCAAAGCTGAAGAATTCCTCACGTGGGATGCAAAGTGGCAAAGTGTTCGCGAATTCGATTTCAAAAAAGGGGAAGCAACTTGGTTTAAAGGTGGCAAACTGAACGTGTCGGTAAATTGCCTCGATCGCCATTTGGAAACTCGGGGAGACCAAGTGGCCATCATTTGGGAAGGTGATGACCCCAACGAAGACCTCAAAATCACCTATAAGGAAATGTACGAAAAAGTCTGCAAGCTGGCCAATGTGCTCAAAGCTCGCGGCGTGAAGAAAGGTGATCGTGTTTGTATTTACCTACCGATGATTCCGGAGGCAGCCTACGCCATGTTGGCTTGTGCACGGATCGGGGCCATTCACTCGATCGTGTTCGGTGGTTTCTCTCCCGAAGCGCTTAAAGACCGTATCAACGATTCCGACTGTCACGTGGTGATAACCTCCGACGAAAGCCTGCGGGGTGGTCGAAAAGTGCCACTCAAAGCAAATGCCGACAAAGCGGTTGCGCAGTGCCCGAATGTTTCAACAGTGTTGGTGGTAAAGCGCACCGGTGGCGAGGTTGCCTGGAACCCTGAAGTCGATGTGTGGTACCACGACATGATGGCAGAGGTTTCTGCAGACTGCCCTGCGGAGTCTATGGACGCCGAAGACCCCCTGTTTATTCTCTATACCTCCGGTTCTACCGGTAAGCCGAAAGGCGTACTGCACACCACAGGCGGTTACCTGCTGCAGGCTGCCATGACGCACAAATATGTGTTCGATTATCAAGAAGGTGAAGTTTATTGGTGTACAGCCGACGTGGGCTGGGTAACCGGCCACTCTTACATCGTATATGGGCCTTTGGCTAATGGTGCGATCTCGTTGATGTTTGAAGGCGTACCCACTTATCCCAGTGCAGCGCGTTGTTGGGAGGTGGTCGACAAGCACAATGTCGCCAGCTTCTATACAGCCCCTACCGCTATTCGCGCACTCATGGGACAGGGAGATGACTTCGTTACCAAGACCTCCCGCAAATCGTTGCGCATTCTCGGTTCTGTGGGCGAGCCAATCAATCCTGAAGCCTGGGAGTGGTACTACAAGGTTGTGGGTGACAGCCGTTGCCCGATTATGGATACCTGGTGGCAAACTGAAACCGGTGCACACATGTTAACGCCGCTACCCGGTGCTATCGATCTCAAACCCGGTTCTGCCACCAAACCATTCTTCGGCGTGGAGCCCGCGTTACTAGACAGTGACGGTAAAGAAATTGAAGGCGTTGGCGAAGGTAGCCTGGCAATTAAAGCCTCGTGGCCTAGCCAGATTCGCACCGTGTACGGTGATCACGATCGCCTTATCCAAACTTACTTTTCCACTTATCCAGGCTACTACTTCACCGGTGACGGTGCTCGTCGCGATGAAGATGGCTACTACTGGATCACCGGCCGTGTGGATGACGTGATCAATGTCTCCGGGCACCGTATGGGTACCGCTGAGGTTGAGAGCGCGCTGGTACTGCACGATAAAGTTTCAGAAGCCGCTGTGGTGGGTTACCCCCACGACATTAAAGGCCAGGGCATCTACGCCTATGTGACTCTTATGGTCGGTGAAGAGCCTAGCGATGAGCTCAAGAAAGAACTGGTGTCGCTCTGCGTGAAGGAAATCGGCCCAATTGCCAAGCCCGATGTGATTCAGTGGGCACCAGGCTTACCGAAAACACGTTCTGGGAAAATTATGCGACGTATTCTGCGTAAAATTGCCGCTAACGAAGTTGATGCTCTGGGTGATACTTCAACCTTGGCAGATCCCAGTGTGGTTGACGATCTGATCGACAACCGCGAAAACAAATAATCAGAATCTCCCACTGAGCCCGGCTCTATTAACCCGGCGATCGTTGCCAGATTAAGAGTGTCCGGGCTCAACCTTAACACGATAGCCTCGTGCTTCCCCTCCGGAGACAATGTGTGGATCCTCACACATGGCCTCGCGCCTTCTCTGGTGGGGTTTTCTTGCTTGCCTCAAATCTCTGCTGACTGCTGGCGTGATATCGCCGGTGTATCTGGGTTACACTGCGCTTCTTACATTCATCATCTGCCAACAGGCAGCCAGGAGTATCCTTTGAAAATTCAGGACAATTGTGTGGTATCCATTCATTACACCCTCACAGACGAAGAGGGTGCGGTTATCGATAGCTCATCGGGTGGCGAACCACTTAACTATCTCGCGGGTGCGGGTAATATTATCCCTGGATTGGAACGAGAGTTGGCGGGTTGCGTAGTGGGGGATACCAAACAGGTGACCGTACAGCCCGAGGATGGCTACGGAGAATATCAGCCAGAACTCGTGCAAACGCTCCCCTCCGACATGTTCACCGGAATCGAGAAAGTGGAAGTTGGCATGGAATTTCAGGCGCAAGGCCCTTCAGGTGAGGTGCAATACGTGGTTGTAAAGGATGTTGCTGATGATGGTATTACCATAGACGGCAATCATGCGCTGGCAGGCAAGGTACTTAATTTCGATGTGAGTGTTGAAGCCATTCGGGAAGCGACTCCAGAAGAGCTGGACCACGGTCACGTGCATTAAAAATACAAAAAACAATAAAGAAACAAGGAAGCTCGAAGTTATGAGCGAACAGGTGGCAGCTAAAAAGATATCTGCGCTTATCAGCCCAGATAGCACTCTCAATGTGCTTTCACAACAAGAAGTCGCACGTTTGGTTGATAAAAGTAATGCGGCTGTTTACGAAAGTTTTCGCCGATGCGCACTCGCGGCATTAAATACCGGCGGTGAAACAGATAACACCAAACAGGTACTAGAGCAGTTTCATGATTTTGAAATTGACGTTATTTCCCAGGAGCGGGGCATTAAATTAAGTTTAAAAAATGCTCCGGGGAATGCTTTTGTTGATGGCGAAATGATTCAGGGCATCAAGCAGCATGTTTTTTCTGCGCTGCGCGATATTATTTATATAAATAACGAATTACTCGAAAACCCAGATACCGACTTTGAAACTTCTGCAGGTATAACCAATGGGGTATTTCATATATTGCGTAACTCGGGATTACTAAAGCCCAACCGCGCACCGGGTATTGTCGTGTGCTGGGGCGGCCACTCCATCGGTGAAATTGAATACGATTACTCCAAGGAAGTGGGTTATCAAATGGGCTTGCGTGGTCTTGATATTTGCACCGGTTGCGGCCCTGGCGCCATGAAAGGCCCAATGAAAGGGGCTACTTTCGGTCACGCCAAACAACGGATAGTTGGTCGCTATATTGGAATTACAGAGCCTGGAATTATCGCTGCGGAATCACCTAACCCGATTGTAAACGAATTGGTTATCATGCCGGATATCGAAAAGCGGCTTGAAGCCTTTGTGCGCTGCAGCCATGGCATTGTGGTATTTCCAGGTGGCGTCGGGACAGCCGAGGAAATTCTGTATTTATTGGGAATTTTGTTGCACCCCGATAATAAAAACCTGCCGTTTCCCTTAATTTTTTCGGGGCCTGCAAGTGCTGAGGAATATTTTGGGCAGATAGACGAATTTATTGGTTTAACCCTGGGAGCAGCGGCACAAGATCGATATGAAATTATTTTGGATGATCCGGTATTGGTTGCCCAGAAAATGAAAGCCAATATGGAAATTGTGCAGGAATATCGAAAGCAAATGCACGATGCCTATTATTTTAATTGGGTAATAAAAATAGAACAGGATTTGCAAACGCCGTTTAATCCAACACATGATGCTATGGCGGAGTTGCGATTACATAGAGAACTGCCCGAAAATCAACTAGCTGCCAATTTACGCAAGGCGTTTTCGGGTATTGTGGATGGCAACGTAAAGGAACACGGTATTCAGGCAGTCGCCGAAAAAGGTCCCTACCAGCTCAGTGGCGACTCACAAATTGTAGCTCCTCTGGATGCGCTGCTACGTTCTTTTGTGGCCCACAAACGTATGAAAATTCCCACCGAAGCGTATGTGCCCTGTTATCAAATTGTGTAGTTATGTCTGGCGATGATGATTTTAAAGCGCTGTTTGGCGACGATGTTGAACCTGTTAAAAGCGATCAACGCGTTAGCGTGCACAAGCCTAAAGACGCTGATGTCGATAAGGAAGCCCGCCGACTTGCAGCCCAGGAACTGGCAAATGTCAAACAAGATCCACTGTCGGTGCCTTCAGAGTTATTGGACCCTTTCGATGTTTTAAGTTATCAAAAACCAGGCGTACAGCATGGTGTGTTTCGGAATCTGCGGCTTGGTAAGTATCTCATTGATGCGCGCCTGGATTTACATAAACTCACTGTTGAAATTGCCCGTAAGGCTATTTATGAGTTTGTGAAAGATTGCATTGCCAGCGATGTACGCTGTGCACTGATTACTCACGGCAAAGGCGCAGGTCGGGATACTCCAGCACTTTTAAAAAGTTGTGTGAACCACTGGTTGCCGCAATTTGACGAGGTGTTGGCGTTCCACACGGCGCAACGCCACCATGGTGGTTACGGCGCCACTTATGTGCTGTTAAAAAAGAGTGATAAGAAAAAACAGGAAACTAAAGATCGTCACCAGCGGCACAAGGGGTAACATTTAATAGACAGCTTAATTTTTTAATTGTTTGGCGTGTTCTCGCTAGACATTGCTTTGTTTTTTTGATTATTAACTTTTCAATCTTCCTTTTTGAATCTTACCAACTAGCAGGATGCCTCCATGTTATATCCCATTTTTGCACTTGTTGTGTTTACTTTTTTGTTCATGATTTTGCAGTTTTTTTTAAGGGTGAAAGCCGTGCGTAATAAGGAAGTGCGGGCTGCTTACTTTAGGCTTTTTGAGACCCGAGAAGGCGAGCGTACCCCCTACTACCTCATTGCAGGCCAAAATCATTTGGCAAACCTTTTCGATACTCCGGTTTTATTTTATTTGGTTGGCTCCCTGGCTATTGTTCTTGATGTGCAATCGAGTTTGATGGTGGCGTTGGCCTGGGCTTATGTTGCAGCGCGGGTGGTGCATGCTTACATACACTGCACTTACAATCATCTATTACATCGCCTGGTGATATTTTGGGTTGGCATAATTGTATTGATGATTATGTGGACCTTATTGATGTTGAGCCGCTAAATGATGCCAGCAAAGCGCTGGGGAACCTTTGAAAAATGAGACTATTTTTCTTGTGGCGAGGAAGTGCCGCCCACAAGCTCTGAGTTTACTGGAGTGAATGAGGGGCGACCGGGCTGGCCCTCCAGGACGGAACTGACACCGCCAAGAGAAAAATAGGACATTTTTCAGAGGTTCCCTAGGCGGAACTGTCGTTAATGAGGGGCACAACGTTGTCGAGCTTAAGAATATCGTTCATTGGCATCGGGCGTGCGAAGTAGTAGCCTTGCAGATAATCGCAATTTTTTTCTCTAAGCAGCTGCCATTGCTCTTTTGTTTCCACGCCCTCAGCTACTACGGTCAGCCCCAAATTGTGGGCCATGGCAATAATGGTATAAGCAATTTCCACATCGTTTTTATCTTCCGGAATATCTTTTATAAACGAGCGATCGATTTTGAGGGTATTGATTGGAAATTGTTTCAAATAAGACAGCGATGAATAACCCGTTCCAAAATCATCAATGGATAAACTTGAGCCCAGGGTACGTATCGCTCGCATGATATCGATAGCCTGATCCACATCGTCCATCACCATTGATTCTGTTAATTCGAATTCAATTTGTTGTGGGTCTATGTCGTAGTGTTTGAATGTCGATTCAATAAAAGACAGCAACTGGCTTGCGAAGAACTGTCTGGCAGAAAGGTTGACTGCGATGGTATGCATGCCCAACTTGACGAGTTTTTGTTGGTTGTTTTGTATAAATGCGCACACTTTTTCCAGTACCGTACTTCCCAAATCGTAAATAAGGCCCGACTCTTCCGCCAAGCCGACAAAGACATCGGGTGGTATAAATCCCTCTTCTTCATCGAACCAGCGAACCAGAGCTTCGCCCTTTATTAATGAACGATTTTGCGCGTTGTAAATCGGTTGTATGTAAACATCCAGTAAGCCGTTGTCTAGCGCGTTGCGAAGTTTCTGCTCCAGACGCATTTTATCTTTAATACGTTTGTCGAGATCGCTGGAGTAGTAAGATATCCCGTTTCCCCCCATGGCCTTGGCGTTATACAAAGCGATATCTGCATAGCGAATCAGCTCTTCGTAGGTGATTGCGTCGTTGGGAAATACCGCAATACCAATTGAGCCACCCACTTCGACACTTTGGCCTGCTACTTCAAATTTTTCCCGCAGTGCATTAAGTATGTTGTTGGCTTTGTGATCGAGTTGGGAACTGCTGTCGACATTTTTAATGAGTACCATAAATTCGTCGCCGCCCATACGTGATACCACATCAATGCTCGCCGAGGCTTGCTTTAGGCGTTTACCAATTTGGGTGAGCAGTTGGTCGCCGGCATCATGGCCGAAGGTATCATTAATTTTTTTGAAATCGTCGAGATCCGTCATCATTACCGCAAGGCGTTTGTCGTATTTTTTAGCGGCTGCTATGGTAAGTTCCAGGTGACCACGAAAAAACCGTCGGTTTGGCAGGTCGGTAAGCGGATCGTAAAATGCGAGCTTTTCCAGCTCCATTTGTGCTGTTTTTAATTCAGTAACATCAAGCAGAGAACCCACAAAACCCTGAAAACCGTGCAGGTCGGTAAGCGGTGCCAGGTGTTCCATCAAAATGCGACGGTTTCCCTGGGGCGTGGTGTACGTGTATTCGATCACCTGGGGCGAGTGTTGGCTGCGCGCTTTATCTTGAATGCTCTCGTATAAGCTGGCGTCTTTCGGGTCAATGTTATTGGAAAAGGCGTTAGATTGCATGCTCGACAGGCCGGTAATATCACCCCAGCGCTCGTTGGTGTACTCAAACGCCAGGTCGCGATTTTTCAAAAAAATACCTATGGGCGCATGCTCGGCCAATACCCGAAAACGCGATTCTGAGGCCATCAGCGCAGCATTGTCGGTTTCGAGCGTGTCGAGTATCTGATTGAACACATCGACCAGATCGCCAATTTCATCGTTACTTTTTTTCTTTGCGCGAATATTGGCGTAGGGGCTGGCGGCAACTTCCTGCGAGGTGTTAAATAATTCCCGCAAGGGGCCAAGGCTGCCCCCCACGAGGCGACCACCCACAAAATACGCGGCAAACAGTGCAATGGTGAGCGCGAAGGCCAAAGTAATACTGAAGCGCAAAAAGGCTTCGTTGACGCCGTGGCTGTTGGAATAGATTTCCACCAAACCGTAGTGCTCGCCCTGATGCAAAATAGGAACCCGCACGCGCAATAAATTATTTTCCTGCACGTAATTTAATTCGTTGGTCGAGGTTTGTTGTCGCTGACAAATACTGCGTGCCGAAGGTTTTGCGAAGCTGTGGTAAAGGCTGCCGTTTTTATCAAAAACGCAAATTAAATCGATAGCCGGATGAAAGCCTGCTGATTGCAGGTTTTCATCAATCACGTCGGTGTCGGTGAAATCAGCAAAGAACATGGCTGTTGAGGAACGGTTGGCGATGATTTGCCCGATGACGGTAAGATCGTTGATGAGGTTGGCTTTGGCATCGCGATTGCCCACCCAAGTGAGGATTGCGGCCACCATGATTACGGCTACAATCAATGTCGAGCCGATGCTGCGCATCAGGCGGCGTTTTATGGTGGAGCGTTTTTCGACACTTAAATCATTCATACCGTTTAACGACCCCATGTGCCAGTTCCAGCAGCGATGAACTGATTTTTAGGTTTTGGCGTTGCGCCAACGGCAGATTGACGGTGAATTTAATGCGATCGCGAACTTTTATAAGTTCAATGGTGGAGTAGGTATTGCCCGCAGTGCAGTTGTCGCAAATTGTGAGCAGCGCATTGTCGCGAATTTCGCCTGGGAACTGGGTTGCCGATTTTCCTACAATTTGCACATGACAGCCGCCGGATGGCGGTTCATCGGTAAAAAAGTGCGGGTTGAACGGCTTAACAACAGCCTGAATTTTCGTGATGCTGTGCAGTTCATCGAAGGCTTGGCTGTCGCCGAGGCGGCAGATGTTAATGTCCTGGCCCATCTCCTGGGGCCATGTTATAAGGGTTAGCATACGACCTATGATCAGGGCGCGAATTTGCGCTTCTTTCTCGCTACCAACATCCGGCTTTGCTGATGAAACACTCAAGGTAAACACGAGCGACGCGAGTCCAGCAAATATGGCTCGTAAACAAGAGCGGCGCAGGTGATGGGGCGGGTTTCTCATAAGCAGCAAGGGGCGCGGGTGAATACCCATACGAGATAGCAAATCTTGTTGCTTGCGCGATGCAAGCTACTTCCATGATTTTGCATAGTAGTGGCCGCCCAGAGAGTCCTTGTAGCGCAGTACCGGCTGCGCGTAATCAGTTAAAGTATAATGCCTTATCCCGTTTCTACCACTTTCAGGCCCTTCAAAACTGTCACTTTTGGTACCTGCTTCTGCCCGAATATCGCCACATTACTGCTCTTAAATCGAGTCCAGTGAAATGTGCCGGGGGGACGGGAATGCAAGATAAATCGCCAGAAGTGAAACTGTCGGATACGCATCGTCTGGAAATCGCGAAGAGCATTGCCTGGAGCGTGTTGGCCCTTACTGTGCTATTGGTTTACTTATGGGTACAAAATTAAGGTAACCCGGCCAACCAAAGATCAATACGAGCCTTAATGCCGGGTGCGTTCAGACCGGCGATGGCGAGTTGCTCAGTATGGCTGGCTTGCTCGTAAAAGATGTCTTCGAGCCCGAGTGTGAGTACGGGTAAGGTTTGTTGGTTTTTTTGTAAGAGTTCCAGCACAGCGCTACCCGCACCGCCTGCCACCGCATTTTCTTCCAGGGTCACCAAACCACGATGGCTTGCGGCCATGCTCAAGATGAGTTCAGCGTCCAGGGGCTTGGCCCAGCGCATGTCACATAGAGTGTAGTGCCGTTCCTTTACCAGAGGCTGTACCTCTGTTATCAGAGAGCCAAAATTTAGCACGCATAGGTCGCTACCTTTTTCGAGTTGTACACCTTTCCCAACCGGTGCCGGTTCGGATTGTTCCACATCTACTACGCTGTGCCCACGGCCCCTTGGGTAACGCACCGCTGCAGGGCCGGAATGGTGATAAGCACTGCTCAGCAGGAGCCGACACTGGTGGGCATCACTGGGGGTCGCCACAACCATATTGGGTATGCAGCGGAGGAATGACAGGTCGAAAGCCCCCGCGTGACTGGCACCATCCTCGCCCACGAGGCCGGCGCGATCGATTGCAAACAGAACATCGAGGTTTTGCAGCGCAATATCGTGAATCAACTGGTCGTAAGCGCGCTGCAAGAAAGTGGAGTAGATGGCAACCACCGGCTTCAGGCCTTCACATGCGAGACCGGCTGCCAGGGTTACCGCGTGCTGTTCGGCAATGGCGACATCGAAAAAGCGGCCTGGAAATTCTGTGGCAAAGTCGGCCATGCCTGAACCCACTGCCATGGCTGGGGTAATTCCCACAAGGCGCTTGTCGCTGCGAGCGGTTTCACAGAGCCATGCCCCGAATATCTCCTGATAGCGCGGAGACGGGTCGTTGGATTTCGCTTGTGCTGTGAGTTCAGATTCGATTTTATTCAGCGCATGGTAGCCTACCGGGTCATTTTCTGCAGGCTGGAAGCCTTTGCCTTTGCGTGTAACCACGTGTAACAGCCGCGGCCCTGGTCGCTGTTGCATGCCTTGAATCGCTTGAATGAGCGCGCCGATATCGTGGCCGTCGATGGGGCCCACGTAGAAAAATCCCAGTTCGGCAAACAGTGCCGCTGCAGAGGCGCCCGCGCCCAGTGTTTCGAGCTCTGCCTCTGTTTGTTGCGTGCTGTTGGGGGACGGGTCGGCGAGCTGAGTAGCATTGTGTTGCTGCACGAGTTCGCTACTGCCTTCGAGGATTTTGGCGAAATAACTGGCCAGGCCTCCCACATTTTTTGAAATCGACATCGTGTTGTCGTTGAGCACAACCATAAGGTCGGCATGGGTGTGAACCGCGTGGTTGAGTGCTTCGAACGCCATTCCTGCTGTAATCGCACCATCACCAATGATTGCGACTGTTTCGCGCTTTACGCCCTGCTGTTTGCCGGCCAGTGCCATGCCCAGAGCGGCGCTGATGGAGGTGCTTGAATGGCCCACGCCGAAGGTGTCGTAGGGGCTTTCTTCCCGTTTCGGAAAACCCGAGAGGCCGCTGCGTTGTCGAATGCTGGCGATGCGATCGCGGCGCCCAGTGAGTATTTTATGGGGGTATGTTTGATGGCCGACGTCCCACACCAGGCGGTCATCTGGTGTGTTCAAGGCATAGTGCAACGCAATAGTGAGCTCCACAACGCCCAATCCGGCACTGAAATGCCCACCGCTTCTAGCCACCGAATAAAGCAAAAACGCCCGCAATTCATCAGCCAGCTGTGATAATTGCTCGACAGCTAAACCACGTAAATCCGTTGGAGAGTTGATACCGTCAAGTAAGGGCGTTAGGGGGCGTTGATTTGGAATTTCGGTAAACATCGGCACTGAGTTCTGGACAGGCAGAGCCCAAAATGAAGGGCGGTTTCGGCAACCGTTGTACGCTTTCACCGGATAGGCTGCAAGCGGGGCATTGTATTGTTTCCCCGCTCGCGACGGAACCCCCTATCCACTTTGGAGGAGAGTGATTAACCCGTATTACGCATACCTGCAGCGATACCGGTCATGGTGACTTTAAGCGCCCGTTCCAGCTCCGGGCTGATCTCGCCAGCTTTGCGCTCGCGCTTCAGCAATTCCGCCTGGAGGTAGTTGAGAGGGTCCATGTAGGGCTTTCTGATGTTGATCGATTGTTGCAATAGCGGAGTTGTGTCGAGCAAATCGCTTTGGCCTTTCATCGTGTTGATCAGGCCGGCGAGGGCCTCGAGATCGTTGCGCAGTTGTTCGCCGAGTGTGCGCAAATCTTTCTCCACCAATTGCTCTTCATAGTGAGCGCAAATTGACGTATCCGCCTTGCCCAGCACCATTTCGAGCAAATCGATAAAGCTCGAGAAAAATGGCCAGGTACTCTGCATCTCCTTGAGGGTTTCCGGATCGTTCTCGAGTGCGTATTCCAGTGCTTGGCGGGAACCGAGCCAGCCTGGCAGGTTTAAGCGCACTTGTGTCCAGGCAAATACCCAGGGAATCGCCCGCAAACTTTCCACGCCACCGCTGGCTTTACGCTTGGGTGGCCGCGAGCCCAGGGCCAGTTTGTTGAGTTCCTGTTCAGGCGTGAGGCTGCGGAAATAGGGCACAAATTTATCGTGGCCGCGCACCACTCCACGGTAGGCTTCAAGACCCGCCTTGGCCATCTTTTCCATCAACTCGCGCCATTCCGGTTTCGGCGTTGGTGCTGGAGACTCCGTCGCTTTTAGAGTGGCTAGAACATAATTACTGAGGCTGGCAAAAGCGACCTGCGGCATACCAAACTTATAACGGATCATTTCCCCCTGCTCAGTGACGCGAATTCGTGCTTTCACAGAACCGGGGGGCTGTGAGGCCATGGCTTTCTCAACCGGGCCGCCACCACGGCCGACCGTGCCACCGCGACCATGGAACAGGTTGAGTGACACGTCGTGTTGTTCGGCAAGGCTCACCAGTTGTTCTTGGGCTTTGTATTGTGCCCAGGTGGCCGCGAATTTCCCGGCATCCTTCGCGGAGTCGGAATATCCAATCATTACTGTTTGGTGGCCTTCGATATAACGCTGATACCAATGCATCTGCCACAAGGCGTTCATCACGCCTGGAGCGCGGTCGAGGTCGTCCAGCGTTTCAAATAGCGGGTCGATGGGCATTTTCCATTTAACACCGCATTCTTTCAGCAGCAGTGCCACAGCAAGCACATCGGAAGGCTGCTGGGCCATGGAAATTACATAGTGAGCCAAGGTTTCACGCGGTTGTGCGGCGATAACTTTACCGGTTTTAATGACTTCGAGTGAGTCCTCACTCACTGGCCAGTCAGCGGGTAACAGGGGGCGCTTACTTTCTAGTTGTTCAATTAGAAAGGCTTGACGCTTTTTTTCGTCCCACTCTCGGTAGCTGCCCAGCTCGAGATACAGGGTGAGCTCATTGAGTAGCTCAACATGGCGGTCGCCGTCTTGCCGAATATCCAATGGCACGAGATTGATGCCGAAGGCATGTATTCGTCGGATCACATCGGTAAGGCGACCCTGGGCGATCTGGTGGAAGCCCTGTTGCACAAGGGAGCGGTAGCACACCATCAGAGGGTCGAGAATTTCGTGGCGAGAATGGATGATGTTTTCCGGTTCGGGCAGCTCGGGATTATCGATGCGAGCTTCGGCCCAATCCAGAGTGGCTTGCAAACGTGTACGCAGGCGGTGTAATAGATCCCTGTAGGGGGTGGAGCTCGGTTCGCCAAGCATTTCCACGAGTTCATTGCTGGCGGCATACATGGAAAGGTCGCCTGCGGTTTCGTTGATGTCCTGCAGGTAAAGGTCGGCGGCTTTCCAGCGACCCAGCAGAATCACGCGTTCGGTCACTTTATGTGTAACATTGGGGTTGCCGTCACGGTCACCCCCCATCCAGGAGAAAAACCGAAACGGCGATATTTCCAAGGGCAGTGGCTTGCCGAGCCTACGCCGACTCAGGGCATCCAAGTGGCGGATAAAACTGGGTACCGCATGCCACAGGCTGTTTTCGATAACCGCAAAACCCCATTTTGCTTCATCCACAGCAGTTGGCCGTGTGGTACGGATTTCATTCGTGTGCCAGATTTCCTCAATGAGGCGCTGCAGGTTTTCTTTGGTGCGTGCTGCCTCGTAGTGCAACAAATCGTTGCGTTTGAGATTATTCAGGGCAAGGGCAACTTGCTCATATTTGCGGATCAGGGTACGGCGGGTGACTTCGGTGGGGTGCGCGGTGAGTACCAGATCAATTTTCAGATCGTTCACCAGTTTAAACATTTCATCTTTACCCTTGGTGTCTGCAAGCGCATCAAGAGTTTCCTCAAGTACGTCGTCATTGCGTGCTTCAGCACCGTAAAAGTATTGTTGATCGGCAATGTTGGCGAGATTCAGAAATTGATTAAAGGCACGTACAATGGGAAGAATATCGGCATCTTCAACTTGGCTGAGCGCCTCGACCAGTGCTGAAAAAGCTTCCTTGTGACTGTCGCTACCACGATCTGATTTTGCGAGTTTTTTCGAGAATGCGCGTATTTCCTCTACTTTCTTAAAGAGTTTAGGGCCTTCATGCTCAAGTAAGTTTTCGCCGAGTAGATCACCCAGCATCCTTACATTTTCACGCAATGTTTCTGGTAGTTTTTGCATAGTAAATTCTTTTTCTCGATGGCTAGTTAATTTAACCTGAACAAACTTGTGGGAATAGCGTAAACGCTATATAAGAAGTTAACGAAGGGCTGTGCATTGTAGGGGTTTCCTGAAACTGTTTCCAGAGAGCACGGTCGAACAGGCTTAATAATAAGTTTTAATAATTGGGTATCCAACGTGCTGGCCAATACTTCTCGATTCTCTTCGAAGCAAACTCAATGCCGGTTTCAAGGGTTAATTTATTTGTGTCTGGTGCTGCTGACGGGATGCATGCCGCGGGAAATCACCTCCACCAATGAGCTTGCACAAACGCTTTATGATGAAGGGCAGTTGGTTTCAGACCACAAATTAGTTGATGATGTCCGTCTGCATTATGTGGTTCGTCAGCAACTGGCCGACTCCGTGGTAGAGGGGCCCGCAGATGCCCCAGTTAAAACGTTTTTTGTGTTTATTCATGGCACGCCGGGAGATTGGCGTAGTTTCGGCAAGCAGCTTACCGACAACGATTTGGCATCCGGTGCCACCTTAATTGCGTTGGACAGGCCTTCCTGGGGAGGCTCTTTTTTTGAGGAAGAGCGTGTCGAGCCCTCGCTTGGTAAGCAGGCGGCACTGATTGCACCACTTCTGTTTGAATTAAAAGAAAGTAACCCTACCGCACGGGTGGTTCTGGTGGGGCATTCTCTCGGTGCTACTTTGGCGCCACTGATTGCCATGGTGTATCCAAAAGCCCTGGATGCTGTGGTGGTGATCGCCGGCGATCTAAACGCACGACTGGTTGAAAAAAAATGGTACAACACAATTTTAGCCTGGCCCTGGGTGCGGCCTTTATTGCCACGTGAAATCTGTTATGCCAATGATGAAGTAGTGGCATTGCGCAAAAATATTGAAGCCATGGAAGGTTATTGGAAAAAACTGAAAAAACCGATGATGGTGATTCAGGGCGATAAGGATTCTCTGGTAAACCCCCTCAACGCCGATTACGCGGAGCACTTATCAACCCCCGGAGGGGTGCGTGTGGAACGTGTGGTTGGAGCTGGCCATATCCTCCACATTACACACGCAGCCTTGGTGAATAAATTGCTGCTCGACTGGCTGCAACAGGGCTTTGCCACAGACTCTACAGTCAATTAAAAATATGCGCCTCTTCCGGGAAGGTGCCCGCTTTCACATCCTGTACATATTTCTTTAATGCTGCGGGAATATCGCCGGCCTCGCTCAAAAAATTCTTGGAAAATTTCGGGGGCATTTCGGTAAGCCCGAGAATATCGTTGATTACCAAAACTTGTGC
This sequence comes from Alteromonadaceae bacterium 2753L.S.0a.02, assembly GCA_007827375.1. Taxonomy (NCBI): domain Bacteria; kingdom Pseudomonadati; phylum Pseudomonadota; class Gammaproteobacteria; order Alteromonadales; family Alteromonadaceae; species Alteromonadaceae bacterium 2753L.S.0a.02. Next base: position 784,642 of record VISH01000002.1, read on the forward strand.
ATCCGTGTCACGTCCAGCGCCAATTCCGATTGTGGGAATGTCGATAGCATCGGTAATTCGTTGCGCTAGCGCTGCAGGAATGCACTCTAGAACAAGCATGTCTGCGCCGGCGTCTGCCAGAAGTTTGGCGTCGTCCAATATGATTTTTGCCTGGTTTTTATCGCGTCCCTGCACCCTAAAACCGCCAAACTTATTCACAGATTGTGGCGTTAAACCGAGGTGCGCACAAACAGGAATACCACGCTCGCTTAGCATATTAATCGTTTCTGCCAACCAGTGTCCGCCTTCCATTTTTACAACATGTGCACCGGCTTGCATAACACGTGTGGCATTAATTAATGCCTGATCGGGAGTCGCGTATGTCATAAATGGCAGGTCGCCGATAATGAGTGATCGTGTGTTACCGCGAGCGACCGCTTCTATGTGATAGATCATTTGTTCCATGGTTACGGGTATGGTGCTGTCGTAACCCAGAACAGTCATTCCCAGGCTGTCGCCTACTAGAACAACTTCCACACCACACTTTTGAGCCATCGCGGCCATTGGTGCATCGTAAAGGGCGACACTCACAAACTTATCCGCGGCGAGCTTCATGCTTTTTAGGGTTTTTATTGAAATGGATTTTTCCAGGGCGCTGCTTTCGGCGTAGGCCATGGTAAGGCTCTCCAATTAACGCAACATAGTCGGTTGCGGGTTGTAATAGTGCCTACCCCGGTTGATATCGAGTAGGTAATTAACAAGTTCGCGATAGTCCTGAGGGTTGTTTACCCAGTCGATATCGGCGGCATTAACGATAAGTAGTGGCGCACTGTCGTAAAAATGAAAAAAACGGGTGTAAGCGTCGTTCAGTCGGTTGAGGTAGTCACCGTCAATGGTTTGTTCCGATCTGATTCCGCGACGGCGAATACGTTCCAGCAAGACATCCACTGGCGCCTGGAGATACACCACCAAATCAGGCTTGGGGGCGTCTATTGTAAGGTGATCGTACACCTGTTGATACAAGGGCAGTTCGTGTTCATCCAGGGTTACCTCCGCAAAAAGACGGTCTTTTTCCAATAAAAAATCGGCGACTCGCACTGGCTCGAACATGTCTTGCTGGCGTAATTCGTTGAGTTGCTGCATACGTTGAAATAAAAAAAACAGTTGCGTGGGGAGTGCGGCATTTTTTTCGTTGGCGTAAAAACGCTCTAAAAAAGGGTTTTCTTCCGCTTTTTCGAGCAGAGTTTCGTAGTTGAAGGTGCGTGCCAGGTTTTTTGTGAGGGTGGTCTTGCCAACACCAATGGGCCCCTCTACGGCAATGTAACGCGGAACCTCGCGGCCAGCGAGATCGATTTGCCAGAATTGTTGTTCGCTCACAGACTTATCCTTCGGGGGTGTTCGTTAATTTTCTCCAGTCCCGCAAGCCCGATACGATGCAAATGTGTTGCAGCTAGGCTGCCGTCGGGAAGCACCAGCTCAGGCGACAGATCGAGCAGGGGTTGCAACACAAAATTGCGCTCTGTGAGCCTCGGGTGCGGCACGATTAAATCGGGTGTCGCCAATGTTTTGTCACCGTACAACAGCAAATCCAAATCCAGGGTACGCGGGCCCCAATGCTGCGTTCGAACACGGCCCTGCGCATTTTCCATAGATTGCAGTACTTCCAGAAGTTTGTGCGCGCCGAGGTTTGTCTCAAAACAGGCGACTGCGTTTATATAGTCTGCTTGGGGCGGCCCAACGGCAATACTGCGGTAATAGGGTGAACAGGCGAACTTATACAGTGCAGAGTGGTTTTGTAATGCCTGACAGGCGGAATTCAACTGTGTGATAGGGGAGTTCAGATTGCTTCCAAGAGCGACGAAAACGCGCACGGGGTTCCTCAGCTTTCGGGACTGCGGGTGTCGTCGGCGTTGCCGCCATTACGGGGAGATTTACGGTTCTTGGGGCGGCGTTGAACCTTGCGTGCCGGCTGGGGGTGATTAGTGAGTTCGGCAATCATGCTTTCTCGCGCTGATTCATCCGCCTGAAATCGCGTCCACCAGTCGCCCAAGCCATGACAGTTTTCACCGGCTTGTTCCCGCAACAGCAGAAAATCGTAGGCCGCGCGAAAGCGTTGATGTTCCAGCATGGCATAGGCGCGGTTACCCTGACGACGCGGTAAGCGCAATTGCAGCATCCAGATTTCGCGCATAGGAATCAGGAAACGCTTGGGAATGCTGGTAAAACCCAGCTGTTGGCTAACGATGCCTTGTGCCGCGCGCTGCATGGCTTCCTGAGTGGATAAACCCTGATCTTTGGTGAGATGGCGCATACTGGCGCGCAGTGCGGGCCACAAAAAGGCGGCATAGATAAACGCCGGTGTTACCTTTTTGCCCTGACGGATGCGTTTATCGGTATTGGCTGCTGCGTTCATCACCATATTGCGATCAGAATCGCGACCGTGCTCCATGCAATAGTCAGTGTTCGGAAACAGGTATTTCAGCAGATGGTAATCGCGCAATAGCGTGAGCGTCGCAGTGGCAGATCCCGCCATAAACAGTTTCAGCACTTCTTCGAACAGTCGCGCAGGTGGAATGTGGCTGAGATAATCGGCGTGTTCTCTTATCGGGGCCTCGGTGACGGATTCAATAGTAAAACCGAGTTTCGCGGCAAAGCGCACTGCGCGGAGCAGGCGCACTGGATCTTCGCGGTATCGCACCTCGGGTTCGCCGACAATGCGAATCACCCGGTCGTTAAGATCTTCCAGCCCAGTACTGAACTCCAGCAGTTCTTCGCTTTCGGGGTTGTAATAGAGGGCATTGACTGTGAAATCTCGTCGTTCGGCGTCGGTTTTGAGGTTGCCGTAGACATTATCGCGCAGCAATACGCCATGTTCTGATTGTTCCGCCTGATGCTCACCGTCGGCTTCTGTGTGACTGTCCCGGAAGGTGGTAACCTCAATAATTTCCCTCCCAAAGCGCACATGCACGATTTGAAATCGCTTACCGATAATTCGCGCGTTCCTGAACAGTCCTTTAACCTGATCTGGCGTCGCATCGGTTGCGACATCGAAATCTTTAGGTTTGCCGCCCAGTAGAAGGTCGCGCACTCCGCCGCCTACAAGGTAGGCCTCGTAGTTGGCTTTGTGCAATTGTTCAATAACTCTGATCGCGTTTTTGCTGATGTCTTCGCGCCGGATGTGGTGATCTTTGCGCGCAATTACCTTGGAACCCAGGGGGCCATTGGCGCCATCGAGCCATTTTCGCGTCAGTGTCTTATTGAGCTCCCGTAGCTTGTTTAGCATCGCTTAAAGGCTTTTTTCCAAAATGGTTGCAATAGGCAGATGGCGCGCAGTCTACCACAGATGCTGCAGGATCATTGCCTGGGCAGGGGAATGTCACTCTGGAATTGCATGGGCCAGTAGACACAAACTAAAACGGGAAAGCTATTGGCTTTCCCGTTTAATCTGGATATTGTCGTTTTATCATTCTTTTATCAACTGGACACTTCCCTGTCCGCTAGTATGCTTTTTGAGCAACACCTCTCCGAAGGTACACAAGTCAGTTTATACGCTTTTTCGTTGTTATTATTTCTTGTTGTTATTATGTGTTTTTACTTTTGTTTTTATTATTTATTGTTGTTATTCGCTATTTAGCCTTTTCTTATTATTCTTTATTGTTGTTATTGTGTCGCTTAATAGAGCATGGCTCGTGCCAACTTTCGTGTTTCCTTATAAATCAATAGCTTAGCTGATTCGGGCGACTGTTTTATTCTCTTCTGCTATTTGGATTCGTTACTTTCTGTCTCGAGGTTGTTACGTGCCGCGTGTTAACGGTAACATCACGTCGGGAGGTAACAGGAGTGTGCATTTGAGTTACGGAAATTTTGCTGTTTAGGGCAAATAGCAAATCGATCTAACGAATACATTAACCGCCGCCGAACGTGCGACGGTTGCATGCTTCTTGGTGTCTTGTGGGGATTATTTTTGGGTAGGTTTACTTCGTGGAATACCGAGGCGCTGACGGCGTTCCCAGAGGCATTTGCGGCTTACACCGAGTTTGCGCGCCAGTTCAGTTTCGCTCATGGTGTCTTGATGTTCCAGCACGAAGCGCTGGAAATAATCCTCCAGTGAGAGGTCTTCGGTGGGCTCGTTACTGGGTTTACTGTTGCTGTTACTACGGAGTTTTTGGCTGGAAAAATCGTTGGGGTGCTCGTCGTCGTCCATTTTTACCAGGTCGAGGTCAATGGCGAGTTGCTCATGGTCAATTTCATTCTGATTTTCGCAAAGTATCACTGCGCGTTGAATGGCGTTTTCCAGTTCACGAATGTTGCCTGGCCAAGTGTAGGTGGTTATAGCCTGTATGGCTTCAGGTGTGAGTGAGAACGGCGGCTTATCCATATCGGCGCAAAAGCGTTGCACAAAGGCTTCGGCCAACGCCAGAATGTCTTTTCCGCGCTCGCGCAGCGGTGGTAATTTCAGCTGTACCACGTTGATACGATAGTAAAGGTCCTCACGGAATTTGCCTTCACGGGAAAGTTTGCCCAGGTCGCGGTGTGTGGCTGCAACCAGCCGCACGTCCACTTTGCGGCTCTCTACCGAGCCGATGGGCCGCACTTCGCCCTCCTGCAACACGCGAAGCAGACGAGCCTGGGCTTCGAGAGGCAGCTCACCGATTTCATCGAGGAATAAAGTGCCGCCATCCGCCGCGGCAACCAGGCCTTCACGGGTCGAGGCCGCGCCTGTAAATGCGCCTTTCTCGTGGCCAAATAATTCGGCCTCAATCAGGGTTTCCGGAATGGCCGCGCAGTTTACCGAAATCAGCGGCTTATCGCGACGAGGGCTCTCGCGATGCAGGGCATTGGCGACCAATTCTTTACCGGTACCCGTCTCCCCGTGCACCAATACCGTTGCGCTGGTTGGGGCGACCTTGTGGATTTTTGCATAAAGGGTTTTCATGACGTTGCTGCTGCCAATCATGCCTTCGATGGCGGTACTGTCGCTCGCTGACTGTGAAGAGGTACCACTGGCTTTTTGCGCTGCCGCGGTTGATTTGCCGATTACGCGCTTTACCGCAGCCAGCATTTCATCGTGGTCGAAGGGTTTGGCTATGTAGTCCACCGCGCCCATTCGCATTGAATCCACGGCAGAGCGCAAACTTGCGTAACTGGTCATGATCAGCACGGGGATTTCGCCGGCCATTTGAATAAGGTCGGTTCCGGGAGCCCCCGGCAGGCGCAGGTCACTGATGATCAGGTCGAAATTATGTAACTTATATTTGCCAGTGGCTTCACTGACTGATCCGGCTTCTTCGACGTCGTATTTGTTGCGAGTGAGCAATTTTCGCAGCGCGGTGCGAATGATATCTTCATCTTCAACAATAAGAATTTTGCTCATAAGTTATTTCTGTTACAGCAATAGTGGCGTACGACTGTGTGCCGGTACGGTGAAAACATCAGCGCCTAGTGTTACCTGTCGTGGCATTGGATTCAAGGGGTATGGGTAGCTTTATCACAAATTTTGTGCCTTTTTGTAACACCTTATCGACCGGGCTGATGATCTCCAAAAGGCCATTATGCTCTTCCACAATGCTGTAAACCATGGCTAGGCCGAGGCCAGTACCTTCGCCGGGATCTTTGGTGGTAAAGAATGGCTCAAAGATCTGTTCCTGCAGATCGGGTTCGATTCCCGTACCTTCGTCGGTGACCGACAGGTGCACCCAGTTTGCCCTGAGAGTGCCATTAACGATGATCTTACCGCCGTCAGGACTGGCGTCTCTGGCGTTGGATAACAGGTTCACCAATACCTGAATCATGCGCTGGGTATCGCCCATCGCGGTAAGGCCGTTGTCCACGGTGTTTTCGAAAAATACTTCGCCCTTTTCGCGTTGCAGGCGGATAAGATCGATGGCCTCTTGCGCGCAGTCACGCAGATTTATGGAGGATTGTTCATTTTCCTGGGTTTGCCCAGAGTGAGAGAAATTCACCAGTGAGTGCACGATGCGGCTTACCCGGTCAGTTTGCGACAGAATCTGATCGACCGATTCCAGCAGGTCGCCATCTTCAGTTTCGTACTTCATATTTTGCGCAAGGCAGGCGATGCCGGTTACCGGATTTCCTATCTCGTGGGCGACACCTGCGGCCAGGCGACCAACTGACGCCAGGCGCTCACTGTGCATGAGCTCTTTTTCGAGGAGCTGCATTTCTGTCACATCTTCGAGCAGAATCACCAGGCCGCTGGCCTGGTGGGCCATTGAGGAGTTGATTGCCGCCTGGTGCAGGGTAATCCAGTGGGTCTTGCCCGCCAGGTCAACTTCCTGCTTGTAAAAATGGGGCGCGCTGGAATTGGCAAAGCGATTGAGCAATTCGCCCCATGGCTCCAAAATTTCCGAAAGTCGCGAACCGGTGACGGTTTCGCTGGTGATACCCGTCATCTGCTCCATGGCACTGTTCCACATCAACACTTCCATATCTTTACCTACGGAGCAAATCGCCATGGGCAATTCCTCGAGCGTGCGGCGATGATACAGGCGCAAATCGTTGAGTTCTGCTGCGAGACCAGTGAGATGATCGCGGTACTCGTTTACGCGGCTTTCCATCAGGTTGATATCCGCGACGCCATCCACTTCCGGAATTCGGTAGGGGAGTTCGTTATCCATGATTTCGGTGGCCATGGTGATACCCATCAAACCGGAGAGGTTCGCCTCGACCTCGTCGCGCAGGCGTCGCAATGCGTAGGGGCGGCTTTCACTGGCGTTTAAGCCCAGTTGCTCGAGGGCGCGGTTTACTTCCACACGGGCGGTGGTTTCACCAATGCGATGGGTGAGACGTTCGACAATTTCGTCGGGTGAGCGGATGTCCAGTGTCATCCGAATTGGGTGACTGAGCTCGTCTTCCGCGCACAGCTCGGCACTGTATTTTTCATCGTTAGATTGTTGTGTGGTGAGCGACACGACCACAAACGCCAGGGTGTTGAGGCCCAGTGACCAGAGAGTGACCTGTTCCCAGCTGTCTATTCCAATGTGAAAATCATACCCGAAGATATGGATCAACAGGCTGCGCTCGCCCAGCAACATGGGGAGCAGCAGGCTCACCAGCCAAAAACTGATTCCCACCAGCAAACCACTCACAAGGCCATTGCGGTTGCCCGGCGACCAGTGCGCTACGGCAATAATGCCCGGCAGGAATTGCAGCGTTGCGATAAACGCGGTGAGCGCCAGGTCCGTCAGATTAAAGCGGTGCGAGAGCAGCAGGTAAAAGCCGTAACCACCCAATATCACTACAGCGATAAGCACCCGGCGCATCCAAATCAATTGTCCATAGATGCCCTGATGGGTGCGCAGCGGGGATGCGGGCAGTATCCAGTGGTTAAGAATCATGGTGGCGATTGCCAGGGAAATTGCCACAATCGCGCCCGTGGCGGCAGACAGACCCGCGACAAAGGAGATCAGTGTAAATGTAGAGCTACCTGATGCGATGGGTACCGCGAGGGGGAAATATTCTGTCGGGAACTGGCTGCCCAGTTTTAGACCTGCCCACAAGATCGGGAAGATCGGTAACGCCATCACCAGAAGAAACAGCGGAAAGGCCCAACTGATGGTCCGCGTAACATTCTTTACTGGGTTTTCTACAACCGTCATGTGAAAAATGTGCGGCATCGACACGGCCGTTGCGATAAAAACCAATAGCAGAGTGTGGGAGGATTGACCGGTTTCCGGTGTGTTGAGGTGTTGGAGATGTATAGGATTGTCGACCAACCACTGTTCCAGTCCGGAGGGCCCTGAAAACACCTGAAATAGCGAAAAAAGCCCAATAGCACATAGGCCGAACACTTTGATTAAAGATTCAAAAGCCATGGAGGTGATCAGGCCCTTGTGGTGCTCGCGGTTTGAGCCGAAAGTTACAGCGAAACCGGCCACGACCAAACAATACAACAGCGCCAGCAGTTGGCGGCTGTCGAATTCACTATTGGGCATTGCGATAGTGCTACCACTGTTGCGGGTAACTATGTGAATGGCCTCCGCGACGGCTTGTATCTGAAGCGCTATCAACGGTGCCATGGCTAACAGCATGCACATGGTGGCAAGCCCACCAACGCCGTGGCTGTGATAGCGAAATGTCAGCAGGTCCGCCGTGGAATTAATTTGGAAACGTCGCGCCAACTCCATCAGCGGCTTAAGTGCTGCCGGTGCCAAGAGAAACAGCGCACCGGTTCCCAGGTAGTAGGCGAGGGCGCCGTAACCAAACTTACCCGCCAGGTCGATTACACCGTAAAACGCCCAGGCACTGGCGAAAATGCCCAGCGAAAAAATATAGGTCACTGGGTGATGTACCAGTCGGCTGCTTATCAGACCGCGTTCGGTGCAGTAGGCGATGGTAAACAATACACTGAGATAGGTGAGGCAGATCAGCCCAACCTGGAGGAAGCTAAAAGTCATTTAGTGCCCCTGGGGTTCGTCGCCGTTGCGCAGTTGGAGAATAAATGCCACGACTACCACAAGAAACCACACCAGATAGGGTCGATACCATGCCAGACCAGGGTGGATCACCCAATCGAGCAAGGTCGGCGAAAAGATGTAAATCACCAGCACCAGTAACAGCAATGGTCCTTGTTTCTTCATGCGATTTTCCAGTAGCTTTTAATGTGTACAGTGTTTGCGCAGTGCGTTGAACTGTGTGTTTTAGTGCCCCAGAAATGATGCGGGAGCAACCCGGTCGCCGGGCGTCATTTGGTGATCCCTCCAGGCCGTTGTCGCCCACGATAAAATTTCAGACACGCTACCTTCTCGCAAATCTTGCTGCGTGTTTTGGTCTATCAGTCCCAGGAGGCGGCAGCTTAACAAAAGGTTACTTGCCGCTACATTATTATCTACCGCCAGTGCGTGATTTTGCTTACTCAGTTTGTTGCCGCTTTTGTCAGTAATCAAAGGGATGTGTAAATACACCGGGGGTGTGGTATTGAATACCCGAAAAAGCAACTGCTGTGCGGCAGTCATGGGTTCAAGGTCTCGGCCCCGAACCACATGGGTAATATGCTGCGCGATATCGTCGCACACTACTGCCAGCTGGTAAGCAAACAGACCGTCCTTACGGTGCACCACAAAATCCTCCATGGTTAGCGCAAGGCTGTTTTCCCCTGCCTCGCCGATAGCTTTCAGGGCTGCTTCAACATCCAGGCGCACCGAACAGGGTGAATCCGCGGAAAGTTTTCTAAGGCGGCAATGTCCGTCGTATCGCCCCAGCAAGGATTTCAGTCGCGACCGCGTACAGTCACAGCGGTAGCTGAGCGAGCGCATCGCAAGATCTTTGAGACGTTCCAGGTAGAGCTCGCTCTGCACGCTTTGGTACAGTACCGGTTCGTCCCAGATCAGGCCGTGTTTTTCCAGGCACCGCAGTATCCCGGCCGCTGCACCGGGCTGCTCGCGCGGAGGATCGATATCTTCCATTCGAACCAGCCAGCGGCCATTATTGGCGCGGGCATCCAGAAAGCTGGCCAGGGCACATACCAGCGAGCCAAGATGTAACGGGCCCGAAGGTGAAGGGGCGAAGCGGCCTCGGTAGGTAACAGCGGATGGGTCGAGACGGGACACGTCTGAGTGAGCGGCGGCGCGTAGGCCGCGCGCTGGCATTTACAGAGTGGTTTGCTTTTCTTTGATTTCGTCGATGGTCTTACAATCGACGCACAGAGTCGCAGTTGGGCGGGCTTCCAGGCGGCGGACACCGATCTCTACACCGCAACCTTCGCAGTAGCCGTAGTCCTCTGTTTCGAGAAGCTCAAGAGTACTGTCTATTTTTTTGATGAGCTTGCGCTCACGATCCCGGGTGCGTAACTCCAGGCTGAATTCTTCTTCCTGGCTCGCCCGGTCGGCGGGGTCGGGAAAGTTGGCTGCTTCATCTTTCATGTGGCTCACGGTGCGATCCACTTCTTCCATCAGTTCACGTTTCCAGGCCAAGAGCAGTTCACGGAAATGCGCTTTCTGATTGTCATTCATGTACTCTTCGCCATCCGATTCTTTATAAGCCGGGATATCACGAAAAGCGAAATTGGTTTTTGCTTGGGACTCAGGCATAAATTTTTGCGCCTCATTGCTAACAATCGCACTCAAATGGGGATGTGTGCAAATATTTCAAGGCTGCGAGCAGGGCCGGCCTGTTAGATTTCTCAAAATTGCACACCCCAACCTGCCATTCAGCGCCGAGATCCGGGGCCGGTGCAGAATCAGGCGGAGAAAGCTACCAGATTCAATACCCTCGCGCTAGCTTTTTTCAAGTGATTAAATGGCGAAAACCTTTAAAATGTAGAACTTTATGCCAGAAATGTCGAAATTTTTATGCAACTTCCTCATGCTGCAGTGCAAGCTCGGAAATCGTGTCACGCAAAAGCAGGAGAATGAATGTTATTCGATCCGCCATTGATACCCGCCACCTTGCTGCGACGTTATAAACGTTTTTTGGCAGATGTGAGGCTGGAAAGTGGTGAAGAATTAACTGTGCACTGCCCCAATACTGGAAGCATGAAAAATTGTGTTGTGGCTGAGTCCCGTTGTTTTTTGTCTGATTCGCAAAACCCGAAACGCAAATATCGCTTCACTTGGGAGCTGGCAAGCACGCCTTGTGGCAGCGTTGCGGGGGTGAATACAGGGCGTGCAAACCGCTTGGTGGAGGAAGCTATCAACGCAGGGAGGGTTGCTGAATTGAAGGGTTATCCAACCATGCAGCGAGAGCGAAAATACGGTGAGGAAAACAGCCGCATCGATTTATTGCTCAGTGGTAAGGGGGGAAATTGTTACCTGGAAGTCAAGAGCGTGACCCTGGCGGAAAGTGATCGTCAGGGCCTATTTCCGGATGCGGTGAGTGCTCGAGGTAGCAAACATTTACGGGAACTCATGGCGATGCGCACACAGGGGCATCGCGCTGTGCTGTTTTTTTGTGTGCAGCACAGTGGCATAGATAGAGTGTCACCCGCAGATAATATTGACCCTGAGTATGGTCGTCTGTTGCGCTTGGCACAGGCAAATGGCGTGGAAATTCTGGCAATGCGCGCGCGTCTGTCGTCTCACGAAATCACTCTGGATGAGCGGTTGCCAGTGGTTCTTTAAACCGCAAACACCGCATCTTCATCAATCTCAAACGCGATGGGCTGAAGTTTGTCGCCCATGCAGGGGCCGGAAATGCATTCACCTGAATTTATAAGGAACAATGCGCCGTGAGTGGAGCATTGGATCAGGTGGCCTTCGCCGTCGAGAAATTGATTTTCCTGCCATTCGAGCGGAATGTTTAGATGGGGACAGGAATTTTCATAAACGAAAACGTCACCTTCGTATTTTACAGCGAAGCCTTTTTTATCATGAATCTCAAACGAAACTGCCCCGCCTTCCGGCAGGGCAGAGAGATCGAATAACTTAACTTTCAAAATTACCTCAGAGTATTAAAGGTTAGTACTTTCTTCAGCTAAAGTTTCATCCTGTTCGGCTTCGGTAACCAGCTGTTTTTTTAAGTCCGGGGAGAGGTCGTTCCAGTGCACATCCATCAGTGCGCCCTGAAGTGCATAAAGCATGACTTTAGACACATGAATACCGCGCGCCTTTATTCGACGGTACGCTTCAACAGCGCCCATCTGTGAAAGGTCATCGTAACTATTAACCCCTATAGCATGTAATATATTTACCGATGCCATGCCCAGATTTTTTAAACCTATCAGCTCCCCCTGGGGGCTTCGGCCATTGGTTGTGTTCATCACATCCGTTCTCCAAGGTCGTTATTATTAGAATGCATTGGAATTGTGAGCTGTTCGGACGCGGACTGGTGCTTGTGAAAGTAACACAAGCACGTATTCCCAGGGGAAATTCCGTTTCCGGCGCTGTTGGAAGCAACGTATTCTCAAAGCGAGAATACAATACCAGGAGGTATATTATTTCACCAACAGCTAATAATCATACAGACTTATATCTGCAACGCAAACACACGCTTTAGGATACTCGATGCGACACCGTCCAAGTTTTAACCAGGTCACAGGGCGAAGTGACGCTCATATTGCTTCAGGGCATGACGAATTACCTGTCCATCGCGATTTGCTTTTTCCGTTACTGGCATTGCAAGACGAAGCGGCGAATGCAGGGTTCAGCCTGCAGTTGGCCAGTGGCTTTCGAAGTTTTGAACGTCAATTACTGATCTGGAATGCCAAAGCGCGCGGTGAGCGCGTGTTGCTTGATGCATCGGGCGAAGCTCTGAATCCGCAAAAACTTTCTCAAGAAGACTTGCTATTTGCTATTTTGCGTTGGTCGGCGTTACCTGGCGCGTCGCGACATCATTGGGGTACGGATATTGATATATACGATGCCGCTTCAATAACACAGAATTATCAGGTTCAGCTCACCTGTGATGAGTGCCAGGGCGACGGTCCTTTCGCTGCTTTGCACGCTTGGTTGAATATTTATTTGGCGACCTACAATGATTTTTATCGGCCCTACGCGCGCGATCTTGGTGGTGTTGCCCCGGAACCCTGGCACTTAAGCTATCGTCCCCTGGCGGATGTTTACTCTGCATGTTTAAATGAGGCAGATTTAAAATCCTTGATCGAAGCCACTGATATTGAGCTGAAGTCGGTTATTCTCGATAATTTTTCGCATATTTTTACGACGTATATCATTCCGCCGTGTTGATAATTTTTGATTGTGATGGTGTGTTAGTTGACAGCGAACCGCTGGCGGCTGCTGTTTTTTCCGAACTTCTCGCTGCTGTCGGTATTACGCTCTCAGCACAGCAGTGCTATGAAAAATTTCACGGGCACTCGTTACGCTATTGTTTTGATTGGCTTGAGCAGACGGCTGAAAAGCCGCTACCAGACGATTTTGGCGAACGTTTGGCCTGCGCCACTCGAGATGCCTTCAATCAGCATCTGAAACCGGTTTCTGGCGTTGAACAAATCTTGCAAATGCTTGTGGATCACAATGTCAGTTATTGTGTGGCGTCCAATGGCGGCCATAAAAAAATAGCCAGTTCACTGGCGACCACCGGACTAGATAAGTTTTTTAATCAGGAACGCGGTAATTGTTTTAGTATCGAAGATGTTCATCAGGGAAAACCCGCACCAGATTTGTTTTTGCATGCTGCGGAAGTGATGGGGGTGCCGGCAAGATTCACAACCGTTATTGAAGACTCCCCTTCGGGAATGTCGGCGGCACTGGCGGCTGGTATGAATTTGTTTGTTTACGACGAAAATAACGCATACGCTGATTCGGAATACTTAACGTTTGCATCAATGGTGGCCCTGGGGGAATATCTGCAAGCCCGATGGCGCCGCTGATAAAAACGCAGGCCTTGCTTTAGTTTAAGAACCGGTTTGCTGGTGGGAATCTTGTTTCTCACTGGTGATCATGTCGTGATCTTCAAGCCACTTAAGAACGGAAAGTCGGCTCGCAAGCATAGCTTCGTAAGTTGCCAGCACGGTTTGACTCGGCGCTTTCATTTGTTTCATGCGCTGAATGCGATCCTGTAGGAAGGCAATATCTTCCGTTATCTTGGTTGTGATGGCGTTCACATGTACTCGCTGCTGTCCAATAGCCAGGACCTTTTCGCTTCCGGTGTCGAGAATGGTACCCTTTTGGGATGCCGCTTTAATGTCCTTTACGTGATTAATGTCGGACTCTTTACTCATAACTTGTTTCTCTACTTCTAGTGTCGCGCTGGTCCAACTTCATCGTCCTTGACCGGCGAAACGGGGCATTTAAGGCCGTCTGAAAAGTATGGGTAGAAATTTTGCCTTTCGCCAGCGGCCATTGACGCCAAGTTGTGTGCGAAAATGTCCTATGTTAATGAGGTGAGACGCAATTCTCTTCACAGTTCGTCGCCTCACTATCGCAAGGTTATATAGGCGATACTCGTACTGCTTTTTTGTGGGGGTGTCACACTTGTGAGATGCCGCTATTATTGGAAATAACCGTTTACGAAGTTGAAAATTATGTCAGAAGAAAAATTCGATCTGATCTTTAAAGGCGAACTCGCTAAAGGCGTTGAACTGGCTATCGCTAAAAAAAATATCGCGCAGCTTTTTAAAATTAATGCAGAGAAAGTCGATGCATTATTTTCGGGAAAAGCAGTTGTTTTAAAACGTGGTTTAAATGCGGATGCTGCTAATAAATATCGTGTCGCCATCAAAAAAGCCGGAGCCCTGGTTGATTTAGCAATAAACCAACCGGTTCAAACGCGAGGCAAAGCAAGTTTTGGCGAAGCGCCTTCTGCGTCATCACAGGTAACTGCTCCGGGCGCCATTCCGGGCACTATTCCTGGAACCCAGAGTTCAGTACCAACAACGGCTGCTGCGCAAAAAGAAGCCTCGGTTGCAGAACAATCCTCTTCAGGATTAACCATTGCACCAGCGGGCAGTGATTTATTACAACCCAGTGAGCGTGCCGCTCTTCCTGAAGTCGAGGTGAACACCTCAGCCATCAGCTTGCGAGAAAATGATGGCAATCTATTAGACGACAGCGAATACACGCAGCAGCCTGAAGTGGATTTTTCATTTGACGAGTACGATCTGGCGGAGCCGGGTGCCGATGTGCTGAAACCGGAAGAGCGCAAAAAGGTTACTGCAGTCGCGGTAGATACCAGCGGTTTGGAAATGGGGAATCTGGGAGAGAATCTCGCGCCCCCGAAAAAACCGGCACCCGCTCCGCCCGACACGAGTGGCATTAGTTTGGAATAGATGTGATTGCGAATTTGCGGTTCGAAATGGTTCTTTAGTCGGAGCCACCCCGCAACGTGATGGCTCCCAAAGTGTCTTTAGAAGCGAGGTGCTTTAGGCTGCTTCTTATAATTTTCGATGGAGTCGATAATCTCTTGCTTCGCGGCATCGGCATTGCCCCAACCGTCGAGTTTTACCCACTTGCCTTCTTCCAGATCTTTGTAGTGCTCAAAAAAGTGTGCCACGCGATTCACCTTAATGGGCGATAAGCCTTCTATGCTATCTACGTTGTCGTAAAAGCGGGTAACGGAGCTTGCGGGTACGGCAAGAATCTTGGCATCTTCACCGGATTCATCCGTCATTTTTAAGACACCCAAAGGACGGCATGGAACCACAGAGCCCGGTAGCAGCGGACGATTCATGTATACCATAACATCTGCAGGGTCGCCATCACCGCACAAAGTGTGTGGGATATACCCGTAGTTACAAGGGTAGTGCATGGCGGTACCGAGAATTCGGTCGACAAAAAGGGCTCCTGATTCTTTGTCGACCTCGTATTTAATCGGCTCGCCGCCCATCGGAATTTCGATGATGACATTAACAATTTCGGGCGCGTCTTCGCCGGTTGGAACTAGATGCAAACTCATAAAAAATCCTGATTTTGGAGGTTTATCGCCGCGGCGATTACTTTGGGGGTTAATCCGTGGTTGCGATTGATACCTTCGGAAACAGTAGCGTACCAAGAGGGGCGCGATTGTAACATAAGCAAATTGCATCTCAATCGTGAAGTGGCACAGGCGTCAGGGCTCACAGGGTATCGGCAGGGGGATTGAGCCATCAGGCGCCCGATCCCCGCTGCGAAAACTAATTTTCTGATAGTGCTCGCATCGCTCGGCGGGTGTTTGGGTGATGCTCAGATCCGCTGTGCGCTCATGGCGGATGTGAGCTCCAGACAGCACACTGGCGTCGAGGATCCATTAAAGCCTCTCTTTTGCTGATCTGTGCATATACTAATGAAGGAAATAGCAACAGTAAGTTTGTTTATCGCACCCTCGTAGTAGATCGGGTATTGGATGATGAGGCTGTGAGTTGGTGTGATTTAACACGGCTAACGATAAGTACTGGAAGTGCAGGAGCACCTTTGACTGATCTGCGAATAGAAAGTATCTACACTGGGTTATCGCAAGGAAATTCAAGTAGAAGGAACGCATTGAACAGCGAGCAACTTAAAAATGCATCCGAGGCTTTCGAGTTTGCGCCCTCGGTACCGCGTGGTGTTACCCTAGTGGTGATCGTGTTGTGCGCTTTGCCGTTTATTGCTGGCGTGCTTGGGTTTGACTTAGGCGTCCCACATACAGCCATGGATGTGAGGGAGTGGGGCCATCTAGATGCCCACGACAGTACCTTTGGCGTTTATATTGCGCTCACGGGGCCACTCTGGCACCTAATCTTGGAATGGCTGGCCATTGCAACAGCCTTGCTGAGTAGTGCGCTGGCATTTAGTTTGTTCGTGATGTCGCGTAACATTGTTGCGCCGGTCATCGGGCTAACCCTGTTGTGTGCTGCCGGTCTTGATGCCTTCCACGCGCTGGCTGCGGTACGCATTGTTGATACCGTGGCTAGCTATGATCAGTTGATGCCCTTTAGTTGGGCTTTGGCCAGAATCCTAAGCGCATTACTCTTGTTTCTAGCTGTAAGCGTGTTGGTTTTCAGCAAGGTACAAAATCACCGGCAGGCGCCGGCCAAGTTGCTGTCTATTCTGAGTTTGCTGTTTCTCTCGTTGGCTTATCTGGTGGTGCAGTGGTCGGTGAGTAGCGAAAAAATACCGGTTGCGATTTTTCCACAGGATTTCGTCAAAAGACCCTACGATGTCATTCCCCTGGTTATTTACATTGTGATGGGAGCCTTTTTGCTACCGAAGTTTCGGGAACGACATGGCGGCGTTTTTACAGATGCGCTGGTACTCAGCTTATTCCCGGCAATTGTGGTTGAACTGCACATGGTGTTTGGTTCAACGCAACTTTTTGATCATCATTTTGTCGCCGCGCATTTACTGAAAATCCTCGTTTATGGGGTACCTTTTGTTGGGCTGGTACTTGATTATCATCACACCTCCAACTTGAGCAATTTAAAAACCGCGCAATTGCACCAAACTTATCGCGAGTTGCAGGCGAGAACCCATGAGTTATTAAAGTCAAACCGTAGCCTTGAAGAATCCAATCGTTTTAAGTCTGAGTTTCTGGGCCGGGTTACCTATGAATTGCGAACACCCTTGAATTCGGTTATCGGGTTTAGTCGTATTCTGCTGAAATCCCGAAATTCCAATGAGGATACAAAAAGCTATAAAGCGATCGAAGCTATTTTTCGCAACAGCACCCACCTTATGGGGCTGATCAACGAAATTCTGGATTTATCAAAAATCGAAACCGGGCGTATGAGCATCGACAAATCAGAATTTGTGATCAGCTCGCCGGTGGAACAGGTTTACAACACTCTGGCGCCGCTCGCTGAACACAAAAAAATTAGCCTGCAACTTTTGAATTACGCGCGCAATGTAAAAATTGTAAGCGATCAAACCAAGCTACAGCAGATTTTGCTCAATTTAGGTTCGAACGCGGTGAAATATACCGAGCAGGGCAGCGTTACGATCAAAGTGGAGTGTTGCGCGCACGGCGAACTCGGCGATTGCATCTGCGTGAGTTTCGCAGACACGGGAATTGGCATTCCCGAAAAAGAAAAAAACAAACTTTTTGTGGAGTTCGGGCGCACTGATGAAGCGCGAAATATCGAGGCAGAGGGCACGGGTCTGGGATTGATGATTTCAGCAAAACTGGCCGAAGTTTTGGGTGGCACCATTGATTTCGATAGCGAGTATGGGGTTGGAAGTGAATTTCGCGTAAGTTTTCCTATTTCCGGTGTAGACGCTCCACCGGTCTCGCAAACTGCAGATACGACGGATTCCAAATTTATGGATGGCATAGTGGTTGTGAGTGCCGATATTGATCCGGATGCCACTCGCTATGTCGAAATTGCCTTGGCGGAAGCCGATATCCAGGTTCATAGCGTTCATTCCAGACAACAACTCATAGACACGGCCGAAGAATTCATGCCCGATTTAATTCTGCTGGATTTGCAACTGGAAGGCGAAGGCGGTGGCGAGGCCTTAAGTCATCTGGTATCCCACAGTGTACTCAAAGATATTCCCAAGCTTGCTATGTCTGTCGATAGTAACGCCCAAAAAGCGGCGGCTCAGCAGGGTGCCGATGGATTTTTGGAAAAACCCTGTGAAATTGACAAACTATTGATGCAGGTGCGCAAGTTGGTACACCGCGACATATCCAGCGTTTTATTGGTTGGGGTGTATCACGAACACCGGAAAATTCTGATGGAGGCCTTTGATGAATTGCTTGTGCATACCTTTTTTGTGGCTGATCATGCCGCAGCCTTAGAGAAACTATCACAATTTCTTCCCGACATGATTATCGTGAATATAGGAAATGAAAGCGTTGAAACGGCGAGGCTCATGGTTGTGCTGAACAATGACGAGCACCACAGCCGTTTACCAGTAATGCTGTACAACGGGCTGGAGGTCATACAAAAACTGAAATTGGAAAGCGATGTCGTTCGGGAAATTCGCGAAGTGGCTCCCAGTTGCGAGACCTTTATCAATTGTTTTCTCGGGATTCGGCGCAACATACGCCAACGTTTCATGCGAATAGAAAACATCAACAGACGACTCTCGGCTGAATACACCAAGCCCGCCAATGTCTCCGCCCGTAAATTCGTGAATGCTGACGACGATAATGTATTAATCGTTGATGCCACACCCGACACTGCAGCGCTGATCGATTGGATACTACAAGATATTCAGGTTAATCACGAAGTTGTCAATGGCGGGCGGGAAGCTTTAAAACGGGTGCTCGAAAATTCTTACAGCGTTTTGTTCATTGCCATTGATTTGCCCGATCTCCACGGCCGCGAAGTGTTGCGTCGTTTACGCGCTACCAATTCTTATCGCAACACGCCTATCGTAGCGATTATTTCCGATGAGCACCCGGTGGATGTTGACGAACTGCGAGAACTCGGTTTCAACGAAATAATAAAAAAACCTGTCGATGGCGACAGGCTACTCAAGGTGTTGCGTAAATTCGTTTCACTGCGCGACCATGGCAGTCGCTAAAGGTTGTCAGTGGTACAGTGTTGTTTCCCACACACCTTTTTTGGCAATTTTCGAAGCGTACATCTGCCCTTGCTCAGGATTGGTCTGCATATATTGAATGTAGAGAATCAAACCGCTCGCTGCGGCTGAGCGACTGGAGTAAGGTCCTACGTCGGTACCTTCGCGCGTTGAAAAATACCACTGGCCATCCACGCAAAAAAAGCGCTCAGAGCGGTACCACACTTTATCCACCGATTCGCCTTTTCTTACGTTCATGGTGTGACATCCTTTGTTGGTTGAATTGTGATCATTTAGTGACAGTATAAGCATTTTAAAAAAATGCCTTAGAATATTTTTATCTGAGAATCCCGGCGCCTTTAGGGCGTTCTTTTTTAAAAAAGGGTTTTTATAATGCGCTGTTTGAATGAGCGCGTATTTCTACGGTGCAAAGGTATAGATGGTAATTGCTGGGTAGCGTGGTAAATTTGCTTAAGCCGGAAGATTCACGCGTGTTTTAAGTGGTTAAATCAGAGAATTGGAAAATGCATATTCATATATTGGGGATTTGTGGCACCTTTATGGGTTCGCTGGCTCAGCTGGCAAGAGCGCGCGGTTTTAAAGTCACCGGCGCAGACCACAATGTGTACCCTCCGATGAGCACGCAATTACAACAAGCGGGTATTGAACTCATTGACGGTTTTGATGAACAGCAGTTAAAGCTGAAACCGGACGCGTATGTGATTGGTAATGTGGTGAGTCGTGGCAACCCCTTGATGGAGGCTATTTTAAATGCGGGGTCACGATTCATTTCCGGACCGCAGTGGCTCGCTGAAAATATATTACAGGATAAATGGGTTTTGGGCGTATCGGGTACCCACGGTAAAACCACCACTGCGACGATGCTAACCTGGATGCTGGAATACGCCGGCATGTCACCAGGCTATTTGATTGGGGGCGTGCCGGGAAACTTTGCTTGTTCGGCGCGCCTGGGTGAAAGCGATTTTTTTGTGATAGAGGCCGACGAATACGATACGGCGTTTTTCGATAAACGTTCCAAGTTCATCCACTACCGCCCCCGAACGCTGATTCTCAATAACCTGGAATATGATCACGCGGATATTTTTCCTGATCTCGCTGCCATTCAAACGCAATTCCATCATTTAATTCGCACGGTTCCTGGCGACGGTCTGATCATCTCCCCCCAAGGCGAGCCCGATATTGAATGCGTTATTGAGCGTGGCTGTTGGACGCCCAGACAAACAACTGCGCCGCAGGGACCAGCCAATTGGCAGCTACAAGATGCCGCAGCTGATGGTGGGCTCTTTAAGGTAGCATTTGAAGGGGTGGTACAAGGCGAGGTGAGCTGGTCTCTTACTGGCGCGCATAACATGCAAAATGCACTTAGTGCCATTGCCGCCGCGCGTCACGTGGGCTTGGCGCCGTCACTGGCCTGCGAAGCCTTACGTCATTTTAAAGGTGTAAAACGCCGTATGGAGGTGGTCACTCAGTTGCAACACGTTTCCCTTTACGACGATTTTGCGCATCATCCCACGGCAATTACAACGACGTTGGCGGGGTTGCGAGCCAAAGTCGGTGAAGCCCATATTCTTGCGATTGTCGAACCTCGTTCGAATACGATGAAAATGGGAGTTCATAAGGAGCAGTTGGCACAGGCGGCACAGGCGGCAGACTTCGCGATCTGGTATCAGTCCGCTCTCATGGAGTGGCGTCTCGAAGATTACCTCGCTGGGGATAATCTCGTGTGTCGGTCCACCGATGAAATTATCGCTGCGACCTTGCAATACCTCGATCGTTTCGGGAATTCAGCAGTCGTGCCCCTCCATATCGTCGTGATGAGCAATGGTGGTTTTGAGGGAATTCATGGGCGCCTGGAACAGGCTATCCAACAAAAATTATCGGGATGCTGAAATGGATTCTATGTTTGATTGCACCGTGTCACTCGCCATTACTGGTGCTTCCGGAGTGCAGTATGGGTTAAAACTGTTGCGCAGCTTGGTCGCTCTCAATTGCAAGGTGTACCTGATGGTTTCGAGCGCTGCTGAGGTGGTGATGCGTGTCGAAGCTGGCTTGGAAGTACCCGAATCGCTCGCGGCGCAGCAGATATTTTTCAATAACTACAGTGCTGCGAAACCTGAGCAACTCACCTGCCTTGCCAAAGACGACTGGTTCGCGCCGGTTGCGTCCGGTTCAAGTACGCCCGCTGCGATGGTGGTTTGCCCCTGCAGCGGAGGTAGTTTGGCGGCAATTGCCACTGGCGCCAGTAACAATCTGATTGAGCGTGCGGCAGACGTAGCCTTAAAAGAGCGTCGCTCATTGATTTTGGTACCCCGCGAAGCTCCCTATTCAGAGATTCACCTCAGCCATATGTTGGCTCTCACGCGCATGGGCGCAGTTATCGTGCCTGCTAGCCCGGGTTTTTACCACAAACCGCAAACTATTGAAGATCTGATCGATTTTGTGGTGGCGCGGGTGCTCAGTCAACTGGGGCTTGAGCAGTCGCTTGTCCCGCCCTGGGGTGAGTGACTGGCGCATCACAGCACTCGCGCAATCACCAAAATGAGCAGTATCAGCAGCAACACGGCCAGAATCCAGTGCGTTACTGGCGTTTTACCACTCTGTGTTTCTTCGCGATTACCCGGAGAGGTAGGTGCCGTTTTCCAGCGCTTGGCCGAAGGCTTGGCGGCAGACCCTGCGCTACTGGTTTTTTTCCGAGCCGCTTTACGCTCTGCTGGTGATACTGCGGGTGGTCGCCGTGTGGCCGATTTGTGCAATTGAATTCCCGGTCCAAACAAGCAGAAACTGTAAACGTCAAAACGGATATGATCCCCAGCGCGCACCTTTGCGTGGGCTACCTTGGTGTCATTTACAAAGGTGGCATTGGCTGATTTCAGGTCGTCAATTTGTAGCTCTTGGGCGTTAAGCTGAACAATGCGGGCGTGCTCTCTGGAAAGGTGGGTGCCGGGAAACACAATATCGCAGTGTTTGCCACGCCCAAGTAAAAGCGTTTGTTTTTCTGTGAAACAAAGTGGAAACTCCTGCCCGGCCAACCAGCTCGAGTTGCCGATAAGTGACCAATAAACCTGATCAGCGCCCTGCGTTTCGGCAATGGGATCAATAATTTCCAGCTCAACTTCACCAATTCGTAATATGTCTCCGCAACTTATTGGCTGAACGCTTACCCGCTGACCGTTAACATAGCTGCCGTTTTCGCTGCCTAAGTCGCGGAGCGTGATAACGTCGCGTTCGCGGGAAATGCGGGCGTGATGATCTGCGACAGAGGGGTGATCGAGATTGAGGTTGTTATCCTCAGCCCTTCCAATGGCGAAGTTGCGCTCCATAACCCAGAACGGGTCACGCTGCAGATTTTTGTAACGGACTTTTAACATATTGAATTATGTAACCTGCTGTGCAGCCAGTATAATGCCTGCCGACAGTTAGGTGCAGTCTCTGTTACAAACCTGTCCACCCGACGTCAGTTTAGGATCTCTGATTTACACGAATGTTTAGTCGCGCTTTTGATTATTATTTATCCGTTATTACGGACTACCCCAAGCTGACACTTTCTTTGTTGGCGTTATTGTTGGCCATTGCTGTCGCTGGCGTACCACACTTTAAACTCGATGCCTCGTCAGACTCTTTAACACTGGAGCACGATGCCGATCTGGATTTTTATCGGGAAGTGATCAAACAGTACAAGAGTGGCGATTATTTGGTGGTTACCTTTAAATCCGAAGAGCCGCTGTTCAGTGAACCCTCGCTGGCAACGCTTAAGGCGTTAAGAAGTGAACTGGCAGCAATTGACGGTGTAGTCAGCATCAACAGTATTATCGACGTTCCCTTGTTATACAGCCCTCTGCAACCGTTGCGGGAAATGGTAAAGAATCCACGTACGCTGTTAACGCCCGGTGTCGATTTTGCCATGGCTGAGCGGGAATTCCTTACCAGCCCGGTTTATAAAAATCTTATTCTCGGTCCCGATGGCCAAACAACCGCGTTGCAATTAAACCTTAAAGTGGACGATCACTATATTGATTTAGTGCGCAATCGTGATGCGCTTCGCCTAAAGCGTGATGAACAAGGTTTGCAAGCCGCAGAACAGGCGCAATTGCAGCAAGTTACCGCCGAGTTGCGTGCTTATCAAACTGAACAAACTGCACGTGCTCATACCCGCGTCGACGAAATTCGTAAGGTGGTTGGTAAATATCGCGACCACGCCGAAATATTTGTCGGCGGCCTCACTATGATCACCGCCGATATGATTCGTTTCATTAAAAACGATATCGTGGTATTCGGTTCAGCCGTGCTGCTGTTCATGATTGTCGTACTGGCGATTATATTTCGCTCGTTGCGCTTTGTGATAATTCCCATGCTTACCTGCCTTACGGCGGTTTTGTTGGTCTTGGGTTATGTGAGTTGGGTCGATTGGCGTCTCACGGTAATCTCTTCGAATTTTACGGCTTTATTGTTGATCATTTCGCTTGCCATCATTATTCATTTGGTGGTGCGCTACCGTGAATTTGCCGACGACAATCCCGATTGGACTCAAAAAGAATTGGTAATTGCCACCGCCAGATTTATGGCACTGCCTTGTTTATACACGGTGTTAACTTCGATAGTGGCCTTTGCTTCACTGGTGGTTAGTAATATTCGACCAGTTATCGATTTCGGTTGGTTAATGACCATGGGCCTGGCGCTCGCGTTGGTTTTGGCTTTTACAGTGCTGCCTGCCTCATTGGTGCTCTTGAAGCGTAATGGTGCTGCGGCGAAAAAGGCGCTTGCAAAAGAAACTGAGGCGTCACCCAAACAGCCGGCAACCTATTATTTCGCGCGCTTTGTGGAAAGCAGTGGTAACAGTATTCTGGTGGTCAGCATCTTACTCGCTGTTGCAAGTGCCTGGGGCATAAGTCGCTTGCAGGTTGAAAACCGATTTATTGATTATTTTCATCAGAGCACTGAAATATACAAGGGGCTCTCGGTCATCGATAAAAATCTTGGTGGTACCACCTCGCTGGATATCATCATCGATAACGCCGTAAAAACCACGCCGGCAGCCGGATACACCGACGAAGACGACCCCTTCGCGGAAGCTGATCCATTTGACGAGGCCGACCCCTTCGAATCACTAGAGCCGATCACCGAGGCAGACCCTTTCGCAGAGGCCGACCCGTTTTCCGAGCATGGTCCCAGTAAATCCAGTTATTGGATGACCGTAGCTGGCTTGCGAAAAATAGAAAAGATACACGATTATTTGGAAAGCCTGCCCGAGGTGGGCAAGGTTCAATCGCTCGCCACACTTTACAAGGTTGGCAAGGATATTAACGGCACTCTCAACGATTTCGAATTGGCGGTAATGCAAAAATCACTTCCCGAGGATATTCGCAATGCGCTCGTTTCGCCCTTCCTCGCGGCTCAACTCGATCAAACCCGCATAACACTGCGCATCCATGATGGTTATCCCAACCTCAAACGCGCTGAGCTGGTGAGGCGCATGCAGCGTGATATTGCTGGGCTGGGGGTGGTTTCTGCCGAGAATGTGCGCTTTACCGGGTTGTTGGTGCTCTACAATAATATGCTGCAAAGCCTGTTCAGTTCCCAAATTGCAACCTTGGGAACGGTTCTGCTGGGTATATTTATCATGTTTATTATTTTGTTCCGTTCTCTTAAGGTAGCGTTGGTTTCTATTGTGCCAACTATTTTGGCTGCGTTAGCTATTCTGGGGTTTATGGGTATTTTTGGATTGCCTCTGGATATGATGACCATCACGGTAGCCGCAATCACAGTCGGTATTGGAGTGGATAATACCATTCATTATGTGCATCGTTTCCGCCGCGAACTTGTGCTGAATGGCGATTATCGGCAGTGTATGTACGTTGCGCACGGTTCCATCGGGCGGGCTATGTTTTATACCTCGGTGATCATTATTTTCGGTTTTTCAATAATGGTACTCTCGGCGTTTATACCAACTATTTATTTCGGCTTATTAACCGGGCTTGCGATGTTTTTATCGCTGCTGGGTGCGTTACTGTTGTTACCGCGCCTGCTGATCGTGTTCAAGCCGTTCGACTTGCCGCAACCAGCGTTGCAAGCCCAGGCAAATTAATACGCCAACAAAAAGCCCCGCCGTATTCACCATTGCGTCATTTAAATTTGGCGAGCGCGCGGGGGTTAGCCCCTGAGCCATTTCTATCGCCATGGAATAGCAAAATGCGCACACCAACAGATAGCGTAATTTCCAGCGCCCCAAAAAGGCCAGCCACACAGAAAGCGCAAGTAACACATTGCCACTAAAATGTGCGGTTACGTTAAACCATTCATGAGCTTGTTGTGGTGTTGGAGGCCGTAATGCGAAATAAGCGAATATTGCAATGGCGGCTACCAGCTGGCTGTAACGCAACCAGGCCAGCGAGCGGCTAAAAAAAATAAAATGTGCAACACGATTAACGCGGCCGAAAAAACTCATAAGGGAATGCTCACAATAAATTTTGCGCCCTGGGCCTTGGGGTGATCGCCGTTGCTCACTTCCAATTGGCCACCATAACTACTGAGAATATCGGTAGTGACGGCGAGACCAATACCCTGGCCCTGTACACTGCTGTCGGCACGCGCACCACGCGATAAAATCGTTTGTTGTAAATGTTCGGGAACGCCTGGGCCGTCGTCGGTGATACTGACTTTTAGCAGCCCGTCCCGTAGTTCGGCGCCAATTATTACGGTTTGGCGACCGTATTTGAAAGCGTTTTCAACGAGGTTGCCAAAAATTTCTAATGCATCAGATTCGTCACCGGGAAAATTAAGAGATTGATCAACTTGCATTTCCACGTTGAAGGCTTTTTCCCTGTAAACCTTCGAGAGGGCCTCGGTGAGGCGCTGCAGTGTTGCCGCCAGTGGTGTTTTTTCACGAATGGATGTGGTGGATTTTAAAGTGGCACGCTGTAACTGGTGTTGGATGATGGCGGCCATATTGGAAACCTGTTCGTCGATGGCTGCGGCGTTGTGGGATTTTTGCTCAAGCTCGGCGCGGACAATTGCCAATGGCGTTTTTAAACTGTGTGCCAGGTCAGACAAGGTGTTTTTATAGCGTTGCCGCTGCGCTTGCTCGGCATCCAAAAGTTCATTGAGGTTGGTGATCACCGGCGCAATCTCTTGGGGGTATTCACCATCGAGTTGTTTTTTGTTGCCCTGTTGAAATTTTTTCAGCTCAATGGCGAGTGAACGCAATGGTGACAAACCCCAACGTGTAATCGCCAATTGTGCGATCACAAAAAGTAATGCCATTCCGCCCAACCATTGCCAAAGCGCGCTGCGATACCCTTTTAGTTCCGCTTTTAAACTGTTTTGGCTGTGAAAAATAATAAACCGGAATAACTGATCTTTTTCTCCCAATTCCCAAAGGGAGTCGAATACCAAAACGAAGTAGGGTTGCGCTTTGTGTTCGACTTCAACAAACCATTCTTCCCCGGCCTGATTGGGTAAATCTTCGATAACTTGTAACCAGCTCTGATTCAGTGGCGGGGCTGATTCACTTTGCCAAAGCGGTTGCTGGGTGTTGTTCAGCACAACTCCGAATAAACCCGAAAGTGGTCGGTTGAAACGCGGTTCGGCAAAGGCGCTGGGTAGTTCCAATGTCGCAGATTGGGGTTGTGGCTCTGCTGCTCCGAGCAAACTGTAGAGTTGCGCGCGCAATGCTTCGCGTTCGGCATTGCGCAGGCTGTTTTGAAAAGCGCGATCCAGTGCGAATGCGGAAAAACCGAGTATCAGTGGCAGAACGATAATGGAAGAGAGCGCGAGCCGCGCCGCCAGAGACAATCGCATAGTTTAATTTTCGACAGCGAACCGATAACCTTGCCCGCGCACGGTGCTAATGGGTTTGAGTTGATTTTCCGGGTCGAGTTTTTTACGCAGCCGACCGATAAAAACCTCAATCACGTTGCTGTCGCGTTCGAAATCCTGGTGATAAAGGTGTTCGGTGAGCTCCGTTTTGGATACCGGCTGACCGGCGTGTAGCGCCAGATATTCCAAAGTGTTGTATTCGTAGCTGGTGAGTTCGATGGCTGCACCAGAAACGGTAACGTGTTTTTTCGAAGTGTCGATACAAATCGGGCCAAATTCCAACTGGGGCGTTGCTGCGCCAGCACTGCGGCGGATCAGCGCATTGGTGCGCGCGCGAAGTTCTTCGTTGTGAAAGGGTTTGACCAGATAGTCGTCGGCGCCGGCCTCTAGGCCGTTAACCTTGTCTTGCCAGTGGCCCCGTGCGGTAAGCACCAATACTGGGAATTTTTTACCTGCAGCGCGCAGTTGCCGAATCACTTCGATACCGTCGAGTTTGGGCAGGCCGATATCAATGACGGCATAATCGTAATCGTATTCTACCGCGTGCCAGGCGCCTTCTTCACCATCGGCAACCGCATCAATGACAAAATTTTGCGCTTTAAAAAAATCGCTGAGTTGCTGGCGAATGGCATGTTCGTCTTCAACAATAAGCATTTTCATGGTTTTGCACCTCTATTTTTGAGCAGCCACCGTAACAATTTTTACCCGACCGGAGTCTTGTAACAGTTTCACCCGATAGACATCGCCCTCGCGGGAAACGCTGAGCACTTTGCCGCCGTGTTTTTTTTGGGCTATGGCCGCCGCCTGGCTTTTGCTGATCTCGCTTTTTTGCGCTAAAACCCAATGTGGGGATATCGGCGCGAGGGGTTCCTGTGGCGACAACTGGGCCGTCGCAGATACTGAAACCAAAAACGATAGGCCAATTAGCAGCATTTTTATCATGGTGGTGGAGCCTGTTAGAGGGGGAGTTCCTGCCATAGTTTAACCGAATCTCCCTCTCAATTCGTACTCAGTGCTCCAGGGGGCGAACTGAGAGCGCGACTTTAATGCGATTACCAGGGTGGTTGCGGGTTCGAGTGTGGTAGGTTCGGCCCTGATAGCGATAAGTTACATCATAGCCTTCCAGCACACGATCTTTGTGAACACGTTGCTGCACCTCGCAGCGTTCCACATCGCGATAACCCACCTGGGTGTATCCAGTGCTGTGGCGGCCAACATTATTTCCAATGGATGCGCCAACTACTGCGCCGATCACGGTACCGGTGCGTTCGTGGCCGTTGCTCTGGCCGATAGCGTGCCCGATAGCGCTCCCTACCAAACCGCCAACCAGGGTGCCGGCTGCGGCTTGTTGATAATTCTGACGCGACTGATGATAAACCGGACGCTCTTCGCGAACCCGTTCAGTCCAGCAGTTTTGTACCGGGGTGCGGGTTTCTACAATACGATAAATCGGCGTGGCGGAAGTTACTCTGGCGAACGCAATTGTGTTCTGGCGACCGGCATTATGGTGATTGCCAGGATGGTTTCCGGCGTGATTCCCGGCCCAGCTCATGGGTGCGATCAGGGTAACCAGGCTGAGTATATAAATGGAAAGTCGTTTCATAACCAGTCTCCTCTGTTGACTGGTTACCAGATTAAAACCTGTGCCCTGAATGCTTCCTGAACACTCGCGATTTTTTATCGCTTGTTACAAGGCAAGTGCAATCGCCACGGCTTCAAGGAGGTTGGCGGCGTAATGGTCGGCTCGCGACAGGTCCTGTCCTTTGGCAAAATCATAGGCAACAGCAATGCAAGCTAGCCCGGCAGCTTTGGCCGATGCGATACCGGTAGTACTGTCTTCCACGGCTACGCAGACATCGGCCCTGAGTTGTAATGCATCCAGAGTTTGCAAGTAAGTGTCAGGTGCCGGCTTGCTGTTGGTTACCATTTCTCGCGTGGTGACTGCGGCAACGAGGGAGTCCAAATTGTGGCTTTGCAATGATGATTGGGTTTCCAGTTGCCCGGCTCCGGTGGCAACCCCAATTTTTAGGCCGGCGCTATGGCACTGTAGCAAGGCTGCCCGGGCACCGGGCATCGCGGGGAAGCACTGTTGCTGCAGCCACTGCTGCATTTCATGCTGTTTTTTCTGGTAGAGTTCCTCAGGGCTGATATCAAGTTCGTGTTGCGCCACAATGAGCTCGGCATTGCGGCGTGTTGGCACGCCACAGTGGTGTTGCAGGTATTCGGTTTTACTGAATGAGATTCCGTAAGGCAACAGTAGGTTTTGCCAGATGGAAAAATGAACACCTTCGGAATCAACGAGGGTGCCATCGTGGTCGAAAATAATACCGGATATTGCCAAAATACCTCTCCTATTGGCCCTGGTGTAGGGTAAAGCGGGTGCCGCGACGACAAATTCAACGATAGCGTGCGCTGAGTGGTCGCAATCACTCAAAAGATTGCTATTATGTCGGCCCTTTCTCGTGACTAAAAACACGTAAAGTCGGCACCACAACTACAAAAACATTATCATGCTGCAAGTATTCGATACGCGATTATTCGTCATTTTATGGGGTTTGCTGTGGCTTTCAGCGTGCAGTTTCAGTAACACCAAGCAGGGGCCATCCGAAGAGGCGCTGTTGTTGCAGCAGCAGGCCTCCGAACTTGAGGCCCAGGCGTTTAAACTCGATGCCATTAATCTTTCGCAACAGCAAATTCAGGTACAACTTCAGGAAACCCAACGTCAGTTGGCCGACCTGCGCGTGCTTGTCGACGCGCAATCCCAGAAAAATGGTGAGCCAGCGGTAACCGAGACTGCAGTAGCCCTACCGGTGCCGTCGGGTGGCAAGCGCAAGGTTCGTACCTTTTCAAACGGCAAGCTGTTGATGGGGCGGGTTGAGTGGGTTTGGCTGGATGCGGCCGCAGCGCATTTTAAAGCCAGGATTGACACAGGCGCCATGGCTTCACACCTTGTGGTGAGTGACATCCAGCCTTTCGAGCGCAATGGCGAAAGCTGGGTGCGATTTAAAATTAACGGCCACGGCAAGTTGGTGCAGGCACCCTTGCAAAAAACTGCGAAAAAGCCCCAGGTATCACTCATGGTACGCATGGGAACCCTGGCAGAACAAGCAAAGTTCTTTTTAACCGAACAGGGGGATGCGGTATACACCGTAGTGCTGGGGCGCGATTTTTTGCGGGATATTGCCCTTGTTGATGTGTCTAAAAAATTCACTCAGCCGAAGGTTGAGCTAACGGTTCCTAAAAACTAGTTATTTTCCAATAACTGAGCACTACCTGCGAAACATACAGAGGCTCTCTTGCAAACATCCCGCACGCCGTTTTATGCACTGATTTTGCTCCTGCTGGTTGTGGGCTTGGGAATGACCTGGCTGCGCCACAAATCCCACGATGTGCCCTGGTTGCCGGGAGAGAAACGCCAGGTGTGGTCCATCGAAGCCAAGGTGGATTTCGTCGCGCGAGGCGAACCGGTGAAGGTTTCCCTGGCGATCCCCGATACCCAAACCCGATTTGAGCGTATTGCGGAATACTCTGCCAGCCCAGGATACGGTCTGGAGTTTGTCGAACAAAATGGTGAACGACGAGCCGAGTGGTCGATTCGCAATGCTACAGGCCTGCAAACCCTCTATTACCGTCTGGATATGCTCGTGGATGACAGCCTTAAAGTGTCAGATACCGCGCCGCCGCTGGAAGTTGCCAGTGCACTCTACGACGATACCCCCCACGCAACTTCAGCACTGCACATGCTTTCGAGTGCTCTGGAGCGGTCTGCCGACAATTTCACCCTTGCACGTGAGCTGATTCGAGAATTCAACGTGCAGAGCCAAAGCGCGAGTTTTTTAGCGCAGCGCCAGCCGCGCAGCCGATGGATGAAACAGCTGTTGCATTATGCCCAGGTACCAGCGCGTGAGGTAAAAGTATTAACCCTCGAAGACGGTCGTCGCAGGCAGAGTTTACAAACCTACCTGCAGGTTTTTCAGGAGGGCCAGTATCAGCTTTTCGACCCTAAGAGCGGGCGCAGCGGTCTCAGCTCCAATCAGCTGCTATGGGAATACCGTTCGGGTTCATTGCTGGATCTCGTGGGTGGCAGTCGTTCCGATGTGTCGTTCTCTATCATCGATCAGGAAGTCCCTGTGTCTCAGGGCCTGGATAAATCGGAGCAGCAATTTTCTTTTTTGGATTTTTCCATTCACAGCCTGCCGGTCGAGGAACAAGCGCTTTTCAAAGGAATTCTGTTAGTGCCCGTGGGCGTGCTGGTTGTCGTGTTTATGCGCGTACTGATCGGGCTGCGAACCTCGGGAACCTTTATGCCCGTGCTGATCGCCATCGCATTTATTCAAACCAGTCTGGTTACCGGTTTGAGCGGCTTCATTCTAATTGTGGGGGTTGGCCTGGTTATTCGCAGTTATCTGTCGCACCTGAATTTGCTGCTGGTGGCGAGGATATCTGCGGTGATTATTTCGGTGATAGCCATGGTGTCGCTGTTTGCGGTAATTGCCTATGAACTGGGTTTAAGCGAAGGCTTAAAACTCACACTGTTCCCGATGGTTATTTTGAGTTGGACGATTGAGCGGATGTCGATCCTCTGGGAAGAGGAGGGTTCGCGGGAGGTGTTTGTCCAGGGCGGTGGGTCTCTACTTGTGGCGCTGGTCGCCTACTTAATTATGACCAACGAGGTTGTTCGCCATTTGACCTTTAATTTTATGGGGCTGCAGTTTGTATTTATGGCGCTGGTGCTGATGCTGGGCAGCTATACGGGCTATCGTCTTCTCGAGTTACGCCGATTCAGTGTGTTAGGAAAGGGTGACTCGGATAAAGGCGAACACTAATGTTTGGCCTGCTGCGAGAAATTCGCGATCTGCGCCGCAGGGGCGTGCTCGGCATGAATCGCCGCAACATTGCTTATATCAGCCGCTACAATGAGCGCCGTTTGTTTCCACTGGTCGACAATAAGCTCACCACCAAACAGCTTGCTATCGACGCAGGCGTTTCTGTACCCGAGTTGATTGGCGTTATCGAAAATCAACACGATGCCTCCTCGGCCGACGAATTGTTGCGTGAGCGTGCCAGCTTCTGCTTGAAGCCCTCTAAGGGCTCCGGCGGCAAAGGTATTTTGGTGATACGTCGCGGCGATGATGGCAAGTATCTGCGCAGCAATGGCTTAGCGATGTCCTCCGCAGATCTGCGGCGCCATATCTCCAACATTCTTGCAGGCCTGTTTTCTCTCGGTGGCGCGCCAGACCAGGTACTGATTGAGGCGCTGCTGGAGTGTGATCCGGCGCTCGCCAAATATTCTCACGAAGGTGTGCCGGATTTACGTCTGATATTGTTTCGCGGGGTGCCGGTGATGGCCATGATCCGGCTGGCATGCGCTGCGTCAAACGGTAAAGCTAACCTGCATCAGGGCGCGGTGGGTGTCGGTATTGCGATTCGCGACGGTGTTGCGGTGCATGCAGTGCAAAATGACGTGCGAGTCACCCACCACCCTGATACCGGGCTCGATTTGGGAGAGCTTTTCATTCCGCAATGGCAGGAGATGCTTGAGTTGGGCTGCAATTGCGCCGATATGACCGGTTTGGGCTATCTTGGTGTCGATTTGGTGCTCGACAAAAATCTCGGGCCAGCGCTCTTGGAGCTCAACGCCCGGCCGGGCCTTTCGATTCAAATCGCCAATGGCGCCGGGCTTTTACCGCGTTTGCGCAGTGTCGAGGCGATTCGCAACCCGGCTCGTATGAGCGTTGCTGAGCGCGTTGCGTTTGCCCAGGCGCAATTCTAATTTCCTGTCGCAGGCCCCTGGCGCGATATTGATTTTGGCGATAACGCCCAATTGCCGGGTATAATGCTCATCTTTCAGGCATCTTCATCGAAGTAATAAAACGAATGACAGTACAAGACTATATGAATCAGCTGGGTCGCCAGGCTCGCGATGCGTCTCGCATTATGATGGCAGCGAGTAGTGAGACCAAAAATAAAGCACTGCTGGCGATCGCTTCTGCGATCAACTCAAACCGCGAAGTAATCGCACGTGAAAACACCAGGGATCTGGAAAACGGCCGCGCTAATGGTCTCGAACCGGCGTTGTTAGATCGCCTCGAGCTGACGCCTGCACGCATTGACGGCATGATCGAAGGTCTGCAACAAATCGCGGCCTTGGCAGACCCCTGTGGTGAAATTACCGATCTCAAGTATCGCCCCTCTGGCATTCAAGTGGGGAAAATGCGGGTGCCTCTGGGGGTTGTGGGCATTATTTACGAATCGCGCCCTAACGTGACCATCGATGCTGCCAGCCTTTGTCTGAAATCGGGGAATGCCACGATTCTGCGCGGTGGCAGCGAAGCCATCCACTCCAATCAGGCGATTGCCAAGTGCATTGCAGAAGGTCTCCAGGCGGCTAATCTGCCCGCCGCAGCCGTTCAAGTGGTCGAAACCACAGACCGTGCTGCGGTTGGTGAACTCATTACCATGCCTCAGTTCGTTGATGTGATTGTGCCGCGCGGTGGTCGCAGCTTGATTGAGCGAATAGCCAACGATGCGAAAGTCAGTGTTATCAAGCATCTTGACGGCATTTGCCACGTATACATCGACGATGAAGCGGATCTCGAAAAAGCCTTCAATATTGCACTGAACAGCAAAACCCACCGCTATGGGGTTTGCAACGCAATGGAAACCCTATTGGTGGCCGAAAGTGTCGCGCCGCAGATTCTCCCTAAGCTGGCACAAGCCTACGCCGCAAAAGGTGTGGAATTACGCGGTTGTGAAAAAACCTTAAGTCTGTTGCCCGAGCTATCCGCAGCTACCGAGAGCGATTGGGACACCGAGTACCTGGCCCCTATATTGGCAATTCGAATTGTTGCCGGTATGGATCAAGCCATTGAGCACATTGCGCAACACAGTTCAGCACACACCGAGAGTATCGTTACCGAGAATTACAACAAGGCGCGGGCATTTTTAACGCGTGTGGATTCTGCCTCGGTGATGGTAAACGCGTCCACCCGGTTTGCCGACGGTTTTCAATACGGGCTCGGTGCTGAAATAGGTATCTCCACCGATAAAATACACGCGCGCGGCCCCGTTGGGCTTGAAGGGCTCACCTCGCAAAAATGGATTGTGCTGGGCAACGGAGAAATTCTTGACTGACCAGGCTTCGCCTTCCGCTATGGCACTATTTGGCGGCAGTTTCGATCCTGTGCACCGGGGCCATTTACAGGCAGCCGAAGAAGCTGCCATACAATTGGGGCTTGAGAAAGTCACCCTGGTGCCGTGCCATATTCCGCCGCATAAAGCGAGTTTACATGCCGCAGCCACGCAGCGTTTGATGATGCTGCGAATGGCCTTAACGGATTATCCTCACCTCGAGGTAAGTGAGTGGGAACTGCAGCAGGGGCGTGCGTCTTACACCCTGCACAGCGTTCAGTATTTTCGGGAAATCGTTGGTGATAGTGCGTGCCTGGTATTTTTGATGGGCTGGGATTCATTGCAGAAAATCGATACCTGGTACCAGTGGCAAGACTTGCTGAATTACTGCAATTTTGCGGTATGGCCGCGACCGGGTTACACAAATCTCCCGCCGAAAGTCGAACGCTGGGCGCACGATCTTCTTGTAACGCGGGAGCGTTTGAAAAACTATCCCGCTGGTAAAATAGCGATTCTGGAGACATCGCCGATCGAGATCTCCTCAACGGAACTTCGAACACAATTAGCGACCGGCCACAACCCAGAGAAGCTGTTGCCAGGCGCTATCTTCGACTATATTCGCAAACAGAAACTTTACGGCGTAACGGCCTAGTATATTGGTACATTCATGCAATCTGAATTAAACACAATTGTTGTAAACGCTCTCGAAGACTTAAAAGGCAAGGAAATTGTCGAGCTTGATGTCACCACACTCAGTGATGTTATGGACACCCTGGTAATTGCGACAGGCACTTCCAACCGTCATGTGAAATCCCTCGCCAACAATGTGGTGGAAGATGGTAAAGAGAAAGGTTTTCGACCGATCGGTGTGGAAGGCATGGAAACCGGAGAGTGGGTGTTGGTGGACTATGGCGATCTGGTGGTTCATGTGATGCTCGACACCACACGCACCTTTTACGAGCTCGAAAAGCTCTGGTCGACAGAACCTGCGACGCGCCACAAGTCCAAACCAGATGCCTAGTTAAACATCGCTGCTCCTCTCGCATGAAAATAAATATCATAGCCGTGGGTGGCAAAATGCCGCGCTGGGTGCAGGAGGGTTACAACGAATACGCCAAGCGACTGCCGCGCGATTTGGAACCGCGTCTGGTGGAACTTCCCCTGGCCAACCGTTCTAAAAACAAGAATACCGATGCCATTAAATCCAGCGAGGGTGAACAGATTCTCGCTGCGGTCGATAACCTTCCTGGCAGCAAGCGTCTGATAGCCCTTGATGTGCTGGGTAAAAAGCTCAGTACCGAATTGCTTTCAGAAAAAATGGCGGGCTGGCAGATGGATGGGCTTAACCCCTGTTTGGTTATCGGCGGGCCGGATGGCCTCTCACCAGCGTGTTTGAAGCAGGCCGATGAGAAGTGGTCGCTGTCGGGGCTCACACTACCGCACCCTTTAGTACGCGTGGTGTTGATAGAGCAACTCTACCGCGCGTGGAGTATTTTGCAGAACCACCCATACCACAAGTAGCCACATGATTTGGGCACAAAAAGAACTGCACGAATTTAAAGATCACCGCCGTGAGGCGCGTGTCTTCGGTGTGCGCGCCGTTCTGGCGTTGATGTTCGTCGTGTTCATGTTTGGCTTGTTGTTTGCGCGCTACTACAAATTACAGGTTGTGGATTATCACGATTACGTCACCCGCTCTGATCGCAATCGTATTCACGTGCGCCCGGTGCCGCCCAATCGTGGTCTAATCTACGACAGCCGTGGTGAACTTCTCGCCGACAATCGCCCAACCTTTACCCTCTCGATTGTGTCGGAGCGTAGCGCTAATTTAGAACAGACGCTGGATTTTATTGCCGGGCTTATTGAGCTTAGTGACAGTGATCGCGACAGTTTCAAAAAGCGCTTGCGCCAGAAGCGTCGCCCTTTTGAAGCAGTGCCACTGCGCTATCGCCTCACTGAAGAGGAAATATCACGCATTGCCGTCAACGAATTCCGTTTGGAAGGGGTTGAGATTGAAGCTCAGTTGATGCGCTATTATCCCAAAGGTGATCTGTTCGCCCACACTGTGGGTTATGTGGGGCGTATCAGTGAAAGCGAATTAAGCAATTTCGACGAGCTGACCTATGAGCGCTACAGTGGCACGCACAGTATTGGCAAGGTTGGGCTGGAAAAATACTACGAGTCTAAATTGCTGGGTTCTGTGGGCAGTGAAAACATTGAGACTAACGCCCACGGGCGTGTCTTACGTACTTTGGAATCCGTCGATCCGGTGCCCGGCGAAGATTTACAACTGTTCCTGGACACCCATTTACAGCAGGTCGCGTCCGATGCGCTGGCCGGTAGGCGAGGCGCCCTGGTGGCCATCGATGTCGCCACCGGCGGTGTGCTGGCGATGGTCAGTGCTCCAACCTACGACCCCAATCTTTTTGTGAACGGAATTAGTTTTAAAGACTACCGAGCTTTGAACGATTCACCTGATCTACCGCTTTTTAATCGCACAATACAGGGGCAGTATCCGCCGGGCTCTACGATTAAACCGGTTTTGGGTCTCGCTGGCCTGCATACTCAGACAGTCAATTTCGCCACGCGCATTGTCGATCCCGGATACTATCAATTAGAGAATGATGAGCGTTTTTACCGTGACTGGAAAAAAGGTGGCCACGGTCGCAAAGTCGATCTGCGTCAGGCCATTGTGGAGTCGTGCGATACCTTTTTTTACGGCATGGCGTTTCGCATGGGGGTCGATAAAATCCACCCATTTGGAGCGATGTTCGGATTGGGTACACGTACCCGAATCGATCTCCCCAGTGAACGCCCGGGTTTGTGGCCATCGCGCGAGTGGAAGCAGCATGTCAGGGGTTTACATTGGTTTCCTGGCGACAGTTTGAATATCAGCATAGGCCAGGGCGATGTTCTCACCACCCCGCTGCAGCTGGCGGTGATGACGGCCACTCTGGCGTCGCGTGGTACCCATCTCAAACCGCGGTTGGTGAGAAAAGTGGGGGATCGCGAAACCAAACGTGAAGTGGTCGATCAAATTGAAGCAGACCCGGCTTATTGGGATTATGTGATTAGCGCCATGGAGGGTGTGGTACACAGCCCTCGCGGCACCGCGCATCGCATTGGTCGTGGTGTCGACTACCATATGGCGGGCAAAACCGGTACTGCACAAGTGGTTGGGATTGCCCAGGACGAAGAATACGATGCAGAAAAACTCGACGAGCGCCAGTGGGATCATGCGCTTTATATAGGCTTTGCTCCGGTAGAAGCACCGCAAATTGCAGCGGCTATTATTGTAGAAAACGGCGAACACGGCTCCAGCGCTGCTGCGCCCATCGCTCGTAAATTATTTGATGCTTATTTTGAATGGGTCGCCCCGGTTAAACCTCAAAAATGAAAGTTACCCAGGATTTTGTACGCCGCTTACCCGATTCCCGTGACCACTTTGCGCGACAGCAGGGGCTTTGGCAGCGTATTCACATAGACCCCATATTACTGCTTTTATTGCTGATGCTTACCTGCTTTGGTCTGGTTGTTTTATACAGCGCCAGTGGCCAGAGCGAAGCGATGGTGAAGCGCCAATTTGTTTTTTTTAGTATTGCCTACATTGCAATGTTTGTGGTGGCACAGTTGGATATGCAAATGGTGCGGCGCTGGTCACCGTGGTTGTACGTGTTCGGCATTATTCTTTTGATTTTGGTGTTTTATATCGGCGTTGGAGCCAAGGGCGCGCAGCGTTGGATCAGTCTCGGGGTGGTTCGTTTTCAACCCTCGGAGGTGATGAAAATCGCTGTACCTATCGTGACAGCGGCCTATTTCTCAACCCGCAGTCTACCGCCTAAATTCCGTGAAATTATTGTTAGCCTGTTTATTATTGTGCTGCCGGCGATACTGATTTTTAAACAGCCCGACCTGGGCACCGCAATTTTAATTTCTGCGTCTGGCTTAATCGTGCTGTTTCTTGCCGGGTTACCCTGGCGCTATATCATTGGCACACTGATGCTTATCGGCGCCAGTGTTTGGCCCATGTGGCATTGGGTGATGAAAGATTATCAAAAGCAACGCGTGCTCACCTTGCTCGACCCGGAAGCCGATCGTCTTGGTGCGGGCTGGAATATTATTCAATCGAAAACAGCGATTGGTTCCGGTGGGCTACAGGGAAAAGGTTTATTGAATGGCACGCAATCACAACTGGATTTTTTACCGGAATCTCACACCGATTTTATAATTGCGGTGATGGCTGAGGAACTTGGTTTAATTGGCGTGTCTATACTAATGGCTTTGTATTTACTGGTCATCGCGCGCGGCTTACATATAGCCTGGACATCGCAAAACACATTCAACCGTTTGCTGGCCGGCAGCATAACACTCACTTTTTTTGTGTACGTGTTTGTAAATATTGGCATGGTTGCTGGTATGTTGCCTGTGGTCGGTGTACCTTTGCCGCTAGTGAGCCTCGGTGGTACTTCAATCGTAACCCTTATGACCGGGTTCGGTGTTCTTATGGCGATTGCAACGGAAAAGAAAAAGGTTGTCGTTTAAGTGTTGAAATTTTTTTTAACCCTTGTCGTATTCGGGTTTCTGGCTTCTCCTTCTCTGGCAGATTATTCCACTCATCCCAACGCAGAAGCGTTTATTAAAACTCTGGTAAACGAGCATAATTTTGAGCGCGATTATGTGCTGGATATGCTGCGCCAGGCCGAGAAAAAACAAAGCATTCTCGATGCAATATCCCGCCCGGCTGAAAAAACCAAGCCGTGGAAAGATTATCGTAATATTTTTCTAGATGACGCACGTATTCAGCAAGGCGTTGAATTTTGGAACGGCAATAAACAAACCCTGCGACGTGCCGCACAGGAGATGGGCGTTGATGAGCATGTTATCGTCGCAATTATCGGGGTTGAAACACGCTACGGTCGCCACACTGGCAAATTTCGTGTGCTCGATGCACTCGCGACCCTGGGTTTCGACTACGAACCACGTGCCAAATTCTTTTTAAAAGAATTAGAGCATGCTTTTCTGCTGGCCCGTGAGCAAAAGCAGCCCCTGCCAAGCTTGATGGGCTCCTACGCCGGAGCCATGGGTTACGGTCAGTTTATTCCCAGTAGTTACCGCAGTTTTGCGGTGGATTTCGATGGCGACGGTTTCGCGGATATCTGGAATAACCCGGTGGATGCAATTGGCAGTGTTGCTAATTATTTTCGCCGCCACGGTTGGAATCGCGGCGATATTGTGTTTACCAGGGCCCATATCAGTAGCGACTACAATCCCACTGTACTCAATGAAAAAGTGAAACCCCATTACACACTGGAAGAAGTGGCAGGTTTCGGTTTTACCCCGGTAAACGAGCGCTTAAAAGGTGGCGACAAGGTGGTGCCGCTGATGTATGAAGGCCAGTATGGCAAAGAGTTCTGGTTGGGGTTCCATAATTTTTATGTAATTACCCGCTACAACCGCAGCCAATTGTACGCCATGGCGGTACACCAGCTCAGCGAGGAGCTACGCTACGGTTTTGAAAAACAGCTGTTGTAAGTGGTAACGGCTTAAAATTAACGTAAAGTCTCATTTTGGCGCAAAATCAGCTATATTGTCGTAATTAAATGGTGCCGAAATAAATAGCGTCGAAATAAACAGTGTCTTAATAATAAGTGGCGCTAATGAAGGATGGCGCAATTGAAAAAGCACGACTTTAACGTCAGCCATGTCTCACTCCCCCTGGCCTAAGATGAAGCGAAATTTCTTTGCAGCGCTAAGTGCGCTCGTTTTACTCGGTTTAATCGCTGGTTGTGAATCTCCCAGCCGCTATCAGCAAAAAACCGACAGTGGCCCCAGCCAGTCAATGAGTGTCGACCACATTCCCGATGCGGTACCCAAAGTAGAAATTCGCACAACGGCGGGCAATAAAAGTCCCTATCGGGTAAATGGCAAAACCTACCATGTGATGCAAAAGCCGGAAGGCTATCGTGAAGAGGGTATAGCATCCTGGTACGGCCAGAAATTTCATGGTCATCTCACTTCCAATGGCGAAATTTATAACATGTACGCCATGACGGCCGCGCACAAAACACTGCCTATTCCCAGTTATGTGCGGGTTACCAATAAAACTAATGGGCGCTCGGTGATTGTGCGGGTGAATGACCGGGGGCCGTTTCATTCCGGGCGGGTAATTGATCTCACCTACGCGGCCGCCAAAAAAATTGGCATTGCCGACACAGGCACTGGCAAAGTGTTGGTGGAGTACATAGACCCTAGGCGCTATGTTGCCCCCACTTCGCCACGGGCATCATCGAACAAAGCGCCCAAGGCGGGGAGTGTTGAGCCGCTGGCACCCACCCCAGAAAATGCCAACGGTTATCAAATCCCAGAGAATACCTTTCTGCAGGTAGGCGCGTTTTCTCAGAAAAACAGCGCCATGGCTTTGCAGCAGCGTATCGCGAAACTTACCCAGTACCCGGTAAGCGTCGTAGTACCCAGTGGTGCCAAGGCGCTCTACAAGGTTCGCATTGGGCCACTCAAAGATAATTTCGATTTACTCACTTTGCGCCAGAAACTGGCAGATGCCAAGATGCCAACTCCGCATGTGGTTTACCAGTAAGTCGCTCGGTAAGGGCTTGCAATTTGCGCCGTAAATGGCATTCTGGCGCTGCGTGTTTATCGCGGGGGCGGGAAAACACAATAACAACCCAATCTAGGTAGCACTAATGACAATTTCCAAGCTGGCCTTGTTTCTGGTGGCAGGGCTATGCCTTGCCGCGTGCAGCGGCGGTGGCCGCAACTCCAAATCTCCCGACGATCTGAACACGTCTTCCAGCAGTAGCTCATCTTCGTCGTCCTCTTCCAGCAGCTCGAATTCGTCCTCTTCTGGCGGAGCTTTGATCAAGTTAAATCAAGTGGGCTATTTACCCGACGGACAGAAGTTTGCAGTGATCCCGGCGAGCGCGGCAGACAGTTTTACCTTGATTGATAGTGACGGCAATGAAGTGTTCAGTGCTGCGCTCTCGGCTGCGGCGACCTGGTCACCCGCGGGAGACTCAGTACAACTCGCAGATTTCAGTAGTTTTAGCGCGGGGGGCCAATATCGGATGCGTGTCGTCGGTATGGCAGATTCGCAGCCATTTGAGATAAGCGCGCAGGTATACAGTGCCGCGCACGATGCCGCCATTAAAGCGTATTACTTCAACCGGGCAAGTACGGCACTTGAAGCCAGTTATGCAGGTGACTGGGCACGCAGTGCAGGGCATCCTGATAGCAGCGTTAAAGTGCACAGCTCAGCAGCAACCAGCAGTCGCCCCGAAGGAACAGTAATATCCGCGCCCAAGGGGTGGTACGACGCCGGCGATTACAATAAGTACATCGTGAATTCAGGCATCTCCACCTATACACTGCTCGCTGCCTACGAACATTTTGCTGATTTTTATGCGTCTCGTACCTGGAATATTCCAGAGTCCGGCAATGGCTTGCCCGACCTCCTTGATGAGGTGCTCTGGAACCTCGATTGGATGCTCGAGATGCAGGACCCCAACGACGGCGGTGTCTACCACAAACTTACTACGCTGAACTTCTCCGGCGCGGTAATGCCGGCACAAGCCACGGCGCAGCGCTATGTGGTCGCCAAAGGCACCGCTGCCGCGCTGGATTTTGCCGCTGTTATGGCTACCGCCAGCCGTGTATTTGCCGCTATTGACACAGGCAAATCCAGTGCGTATGTCAATGCAGCGATTAGCGCCTGGGAGTGGGCCAAAGCCAATCCTGCAATTGCCTATTTCAATCCGACCGGCGTGGTTACCGGCGAATACGGTGATGGCGATTTTAACGATGAATTTGCCTGGGCCGCCGCAGAGCTTTTTATTACCACAGGTGATGCCAACTACTACACCGAGTTCCAGAACTTCAACCCCGGCAGCGGTGTGCCCGGTTGGCAATATGTGGCACCGTTAGGCCACATATCGCTCGCGTTCCACAGCAGTAGCACCCTGGCCAGTAGTGATTATCAAGCATCAGTAAACGCGTTGATAAACACCGCCGATACCTTGGAGAGTCGTTATCGCACTTCCGCTTATCGGGTAAGTATGAACACCAGCGATTTTGTATGGGGCAGTAATAGCGGTGCGTTGAACCAGGCGATGATTCTGATGCAGGCTTATCGCCTGAGTGACGCGCTGAAATACCGCGACGCGGCGCTGGGCCTGGTCGACTATGTGCTGGGCAAGAATCCCACAGACTACAGCTACGTCACCGGCGTTGGAGCGAACCCACCGCTGCATATTCATCATCGTCAATCTCAAGCAGATAGTGTTGTGGCGCCAGTACCAGGCTTTTTGGTGGGCGGCCCGAATTCCGGCCAGCAGGACGGCTGTAATTACAGTTCGAATTTGGCTGCGAAATCTTATGTCGACGATTGGTGCAGCTATGCTTCCAACGAAGTCACCATCAATTGGAACGCACCCCTGGTGTATGTGTTGGCCGCTTTATCGGCGCAATAAGTTGATTGCCTCATCGTCTAATTGCAGCGCAGTACCTGTTGGGTGCTGCGCTGCAATCGTTCGTCAGAACTGCTACAATCCCCACCCTTTTGGGGCGGCACTTATTAGCCCCCTGCCTGTCTCAAGGGTGTCTGTTAAATCCCTCTAACCAAGGTTAACGTCATAACGATGCGATTTTCTATTGCGCGTGTTGCGCTTCTTTCCGTTCAATGGGCGCTGTTGCTGTGTGCAGCTGCGGCCAATGCCGATCAGGTTATTATTCCTGCCCCACCGCAATTGGCCGCCAAGGCGTACTTGTTGGTTGACGCTGATACCGGCGAAGTGATTGTTGAAAACAACGCAGATGAACAGTTACCACCGGCCAGTCTCACCAAAATGATGACCAGCTACATTGTGTCTGAAGAAATTGAAACCGGGCGCTTGAAAGAAACCGATCTGGTTCGTGTGAGCGACGATGCTTGGCTTCGCGGCGGCGCTAAAAGCGGCAGCTCCACCATGTTTTTGGAAGCACGTTCTGAAGTGCCGGTCATCGATATGTTGCGCGGTGTCATTATTCAGTCGGGTAACGATGCATCGATCGCGCTGGCACAACACATTGCCGGTAGTGAAGGGGCGTTTGCCGATGTGATGAACCAGCAGGCGCAGCTGCTGGGTATGAGCAACTCCCATTTTGTGAATGCCACGGGTTGGCCCGCAGATGGGCACCTCACCACTGCTAGGGATCTCGCGATACTCGCCCGTGCCTTGATAAAAGACCATCCAGATCATTACGCGCTCTATTCCGAGAAGTATTTTAAGCACAACGGCATAAACCAGCCCAACCGCAATAAGTTGTTGTTTACCGACAAAACTGTCGACGGCATTAAAACTGGCCATACGGAAGCCGCTGGCTACTGCCTGGTGGCTTCATCCGAGCGTGATGGTATGCGTTTGATTTCGGTGGTGATGGGCGCGAAGTCGGAAAAATCCCGTGCCGCAGAGTCGCAGAAACTGCTGGCTTATGGTTTTCGCTATTATCAGACCCACAAACTCTACACCGCTGGCGATGAGCTCGGTCGTGCCCGGGTGTGGGGCGGTGACCCGAAAGAGCTGGTAT
The DNA here is from genome assembly GCA_007827375.1 of Alteromonadaceae bacterium 2753L.S.0a.02. Classification (NCBI taxonomy): domain Bacteria; kingdom Pseudomonadati; phylum Pseudomonadota; class Gammaproteobacteria; order Alteromonadales; family Alteromonadaceae; species Alteromonadaceae bacterium 2753L.S.0a.02. The sequence continues at coordinate 828,000 of VISH01000002.1, forward strand.
TAACGGTGGATCACGATATTCTAGCCACCATTCCGCGCGGTGCTCACAACAATGTTAAAGCCAGTATTGAGACTAATGCGGCTCTTGAAGCACCGATTGCCAAACATCAGGTACTGGGTACGCTCACTGTTTCTTTAGAAGACAACACTCTGGTGCAAACAGACTTGGTGGCTGCCAGCGATATTCCTCAGGCCGGCCTGCTAGATCGCGCCTGGGACGCCATTCTCAGGCTGTTTGAAGAGTAAACGATTAGGAGCATGCCGTGGGCGAACAACAGCCCCCGAAAATAGAATTTCCCTGCCCTGACTATGTCATCAAATGCATGGGCTTGGCGACCGCAAGTTATCGCGAAGCTGTATTAACGGTGATGGAACGCCACGCCCCGGGCTTTGATATCACAAAAGTCTCGGTGCGTGACAGTCGTAATGGCACATTCCAATCGGTAAGCGTATTTATCACCGCTACGGGCGTTGAGCAGTTACAAGCCATTCATGAAGACCTGAAGAAGCTGCCCGAAACCAAAATGGTGTTGTAGTTGGCGCAGGTGCTGTTCCGTTCCCTGGGGCTCTCAGATTACTGCTCAACCTGGCAGGCGATGCGCCACTTTACCGATACGCGCACTCCCGATACCACTGACGAAATCTGGCTGGTTGAGCATCCGCCGGTCTACACTCAAGGGCAGGCGGGAAAACCGGAGCACCTTCTGGTGCCAAATGACATACCCCTGGTGCAAACGGATCGCGGTGGCCAAATCACCTATCACGGACCTGGCCAGCTGGTGGCATACCCCTTGCTCAATTTGAAGCGGCGTAAATTGGGGGTGCGTGACCTGGTCACGCTGCTTGAGCAGTCCGTCATTGAGCTGCTCGCGGAGTACGGCCTGGAGAGCGCGGCGCGGCCGGATGCGCCAGGGGTGTATGTGGCACAGCGTAAGGTTGCCTCGTTGGGTTTGCGGGTGCGCAAGGGCTGCAGCTATCACGGTGTGTCAATTAACGTGGATATGGATTTAAGCCCATTTGCCAATATCAACCCGTGTGGTTACGCCGGGCTGGCAATGACCCAATTACGCGATCTGCTCACCGAGCCGGTCACTGTGGTGCAGGTAGCGGAGCGCTATCAACAGCACCTGTTACATCTTTTGCAGTAGAACGAATATGAGCGAGACAGAAATAACCCCGATAAAACGTACCCGGCGTCTGCAGCAGGGCGAAAAGCTGCGCGATGCCGACAAACTCGAACGCATCCCTGTAAAGGTAATTGGCGGCGACGAAATGCTGCGCAAGCCCGAATGGATTCGTATCAAAGTGAGCGCCTCACCGGAGGTGGACCGCATTAAGAAGCTGTTGCGCAAAAACGCGCTCTCGACCGTGTGTGAAGAAGCCAACTGCCCTAACCTTGGCGAGTGCTTCAGCGGTGGCACGGCTACATTTATGATCATGGGCGATATTTGTACCCGACGCTGCCCATTTTGCGACGTCGGCCATGGCAAACCGAATCCTCTAGATGGCAATGAGCCTCGCAATCTGGCTGAAGCCATTGCCGAAATGCGTTTAAAGTACGTGGTAATTACCTCCGTCGACCGCGACGATTTGCGAGATGGCGGTGCGCAACACTTTGCCGATTGCATTCGCGAAGCCCGAAAAATGTCGCCGCAATTGCAGGTGGAAATCCTAACTCCGGATTTTCGTGGTCGCATGGAAGTCGCGCTCGATATCCTCGAGCAGGAGCCGCCAGATGTATTCAACCACAACCTGGAAACCGTGCCGCGCCTCTATCGCCAGTCGCGACCCGGTGCCAATTACCAGTGGTCACTGGATTTGTTACGACAGTACAAGGTGCGCAAACCTGAAGTACTCACCAAATCCGGGCTAATGGTCGGCCTCGGCGAAACCAAGGAGGAGATTATGGATGTGCTCAAGGAGATGCGCGACCACCAGATCGATATGCTCACCATCGGCCAGTATTTACAGCCGTCGCGCGACCACCTGCCCGTGGCGCGCTATGTGGAGCCCGCAGAATTTGATGAGTACACCGCAGTGGCCAAAGAATTGGGTTTTGTTCACGCAGCCTGTGGTCCCTTGGTTCGCTCGTCGTACCATGCCGACAAGCAGGCGCATGGTGAAGTTGTAAAGTAGCTGCTGCCATGTCGGAAACCATCGAAATCTCGCATTTACGCGAGCACCCCGAGTGGGTAAGTCAGGTCGCTGTCTGGCACCATCGCGAGTGGTTGCGCGGTTTTCGCGAGGGTCAGCTGCACAAACCCGGATTTGAACGCGGTGAAGATATTCGCGAGCGCGAGCATAATTTGCGCTCCCATTTCGGCGCAGAAGCTGTGCCGGCAACCTACATCGCACACATCCCCAACGCCGAGCCTAATGCGCTGCTGGGGGATACCCGTATACCCATTGGTTCTGTAAGTTTGGTGGCCTATCAGTTTACCCAAGGACGCAAGCCCAGCGAGTGGGTGACCAACCTGTACGTTGAGCCGGAATATCGCAAAAAAGGTATTGGACAGCAGTTGCTGGCGTTCATTGAAGACTACGCACTGCAACATCAGCTCGATCTTTTGCGGCTCTACACCCGTGATAAAGCGGAGTATTACACCAAGCGCAATTGGACCTTCAAACACAACGGCATGGTGCAGGGTAACGCCGTGGCGGTCTTCGAAAAGTATTTAGGTGGCGCTTTCGGTGCCGATGAACCTCGTCCCGCATCGGAAGCGTAGACCTTACTCAAATAGATTTCTTATGACACAAAAAGTTGGCTTTATTTCTCTCGGTTGCCCCAAAGCGCTGGTGGATTCCGAACGCATACTGACTCAGCTCAAACTCGACGGTTACGAAGTGGTTCCCAGTTACAATAATGCCGACGTAGTTGTGGTGAACACCTGTGGTTTTATTGACAGTGCCAAACAGGAATCGCTGGAGGCCATCAGTGAAGCCATGCAGGAAAACGGCAAGGTTATCGTTACCGGTTGTATGGGCAAAGGCCAAGATGCCGAGGTGATTCGGGAAAATTTCCCCAATGTGCTGAGCGTTACCGGGCCGGCCGCCTACGAGGATGTGATGGGCGCGGTGCACCAGTACATGCCTCCGCCAACAGAGCATAACCCGCATGTGGATTTGGTTCCGCCACAGGGTGTGAAGCTCACGCCACGCCACTACGCCTATTTGAAAATATCGGAAGGCTGCAATCACCGGTGCTCGTTTTGCATCATTCCGTCAATGCGGGGGGACTTGGTGAGCCGCCCGATTGGTGAGGTGTTGGATGAAGCCGAACGCCTGGTTCAGGCCGGTACCAAGGAGCTGCTGGTGATCTCACAAGACACCAGTGCCTACGGCGTGGATCTTAAATATCGCACCGGCTTTTGGCAGGGGCGGCCGCTTAAAACCCGTATGCAGGAACTTTGCGAAGCGCTGGGTGAACTGGGAGTGTGGGTGCGGCTGCATTACGTTTACCCCTATCCGCATGTTGATAATGTCATTCCACTGATGGCCGAGGGAAAAATTTTGCCTTATCTGGATATTCCCTTTCAGCATGCCAGCCCCGATATTCTCAAAGCCATGAAGCGCCCGGCGCATCAGGAAAAGACCCTGGATAGAATTCAGCAGTGGCGTCGCGACTGTCCTGAGCTTACGCTGCGTTCGACCTTCATTGTGGGGTTTCCCGGAGAAACTGAGCAGGATTTTCAGCAATTGCTGCAATGGCTCGAAGCGGCGCAGCTCGATCGGGTTGGCTGCTTCCAATACTCTCCAGTTGCTGGGGCGCCCGCCAATGCGCTCCCCAATCAGGTTCCCGATGAAGTGAAGCAAGCTCGCTGGGAACAATTTATGGAAACCCAGCAGCGGATCTCTGCGGCCCGTTTACAGGCTAAAGTTGGTCGCACCATAGACGTGCTGATCGATACAAGCGAGGGCGTGAATGCGCTGGGCCGGAGTTTTGGTGACGCCCCTGAAATCGACGGCGTCGTTATCGTGGAAGATAGTGCACATCTGCAACCGGGCAGTATGATTCAGGCCCGAGTCACTGCCGCTGATGAATATGACATCTGGGCAGAGCCCATCTCTTCAGTATGACTTCCCGGGCCACGCCGCGTGCGTGGTCTGATCTATGCTTTACAGAGACGTAACAACAAATCGCTAAACTATTAAGCCGACAACGTTTATTGTTGGCTTAGCTGAGTGATGCAGGGATGCATCACCATTGGCCGAAGGTCAATGCGAGCCCGGTTAACACAAGGGATTTCGCAAATTCCGCCCGTGTTAATGGGGCGACAATTCAATAGATCAGGGAGATCTATTGAATGAGTAGGTCACGCGTGATGCAGGGATGCATCACCATTGGCCGAAGGTCAATGCGAGCCCGGTTAACACAAGGGATTTCGCAAATTCCGCCCGTGTTAATGGGGCGACAATTCAATAGATCAGGGAGATCTATTGAATGAGTAGGTCACGCGTGATGCAGGGATGCATCACCATTGGCCGAAGGTCAATGCGAGCCCTGATAACACAAGGGATTTCGCAAATTCCGCCCGTGTTAATGGGGCGACAATTCAATAGATCAGGGAGACCTATTGAATGAGTAGGTAAATAGTCACGTATACACGCGTCAGCGCGTCGAAGTTCCATGGATAAACCGCAAATACCGCACTACCCGTTAATTGTCGAGCAACCTGCTGAGCATCAAGCACAGGGGCTGTATCTTGGTCTGTTGTTACAACACATTCCCGTATTGGTGTCTGTTGTAACCCCTGATGGCGAGGTGTTATTCGCCAGTAAGCACCACACACTATTGGCTGGGGTCGCTGACGACACTGCTAGTATGTTGATAGAGAGCGATCTGTACCCGCCATTCGTGCAACAACGTCTGGATCAGTTGGCCGGCGATTTCGGTGCCGAAAAACTCTGGGAGCTGAGCACCAAACACAAAGATGGTTCCCTGCATCACTATCAGATGCGTCGCCTTCGCATAGCGCGTGATCGGGCGTTTCCTGGGGATTATCACAGCGATTTACAGGGCGAAGTGCTTTACACCATCGGGGTGGATATCACTGAAAACCGGATGGCTGAACATGTGCTCCGCGATCATAAATCGCATCTTAACTATGCAATTTTCCATGATCCGCTAACTGGGCTTGCCAACCGCTCGTTGTTTTACGATCGTGTCAACAAAAGTATCTCCCGCGCAAAGCGCAACAAAGCCAGTCTCGCACTGATGCTGCTTGATCTCGATCGCTTCAAAAATATTAACGACAGCCTCGGTCACGATGCCGGTGATGCCTACTTAAAACATGTGTCACAACGGCTGCTCGAAGAGCTGCGTGATACTGACACAGTGGCAAGGCTCGGCGGAGATGAATTTGTGGTGGTGCTGGAAAATGTAACCAGCGCCGATGCCATAGAAAGCATCGCCAACAAATTGTTGAAATGCCTCGCCGAACCGGTGCGGATACAGGGACACGAGATCGCTTGTACATCGAGCATCGGTATTAGTGTATTTCCCAACGATGGTGACTCCATCGATCAACTTCTCAAACATGCCGACACTGCGATGTATCGCGCAAAAGCGGCAGGCAAAAATCGCGCGCAGTTTTACATCAGTGCCATGTCGGATACCGCTGTTAATTATTTATTGTTGGAAAACGATTTACGACGCGCCTTGGAACAAAGAGAGTTATGTCTGTATTACCAACCACAAATCGATTTGAACTCCGGGCGCATCACCGGCCTGGAAGCTTTGGTGCGCTGGCAGCACAAAGATCGCGGTTTGGTGTCTCCAGTGCATTTTATTCCCTTGGCGGAAGAGACCGGTTTAATTGAACCTCTGGGTGAGTGGGTACTGCAACAGGCCTGCGAACGTTTTCAGCACTGGCTGGAGCAAGGGTTAAACCTTGGAAAAATAGCCGTGAATCTTTCCACTCGCCAATTTCGACAGGAAACTTTCGAGAAAACTGTAGCGGCCATTTTACAGAAAAGCGGGTTGTCACCCGAGCATCTCGAATTGGAAATTACCGAAAGTTCAGCCATGGAAAACGCGGCCAACACAATTAATATGTTGAACTGCCTGAGTGATATGGGGCTGTCGCTTGCCATTGACGACTTTGGTACCGGTTATTCCTCCCTGGCTTACCTACAACGCTTTCCCATTCAAAAATTGAAAATCGATCGCAGCTTTATTCTGGATGTGGATCGCAACAAACAGGAAGGTGCCATTGCTAAATCGATTATCGATTTAGCGCACAATATGTCGTTACAGGTAATTGCAGAAGGGGTCGAGCGCCCCAGTCAGTCCCGTTGGTTGATCGACCGTGGCTGTGATCAGGTGCAGGGTTTTTATTACAGTAAACCGTTGAGCGAAGAGCAACTGATGGAATTGGTGGATAATCGCAAAAAAGTGATTCGCGATATGACCGGCGTTCGTCTCATCCTATAACACGTTAAATGTTTTGCTGAAAAAAGCCGAAGGGATTACTGCGGTTAAATATCCAATTGTGGGTTTCTTCCAGCAAGCCGCGGGGAACCACCGTGCTGGGAACGCCGCGTCGAATACAAACGCGTTCAGCAGTTCCATCGCGATTATTCGCGTAAGATAAATCCAGCACTTTGTATTTTTTTAGAATATCACCCTGTACCCCGAGCACCGGTATCACGCTGGCGCGCAAGCGGCGTTCGTAATTTTGGGAAACCACCACCCCCATCTCGCCATTACTCAGTTCAACCACCGTGCCTGTGGGATAAATGCCAATCGCTTTAATAAATTCTTCCACCAGGGTGGTTTCGAATAATTTATCTTTGCATTTATTGAGATACACAATGGCGTTTGCAGGAGACACTGCGCGTGTGCAATGGTAAGGGTTAATTAATAACTCGTAGGTCTCCACCAAGCCCGCAACCTGGGAGAGAAAGGGAATGCTATCGCCGGAGATTTTATTGGGGTAGCCGCTGCCATCGATGCGCTCGCAGTAACGGCTGATGGTGTTAACCAGATCGTCGCTATTGTTGTGCATTTGCTGCAATTGGTACAGAGTTTCTTTGAGGTGTGCCTGGTATTCCTCGCTGGGTTTTTGCGGGCTGTAGCCACTGAGTGCCTTTTCACTGACACGGCTTTTACCGATACCAGTCATTAACAATGCAGAGCACAGGTGCGTGAGGGTAAATCGATTCAAACCCAGCTGTCGCCCGACGATCGCACCCCACACAGCAAGACGTATTGTGTGCATATATATGGGTTTACGGGTCGCCCGAACACGGCACAGCCAAGCCATGGCATCGGGGTTGCGAATCACACTTTCCACCACCTGGGTGGTGGAATCAATGAGCTGCTCTATATTGGCGCGGCGACATCGCAGGGTGTGCTCGCAGATCAAATAGATCTGGCGCTCCATGGTGTCGAGCAGGTTTTTTGATGTAGACAGTTCGTTGCGAATATTCGCAGTTATTTTATAGTTTTCGACGCAGTGTTTACGCTTCCAATGATTACGGAGTTTTTTCTGCGGGGCTGTAGCTGGCTTGGGCGCTGCAGCGAGGCTTGGCCGAGCTTCCACATGCGCCATTGGGGGGGCATCGAAGGTCGCTCTCTCACGCGCACGGGTATGGTCGATCACCACAAATTCACAACATTCGGCGAGGCGTTCGATATCTTCCCGGCTTTGGATATACAAACCCTGAAGCGGGAATCGGGTCATCTCCCAGGGAATATCCAAGCGGGATACAAACATACCCAGCTTTAACTGTTTAACGTGAATTTCTTTTTCTTCCAGTGAAGCCATAACCGTTTTATAACTCTTGGCAAAACCACCGGAAGAAGTCACACAGGAGGGGAACGCGCAGTGGGCAGGTTTACTGCCGAGGGTATCTGGCGATCCCGCTGTCGTAGGCAAAAGCCCTTAGACCGGTAATTTTGCGTATTGCGCTTTCGCTGCAACTTGCCTTTTTCAGACTGTTAAACCCAATAAATTGGCTAACAATTTTTGTTAAAAATAACACAATTTGGGCAATTGTGAAGCCGTGAAAAATAGTCAAACACTTGTATTGGTGGCGTTTATTAATGTGTAGTTTAGTACCTATTCAAGTTATTTTCTAATAAATTCAAGGGCTTAATGAGCGTTAAATGTGGCGCCTTATTCGTTGGTGTGCCGTTACAGTTATAAGTAGTGACTTTTTAGAGATAACTGATTCAAAAATTTATGGAATAAAAATTTGAGTGGCTCATAAGTTTGTTTTTCTATGCGCCAGGGCCTTTTTTAAAGTGACAATTACAAAGATAGCTCACGTAGCCAATAGCCCATTGGGTGCGAAACCTGCGGCCCATTATACGTTTCCGGCCAATCAAAATGGCCGACGGCTTCGGGCAGCTGCTGGTAACCCCGCTTGTGCCAGAAGGTATTGAGGGAACGATAGTCCTGCGGTTGCTGGGGGTGGTCTGGCTCGCGAATAACCGCACAAAAACAGGCGCGACGATAATGGTGCTGCGAGGCGAAGGCTTCACGGCGATCAAAAAACTGGTGCCCAATACCTTGCCCGCGCCATTCCTGCAACAACACCGATTCACCGAAATAAAAAGTACTGTCCAGTGCGATACCCGCATTGGCGAGGGGCTCTATAAACGCTTTGTGTTGACTTAAAATGGCGCTCCCGGTGGAACAGCCGACAAGCTTGCCGTTGTGGTCTTTCACGGTGACCACCAGGGCGTCCTGTGCCTGGGCGAAAGCGCGTAAATAGCGATGTTCATAATCGAGATCGCCGGCGTACAAATAGGGATATTCTGCGAACACCCGAATGCGGAGCTCTGCCAGGGGCTCGATGCAAGCTTCGAGTTGAGCGCCGCAAACGCTTTCCAGAAAATAGTGGGCTTTGGTCATGGTGCCGATTGAAAAATATTTTTTTCGAAGCCTACCTTTTTATTCCGTGCTGGGAAAGGCTGGCAGTTGGATAGAGGCAAGCACCAGGGTTTTGTCGAGCGGGGAAAGTTGCAAAGCAAAGCCCATTTTTTTAGCGAGCGCTTGCATGCCCTGATTATCAGCGAGAATTTCTCCCTGCATACGCGTTAAGCCGCGATAACTGGCGTAACTCATCAACGCTTCCATCAATTGGGTGGCCACACCCTTGCCCTGCCATTGATCGGCAACTGTGATGGCAAATTCACAACTGCTGCCATCAATATTTATGGCGTAGCGCGCAACACCAATTTCCTGTTCCTGCTGCTCGGATTCGATAACCGCGACAAAGGCCATTTCGCGGTCGTAATCGATTTGCGTTAATTTCGCGAGCATCTCCGGCGGCAGTTTGCGGAAGGTGTTCATAAAACGAAATTGTTTACTGCTCTCAGAAAGCCCCTCGACGAAGGCTCGCTCGATCTCGGCATCTTCCGGGCGAATGGGGCGAATAATACAGGCCTGATTTCCGGCGATTTGAATGCGCTGTTCGGCGTGGCTGGGGTAGGGATGGATGGCGGTGTGCGAGTAGTCGCTACCTGCGGGTTTGGGGCGAATGCGAATGTGGGCGTCCAGCGCGATAACACCCTGCTCATCTGCGAGTAGCGGGTCTATCTCGAGCTCTGCGACTTCCGGCAATTCACAGGCGATTTCAGATACGCTCAATAAACAATTGACCAGGGCATCCACATTCAACGGCGTGCGTGCATCCATATCGACGCCGAAAGACGTTACGGTGTAGTGTCCAAGTGGCGACTGCGCAATGAGATCCAGCGCCAACAAGCGGTTCAGTGGCGGCAGAGAAACGGCGCGCATGGCCGGGCTATTAGAAGTACCGCCACTGCTTATGCAAATCACCGGGCCGAACACCGCGTCCTGCTCGATGGCTATGCGCAATTCCCGGGCACTGGGGGATACCACCATAGGTTCTACCACGATATTAGTGCTGTCTCCCGGCGCTTGCAGGCTCTGCAGAGTATTGCTTAAGGCTTCGAAGCTGGTACGCACCGCTTGCTCGGTGCGCACATTCAATTGCACACCGCCCAACGCGGTTTTGTTGACCAGATTGCGGCCGTGAATTTTCATCGCCACCGGCAAACCGAAATGCTGGGCGGCATCCACAGCCTCGGATTGACTGGTAACAATGATAGGCGGCGCGATATTAACGCCGAAGGCTGCGAGAATCGCTTTTGATTCGGTTTCAGACAGTGCCTGGTGTTCGGCTTCGAGTGCACCTTCGATAATACGATGGGCATCTTCGATATTGGTTTCTAAGACCTGGCTGATCGGCCCTGGAGTCTGCAGAAGGAGTTTTTGGTTGCGGAAAAAACTGGTGAGGTAGGCAAAGGCCTGTACTGCGGTTTCGGGCAAACGGAAGTTGGGAATACCGGCATTGGCGAACACCTGGCGAGCCTCCGCAACACGATGTTCCCCCATCCAGCAGGCGATCACGGGCTTTCGGGTCTGTTTGGTGAGGTCGATCACCCGGTGCGCAATGCCCATGGTGTCGGTGGTTGCCTGGGGTGTGAGCATCACCAACAGGCCGTGACTGTTACTGTCTTGCAAGGCGGTTTGCAGGGCCGCGTTGTAGCGCACCGGGTCTGCGTCACCCAAAATATCGACTGGGTTACTGTGCGACCACATGGCCGGCAGCACCTTATTGAGCTCCGCAACCGTGGCATCGGTGAGTTCTGCCAGGGGGATGTGCAGGTCGCTGGCACGGTCGCATGCCATGGCTGCCGGGCCGCCGCCGTTAGTGACGATTGTGAGGTTCTCACCCCGAAGGCGAATGCCGCGCGACAATATATTCGCTGCGGCCAGCAAATCTCCCAAATGCATACCGCGAACCACACCGGCACGTTTCAGCGCCGCATCGAACACATCGTCGCTTCCCACCCGCACACTGTTGTGCGATTGGGTAACTTTTATCGCCGATTTGTGGCGCCCGGCTTTTACCACAATAACCGGTTTAACCCGCGCCGCCGCCCGCAAACCACTCATAAAGGAACGCGCATCGCGAATGCCTTCCACATACAACAAAATACTGCGGGTTTTGGCATCACTCACCAGAAAGTCCAGTATTTCGCCAAAATCCAAATCGGCAGAAATACCGGTGGAGATAACACTGGAAAACCCGATATCCTGTTGCGCAGCCCAGTCCAGAACAGCCGTGCAAACCGCTCCAGATTGCGACACCAATGCCAAATTGCCAGGGGCGATATGCCCGGGCGCGAAGGTGGCATTTACGCCGCTGGTGGGGTGTGCGATGCCGAGGCTGTTGGGTCCAACAAAGCGCATGTTGTAGCTGCGCGCGATGTTTACCAGGGTTTCTTCAAGCACCTGGCCTTGTTCACCCGCTTCGCCAAAACCGCCGGCAAACACCACGGCCGCTTTCACGCCACTCCTGCCGCAGTCGTGGAAAATTTCGGGAACGGTGTGCGCCGGTGTGGCAATAATCGCCAGCTCCACCGGTTCTGGAATATCCGCGACACTGCGGTAACAGGTTTGCTGCTCCACGGTGTGGTATTTGGGGTTAACCGCAAACAGCCTGCCCGGGAAGCCCGCCGCGACGAGATTACGAAACACCACGGTGCCCACGGAATTTGGTCGCAAGCTGGCGCCAATAACGGCGATCGACTTGGGGGCGAACAGCACAGAGAGATAGTGCTCGATGGTTTCTGGCATAAAATCGGAACCTCAAACAAATGGGCCACTTTACGCGATTTTCCGGATGCGGGTATTGATTTAGATATTGCCTGCATCCAGCGATTGCACCTGCGGGCCAAGGTGCTTCTCAACTTCCACACTGTGGGGGTTGATTTTAGTATGGTAAATAGCCGTGGTATTCCCCACGGCTTTTTTGAGTATATCGGCGTGGAAACTCTTTACACGGCTACCCAGGTAAATAGTGCGGATTTTTTCTTTAATACAAAAATATTTGCGATCAGTAATTACGCGGTATTCCTGCTCGTGTTGCCAGTGCAGAGTTTTTTTACGCAACAGCGCGCTAATATCGCTGTTGGCGATGGCATCCAAATCTATTAAGGGGAGTTTTTCACTGTAGCTTACCGGGTGCAGATCGGGCTCGTTGTCGTCCACTTCAATTTCAATGGCGATACCGGTGTGGCCGTCGCCGTAATATGACCAGAGGCGTACATCGCTAATATTGCGGGTTAGGCTACACACCCGACAGTTCTCCAACAGTGAGCTATCCAGGTGCTTGGCACTGGCCACCACGTTGTAAACCCCGGCTTGAGAACCCAGTAAACGCGCGCCTACGGGCTTCTTGGAAAGGTCGAACAGATTGGAGAGAAACAGGCCTTCGAACGGGTCGTTAAGCTTGTCGTAACTGGCACAGTACAAGCGCTGGTTGTAAATAATATCCAGCACAAATTCAATATTAGAGAGCGATCGGAATTTAAATAGCCTCATAACTGCCAGATCTCCGTTGGGAGTCTTCATGGGTATTCAGATTTAGCGTAGCTCAAAAACATGACAATCAGCCGACAAATTGTGATACAGCTGTCATACAGATGTCACACACTGAGCTACAAAATCCAAAACAGGAATCTATACCGTTGATGCATAAAATTGTGACATGGGTGTTGCTTGTGATTGGTAGCCTGCTACTGCAATGCTGCACCATTTTGGATGATCATCGTTGGCCCGTTGGGCACAAAAAAATTATTTTAAGTTTTGATGATGGCCCCAACCCTGAAATTAGCGATGCATTATTGGATGTATTAAAAAAGCACAATGTCAAAGCGACATTCTGTTTTGTGGGGCGCAATGCTGAAAAATACCCGCAACAGGTGTATCGCGCGGTCGAGGAGGGCCACCTACTGGCGTTACATGCGTTTTCCCGATCATACCCGGCGGTGTGGCAATACGACACCATGTTGCAGGAGGTGGAACTCTCCAAGCAGGCGATTAACGAGGCCGAATTCCCCGACGGCATTAAACTGGAATACTACCGCCCGCCACGGGGACTTATAACCCCGACTGTAAAAAAACTGCGTGCAGAAACCGACATTAAAATTGCTTATTTGAGTTTCTACATACACGATGCGCCGCTGGGGCCCGCAGATATCGATGGATTATTCGAAAAATACACTCGTAAAATAACGGCTCTCCAGGGAGCTGCCATTGTGATTCATGAGGCGCGTTTTAAATCAGACCCGGAAAAAGATAACAAAATAGATAAAAGCTGGGTGCCGGCATTTGTCGATAAGCTGGTGCTATGGGGCAAAACTCAAGGTTACCAGTTTGTGCAATACAGCGATGCCCCGCTGCGGGACCAGGTGATAAATTAACAGATCCTAGCCCTTCGGATTACAGTCGACATTCATGTCGCTTTTTGGAAAATACAGCTGGAGTTGTCGGCCTTCAAAGTGGTAGCTGGCGCTTGCCGGTTCCTGTATTGTTCGCAGCAGGCTATTCTTGCTGGCTTGTGTAGCTAACATGTTAAGTTCATCGCGTTCAATACTAATAAGATTGGCGGAATAGGGTGAATAGCTGATGGTGTTATCCGTTATCGCAATATTTTCTGCGCTGTCAAAAAGAAGCTGTACGCGTTTTAGGGAATTATCCTCCGCTTTTTGAGTAATGAGCATGGCTGTTTCAGTGGTGCTTTTTAGGGTCTGAGTATTTATTCGGTGGGTGTAATTGATATTAACGGTAATGCCATTGCTGGCATTACTTGTCGTTGAAGAACACTGCCAGTTGCCATGTAAACGCGACTGGGGTTGTTGTTGCGTATTCGCCGCACAACTGCTTACTGCCACTGTTGCCATCAAACTCATTAGCCAAAACCGCATAATCTGCACACCTATCTATTATTTTGTTATGCGGCGGATTATACCCGGTCTCAAGTGAGTAATGTGGTGGAATTTACTGGTCTCTGCTAGGGGCGCACCGCTTTGTACCCAATACGAAAACCGCCCCAATGGCGGCCCTGCACGTAGATCGGTGCGGAGAGATCGTGAATAACTTCGCCCGTATCGCGTTTGTAGGTTTGCAGCAGAAAGCGCTGGGTATTGCTGCCGCAGCGGGCACCGGTTCTGTCGTTAAAAATACGCTTGGTGCGGTTATTTAGCAGGTCTGTTTCGTAATTGCCAGTAAGAGTCTGGGAATAACGCGTATTGTGCGTTGGAAAATAGCCATTATTGTCCACCGCACCGGCGAACAAGATATGGGCATTGGCTTTTAGAATGGGTTCCTGAATGGCAGGTAGAACAGAATCGGTAAATTTATCGAAGCGTGTGTGATATTTCTGGGGCTTGGTATTGGAAATTTTCTGGTAATTTCTATCGAATAAATCCTGAAGAGATATGCGGCCCTGCTTGATACTGTTCTCGAAGAGCTGGCCAATTTGCTGCGCGGTTTCAATAGCAATACGTTGAATATGGTCGTGGCGCTCACCGAGGGTATAACTGCCCATATTGCCGAGAATCTGCTCGGCAATTGCCGATAACTGTTCGCTGTCGTGCTCTGCTTTACTGGCGTCTTTCTCGGTTTGGGAAAGCTCATTGTTAATTTGCATGATGGTCTGCGAAACTTCTTCGCTGGCTTTAACATTCTCGGCAATGGAGTTGGCAATGTCATTCACGTAGAGATTGGAACTGCGTGCCTGCTCCGATATCTCCTGCAACACATCGCCCGCGCTGCTAACGTCCAGCGCAACCGCTTCCATGTGTGATTCCAGATCCCCCATGATTTGTGTGACCTTTTCCGATTGCTGATGATTGGCCGACAGCATGCTTTCAATTTCGGCGGTTGCTTTGGTGGTTTGATTGGCGAGGTTGCGTACCTCATCGGCGACCACGGAAAAACCACGGCCGTATTCACCGGCCCGTGCGGCTTCAATTGCAGCATTTAATGCGAGCAAATTGGTTTGTTCAGCAATACTGTTAATCACAGCGGTGATACTTTGTATTTCCTGCGATTGCGATTGTAAGGTGTCCAGTGCAGCTGAAACGGTATCAACCGTTGTGTTAATTTGGGTAAATTTGTTTGAAAGATTCTGCACGGTGTCGAGTCCGCTGGCAGAAATCCGGTCAGTTTTCGAGGCCGCATCACCGGCCACCTGTGCTGCTTCGGAAGCGGCATTAACTGTTTCAGCCATGCGCTCAGCAATAACACTAATTTGTTGCGCTCGCTGAGATTGAGTGGAAATGGAGGTTTTCAGGTTGCCGATAAAATTGGAGATGTCTGCGGCGCTTATGGCTTGTTGGTCAACGTTTTGAACCAGCTTTCCCATAAATCGCAGAATATGATCGTGATAATCAACTAACAGTGCACTTGGGGCCCCCTGCTCAGACACTTCTTTATGGGCTGCTACAGAGTGTTCGCTGGCCTGCTTTACTGAAACCAAGTGATCCAATAATTGTTGTGCGTGATGCTGCATTTGCCTGTGCTGATATTGCATCCACAGATAAAAGCCCAAACCGCCAACGAAAATTCCTGTGGCGGCGGCCACAAATGTGGCACTGGCCCCCATCACGAGAATAATGAGTGGCACAGCTGCGAGGCTGGCGAGAAAAATGATAGCGTTCATCTACCCCTTTTATCCTACTCATGAGTCACATGATTTAACTCTAGCGTAAAAAGTACAAAAGGTTGCAATAGCTGCCTGTAAATCCCCGTTGTGCGGGCTTTTTTGTAACGGTAGATGGTTTAAAAGCAATTACAAAAAGAACTAAAAGTCAGTATTTCTATAACTACTTGTCGAAATCTTTCCGTCTTTGATAGCTGCAAGATGGGTTCTTAATAAGATGGCATAAAGACATCGCGATTGCGCAACCCGGATTCCGGGCACGCACGAGCTTATTAACTCGGCGATTTTATATGTTGGGTTAATAGTATGCGTCTAACGCTGCGGGTGACCGGACAATTCGGAACGATTGTGGGACGGGTCGCTATCAAATCGACGTACTTTCGCGTAGAAATCTTCCAGCATTAAGCGATTATCCAGTTGAAAATAAACGCGGATTTTGCGGGTTTTACTTTGACTGAGGTAGTCGCCTGCCGCAGTTATTTTGGGTGCGGGAAGGTCGAGATAAAAGCTGGAAGAGGCTGCTGGCTGCCAAGCGGACTGAAGTGCACTGAGCAGTACCAAGGGTGAATCGCCCAACGCATAAACTTCTCCCAAATTGCCCTGGGCTTTGTTAAACAGGGATTCCAAGCGGCCAATCAAAAACTCTGCCAGTGGTCCCTGGGTATTTAAACGCTGTAACAATTCGCTATGAGATACCAATGTTTGACGATACGTGTTTCGGGGCACCTGCCATAGCGCCAGGCGGGAATTATTAAATACCACCTGTGCCGCTGCGATATCGATTCCCAGGTTGTACTCAGCGCCCTGTGTGTCGGGTGGCGCAGCAGTGCCTTGATACTCCGGCCCGCCAATCCAAATAAGTTGTAATCGTGCCGCGATCTTGGGTTCCATGAGATAGGCGCTGGCAACGGAACCCAGCCCCGCACCGCACACCACATAAAGTGGCAGATCGGAGTCGTCGCGCATCGCCTCGCGAACAATAAATTGCGAGGCCGCGTTCACTTGTGGCGATCGCGTATTTTCCAGCGCGATTTCTGCACCGCTATACAGGGGAATATCCGTGTTAAGAAGATCCAACAGGGTGCGTGCCTGCTCGGTGGCAAAAGCAGCCGTGCCAGGGTCGCCGTAAAATCCGGATGCATAATGCTTCGAGGCGATTACGCCAACAACGCTTACCGAAGGTGACAGCAGGTGATGGGCAAGTTGGAACAATCCATCGGGATCGCCGCCAAAATCGTTATCGATAATGATTCGTGCCCGAGGTACAACGGTGGTGGTGGTTGGTGCGTTTGTTAGGCCTGGCGCGGCTTGCTGTTGTGGTGCTGCCGCATTGTTTGCCAGTGCCGTGTTTAATGTAAAAGGGTTCAATATAAAAATGAACATCGCAAGTAAAATGCGACACTGTGCAGAAAAGGTCGTCATAGCTGCTCCTTAAATGCCTGGATAGTCGGGCGAAAAATTCCTTCCCGAACTATAGCAAGAGTAGGCTTAACAGGCCCTAATGTTTTTTGCGATTAAAAAAAGGCGCAGCCTCAGAGACTGCGCCTTTGTGTAAATATACTCGGTATCAGCGGTTCGATATGAACCTATCTGAACCGGGTAATTGGATTTAGCGGCCTAAATAGTTCATAAGCCAATCCATTGCTGGGCGATGTTGACCGCTGCTTTGAATTAAGCCCGTTCCATCACGCCAGGTTGCGCCAACAACATAACCCCACAGAGTAATACCTTTTACGTTGGGATGGTTGTAGAACAGCGGGAAGGTGGTTTGCATGTAATCCAACTGAGTTTGGTCATTGGTGGCTTCGATATCGTACTCGGAGATGTACAGCGGTACACCCAGTTCCGAAATTCGATCTAACTTATCGAGAATTTCCTGCTCAGACCACACTTTGGGGTCGTAAAGACTGTGCGCCTGCAAGCCGAGTGCATCCACCAAGCCCGCTTGAACGGCCGGTGTTACCAGATCGATAATTGCATCGGTATCCCAAGTCATAAAGTTGTAGTCGTTATAAATCAGGATGGTATTCGGGCAGTATTGGCGTGCGAGACGGAAAGACTCAACCACCCAGTCACTGCCGAATGCATTTTTAGCATAAGTCGCAGGTGCGTGCTTATCGATGCCTTCGTTAACGACGTCCATCAGTTGCGTGTCGGGATAGCGTTCACAGTAGTCACTGATCCATTCTTCGATTTCTGCACGTTGCTCTGCAGCGCTTAAGCCGTCGATCCAGCCAGGCTTCTGGCTACCCCAAACCATGGTGTGCGCTTTAACAGGAATACCGTTAGCGCGGGCGTATTCGTAAATACGGTCCAGTGGTGCCCAGTTGTATTGGTCGCGGGTACCCTCAACAGAACCCCACTTGCCTTCGTTTTCCGGAGTAATTTGATTCCAGTATTGGATGAAATCAGAGCGTACATTACCGTTAGTGGTGATGTTACCGACGAAGAACGGTGGGTACTGACGGCCGCCACCGGTGCTGCTCGAGCTCGAGGAGCTGCTTGAACTGCTGGAGCTGGAAGTGCTTCCCGTACTGCTGCTGGAGGAGCTGGAAGAGCTGCTGCTACTGCTGCTCGAGGACGAGGAGCTGGTCGAACCACAGTTGCCGCCAATGACACCGCCGTTACCATACTGGTTGTTACAGGTGGTCTCGCCGATACAACTTGCGCTGTTTTCCCAACCCCAGCCGGTGGTTTGATTCTCACAAACCGGATAGTTGGTACCGTACCAATTACAAACACTGCCACAACTGCCACCGGTTGAAGAGCTGGAGCTGCTGCTTGAAGAACTGCTTGATGAAGAACTGGAACTGTTTGAAGAGCTAGAACTGCTGGAAGAGCTGGAGCTACTGGAGGTGGTCGAACTGCTGGACCCGCCGCAGGTACCCAGATTGGTCCAGGAGGCGTCGCTGCCAGGAACAGTGGTGGTGTACCAATTGGCCTTGTACAGAGTGTTTTGATAAACCATCTGGTCGCCGGCATTAGCGTGATTGTAAGCGCCGCCGGACCAGTCTCTGGCTGTCCAATTGGGATACTCGTTGACACCACTACAGCTGGTTTGTGCATGCGCTTGTTGCAATGCAAAGCATTGTAACGCAAGCGTTGCGGCAATACTCAGCCGCAGGTATTTACTAAATGGGATTTTATTCATTATTAGACCCTATTTTTTAGTGAGTTTGTTAATTACTGGTGTGGAACTTTAGTCTTAAAAATCGCCTCGCAATAAGCGAGTCGATGTATTTCCAAACGTGTATAACTGCGCTAAATAGACTTAGCAACATGCTTGGAACTGACATCATAAATCGACAGGCATGCGGCGATCAAAAATTAATAGCAAAAAATAGCATTTTTGTGGCAGGCGCACGAAATCGAGTTCTGGTATTTTTAATTCATTGATGGCCGTGCATCAAAAAGAGAAAGAGCCTATTAAATAGGTCTGATGTGATAATGAAGAATTGGAACGAGTTTTTTCGTTGAATCAATAAAGCTCAGTTAGAATAATAATATTCTTAAACCAATAATTATTAAAATAACACCGCCCAAAAATTCTGCTTTGGATTCCAGCCAGGTGCCACAGGTATTCCCCACCAAAACGCCCAAGCCACTTAAACAAAAGGTGGTGAGACCGATAACTGCGCAGGCGATTAGAGGATTAACGGGTAACAATGTGAGGGTAAAACCCGCTGCCATAGCGTCGACACTGGTGGCAATGGCAAGCAACAACATCACTCGGTGAGAAACACGGGTAATTTCATCTTCGATACCATTAGAGAGCGCTTCATAAATCATCTTTCCGCCGATTAAAGCGAGCAGTAGAAAAGCCACCCAATGCGTGAATCCCTCCAGCCAACCCAACAGTCCTTTGCCGCCTAAAAAACCTAATAGCGGCATAAGTGCTTGAAAAACGCCGAAGTACACAGCGCTTTTGAGGGCCAGGGGTAAGGCTTGCGTGTTCTTGGAGCCCAAGCCGATAGACACGGCAAACGCATCCATGCTCAGTGCTATTGCGAGAAAGATTAATTCGATCATCTACAAAGGTGGTTATATTTGAGAAGTTATCGGGGGGGCGCTTTTGTATTGCGGAATTTTAGCGCATTTTAAGCGCTTTGGAACAATAAAACCGTTCTTTAAAGCGCTCATCTACTCCTGATTTGTACACCGTTCCATCAAAACACGTGAAAAAAAGGTTGTCATCTTCAGATACGCTCGGTTTGTTTCAGTAATAATATGTGTCAAATTGCCAGCGCGTATCTGCAATTTCCAAATCTACCGCAACCAACGAGCCCTGAAAATCGCTGCCACGGAGTAAGCACCTTTTATACCGAATTTCCATTTTACCTTAGCGCTTTTCATCATAGCTTATCAAGCTACGCTATGGTTTTTAGACGGCAAATTGAGTATTAAAAATGAAATTGGTCATTAATAATGGATTGTGTGAAATTTATTTTGCAAAAGATATTTTTGTGACGATTTGAGCGGGCATTAATCACTGCCATAATACAAGCGAACTCTAGAATTCCAAATAACATTGCACTTCTTACAAGAGAACAACCGATTGTCTCGTTCATCCAGTTTTCCCCGATTGATCAACCAGGACTTGCAGCTTGGGCAGATGCATAGGTGTGCCCTCGCAACGAAAATAACCATCAGTAGCAAACAGGTAAGCATAAATGTAGAAACGAATATGTTGACAAGTCGTTGGTCTCTCAGCTCTTCCTGAGCGTAGTAACCGATCAGGAAGGTCACTATCGCAATACATAAGAGTACGACCATGAGTATTCGTGTCGTGCGAGCGTGTGTTGGGTGAGTTTTAGCTAGCATATACGATGTTCACCAGAAGATCGCTTAGAGTACTATTCGAGGGTTTCGCGGTACTTTACGCTTTTACACCAAGGGGAGTGATGAGCACGAAATCACTTAACAATAAGTATAGGTCCATTTTGCCCACTCCTGTACGATATTGTCACTGTTCAGTTGATTTATAGCTTTGGCTGACATGGCGAGTATATCCTCGCCAGGATCTGTACTTTGCACCGATAAATAGATATTTTCGCTGAATATATGCTCATTCCGTAGCTCCTTTAAGGCAAGCACAATGGCATTGAAGGTGAGTTGAACTATTTCTTCAAATTTGTCTTCATACTCGATAGTATCTCTTTTTCTCTCCTTTTCCAAAAGCAACTCATAAACAGGTTTAAAGTGACCTTCTTGCGTGTAAAGGTCCCACTCCGTTGGAAGTAAGAATTGCTCCTTGTCGATTTTGGAATCAAGCCATTCCCCAGTACAGGCGACACTGAATAGTGTCATCACACAATCGTCGGTACAGAGCGCGTACGCTATCAGGGGAGCATCGTTAGATTTTTGTTTGAGTTCTGCTAACGAACTGACTACGGCCATTTTGGTTGCAACTTTTAACGCCTCGAAATCTATGATTGAATCCATGACATTCGTCGCTCCAAAAGTAAATTGCTAACAGCTACTCTCGTTAAGGGTAGTGCCATTACCAAGACAAAAGAACCTTGTAAAATGAATTTCTGTGTTTGGTTATCGTTACTTGTATTTATTTGATGTTCTTAAGATTCTTTTTGTGGATGGCATAGTCAAAACCCGCTCCTAAAGCTGTGCCTAGTGCCAAACCTACGGCTATGCCCGAGGTAACATTGCCGTAAAGCCAACCATATGCAGCGCCGAGCGCCACACCGATCGCAGATCCAGCGCCAGTACCGTTACCCGAAGCTGTTTTGCCTGATTGTTCCTTGGGCATAAAAATCTACCTTTACGGTTGAGTTTAGATCTCTAGCATAGCCACTATCGCTCGTAGCAAGCACATCTCCATAAATATAGCGCTTTCGGCAGCGATATAAGATAGCGCCTGCAAGCGTGCTATATCTTAACGCGATCGCTTGCCATCCAAAAGGCTAGTAGGTCTAAAAGGGTGTAATATTTGCGCAATATATTTGTCACGTTATTGGCTTTCTGGCTGTATGCTCCGCTGCCGTTTGTTGAGGATTATGGGTGGTATTTTGGCGTTGTTATGTGAACGCAGGAATACCGTAAAGCGTAGCCCCAACAAGAAAATAAATTGCAAGACCTATAGACGCGCTATGCTTAAGCTTATAAAAAATTACCTGCTGACAAGCTCTAAAGGCCCACAATACTGAAATTAGAGCTATGAGCGTCTTGCCGAGCCCAGTGTTTACCAGATCGCGAGTGTAAACAAATGAAAGGTAAGCAAAGATAACAAATATAAAGGTGATGCTTATATTTAAGACTTGCATGGTCGCCCGGTTCACAAAGTTTAATGTGCGCAAAGTTTCCGGCCAACGGAATATTTTCCAGAACAGTACGTGAAATGCGATTAAACCAACAGTGTATATACCGCCCGTGAAAATTAGAGTTTCTTTCATAAGTTCCCTCGACTGCTTCGCGTTGTATAAGTGGACTTCGGTCTCGCGGTAGGAAATTCAAAATAGACGAACGAATTACCCCATTTGATACGCCAGAATTTGATTATCACCGGGAATTGTTTTCCCTCCCCAATGGTGTTGAGAGCGTCTGTAGCAAATGATAGGGCGCTTTTTGTTGCTACCTCATTGTTAACGTTTTTTATAAGGATTAAGAACGCCCTTTGATGGGCGCTGCAACAAATTTTATCGAATTTCGAATTTGGTGAACATTGCAGAATCGTGCATCGGTACTGCGATAATCGCTTGAGTTGGGGTCGAATAACGAAAGTGTGTTGTCCAGAGATTTGCTTGTCAGTAATGTTCGGAACTATTTAGATGGCGACGTTCGTAAGAGTGTCTATGGGAATGCATGGTTTGGTAGTATAGAAAAATGTAGTCCAGGCGATATAGAACGTTGAAGTAAGTTGGTCTTGTTAAAAGTAGAGCTGCACACACAGCATTTTTCAAAGTTTAAAACGAACTAAGTGGTTAAATTGCTAAGTGTTAGAGCCCCAGCTTCTATGGTTTACAGCCTAATTGTACAGCCTAGTTGAGTCCGCCAAGCTCAATATCTACAATTGCCTGAAATCCATTTTAGAGCAATTGCCGACAGCAACCATAGAGGAAGCGCTAAAAGCATTGCTGCCATACAACTGGCAAGAGGTCTAATGTGAATTATTCAGATATTATCCAGGCCCTGAATGAAGCCAGCGCGTTTGATCTATACCGTCTACAAACCGCACTGGACAATATGATAGATGACCCCAAGCGACTTATAGAAGTGAAAAAAGCGCTCCGCTTAGGCATGGAAATCGAATATTACGATGCTGCGGCCAACCGGGTAGAACCAGCCATTGTAGAAAAGGTAAAGCAAACCAAAGCTGTCGTTAAAAACCTGCGTGATGGTAAGCGCTGGCAAATACACTTGTGCTCGATCAATGTTCGAGGTAGCGATACCGACATCACCTTGGCAAACAGTACCGGGCTGAGCAAAAACGAGCTTAGCATCGGTGACACTGTTGGGTTTGTCGACAAGAATGGCGTAGAACAGCATGGCATTGCTGTTCGCTTAAACCCAAAGACTGTTACTGTCGAAGCGGATCAATGTGGTTGGCGAGTGTCCTATGCGCTACTTTACAAGGTGATTGAACATAATAAAGATTAGTGGTCTAGGTGTGCTGTTGGGACACTTACCTATCGGAAACCAATTGGTTCGATATGAATTTGCTGCTGGAAGCAAACGCTGTTGCCAACGCTATGTCTGTGTTACTGGCGCTTGCCAACGGCGATACATTGGAGGGCAACGATGGCCGTAAATTGCGCGACCAGGCGGTTACTTATCTGAAGCAAATTGTTGATGAGCTTCGCGCTTGCGGTAAATACGTATTTTTAATCATGAAATACGCCTTAAGGGTTACATCCGTGCGTATTACCGGCAGCAGAGATCCACTCGCCGCACATCGCCTGCGGAGACGGCAGAGGCCTAAGGCCACTGCGGGCTAAAAATTGATTGCAACGGCCCCGTTCCTCGGGGCCATTTTCTATCTCAAACGCAAAAAACACCGCGCCAGGAAGGGTCCCCCATCGCCAGGGCGCCTCACGCAGCGCCAGGACAGGGTCCCTGGCAGCCAGGACAACACACCAAGCGCCAGGAAGGCTCACCGGGGTGCAAGGGAGTAGTGCCGCACCGTCAAGGATGCACTCACCCAGCGCCAGGACGGGTGCCGCAGCGCCTTGGACGGGGTCGCCCAGCGCCAGGACCGGGTCACCGGGCGCCAGGACGCCGAAACTGGCACCCAGGACATCTTCCCCGGCGCCAGGAAGGCGCCACCGAGCGCCAGGAAGCCGAAATTGGCACCCAGGACATCCTCCCCAACGCCAGGAGACCCTGCTCCAGCGCCAGGGCACCTTCCCGATGCGCCAGGAGGGCTGGCCTTGTGCCTTGGCGGCCAGAGTTCTTTCCCGTGTGTTTATCAGAAGCGTGCTGGAATCGAGCTATGGGTGGGGTCTGTGAATTTGAAGATGTGCTGTTGGGCCGTGCCCATGCTGAATCCTGGCAGCAGTGGCTAAAGTGGCGGTAATTGTTTTTGTGCAAGCGTAGCGATCAGCATAAAAACAGACACCGCAACGGAAGACCCACAATTGGGCTTTGTTCACAATAGGGCTTGCTATAGAAGCCCTTGTAATTTTCCACTACGGCTTAACCATCATTAGAACGGCAAGCAAACAATAAATGGTTGCTTTGCTTATTAACCAAAGTTTTAATTTTGCTGCAGATGCAAGTGCGCCAGACTCAAGCTTCTGTTCTTGGTCGTCAGCCCAAAAGTGGTCAATAAGTTGTACGGCGAGAAAAAGAAATACGGAAATCTGAAGCCACGGCATAAAAATCATGGCCCATTTCTGTAATAACAACATTAACATACCAGATAGAAAAACTATCCACCCGGCTATGCCAGTCATTAAATGCATCTGGCTCAATGCCAACCTTCCTTCTTGATGACTTATTAAAAACAACCATCTGGGAGCCAAGATTAACGGCCCAACGAAGGCCATAGCAGCAAGTACATGAAGCGCTTTGGCATAGATGTAATAGCTCATGTTTTTTAGCCCTAATGCTGCTACAAGTTGCCCTCACTGCGGGAACGGAGTGCTGTGGGGTATAGTTGCACGTATTGTTGCACACACGCCCAAATGAAAGTGCTGAATGTGGTTTCGGTAATTCGATTAGCTATTTGATTTAAATTACTCACCGGGGCGAATGTTGATATCATTTTACCGGTAGCAATGCTGGGTGTAGATGCATAGTCGCGGAAGCCCTGTGATACGAAGTGTTGCTAGCGTGATCGTGCTTGCTTTCGGTTAGCGGAGTCCAATGCTATTCAGTGCACACGGGGTGAATACAGCTCCCGGACAGTGATTATTTCCCTTGTTATCATCATAGTAAAACCAAACGCTATTACCCGTGGCTTTGGCATGTAGAGCAGCAGATAAAAGGGCCTGATTATTATTTATGACTGCCACATAGCCATTGCAAGTATCTCGAACGGAATCCGAAATTTTTATGCAAGTGGTGCCAGAGTTTGGCGAATCTTCCCCGCCATTGACCAATACATATTGTATTTTGGTATCGCCAACTACGACTTGCGCGGACAAGACTGCGCTACTGTAGAAGCAGATAAGTAATATTATTCCTCTCATTTGGTCTCCTATTTTCTATTTAGAATGCTAAAAAACAATAGCTTTGTGGGCAAGGTGATTACGCTAGTTACTTTTACTTTATAATATGAACATATTTTCCTGCGCATGTTGTGTCACCATCATCTATATAAATTCGCACAATCTGATCGCCAACGAATGCTGCAAGCAGCGTTGAGTAAACCGCTAAATTGTTATCCTTATCACTTTTTCCATAAGTAATGGCTTTTCCTGCAGGGCAAGACGCGCTGCCGCCATCGATATTGAACCTGATTGATACAGGTAAGTATGTTGGTTCCAGATACTTAATTCGGCCTTCAATTGCTTCCAGTGCGTTTGAATTTAAACAAATTGCACCGCTTGTAGCGAATAGCATCCATTTAACTAAGCTTTTCATTTTCACTCTCTAATTGTATTGTAAATGTAAAGTTCACAACACCGACCGGAACTGCATCGCAGTGAAGGTCGTGGTATGAAGTGCTGCGAATGTGGTTGTACTTATTGTGATTTACTTTAATACTCTGAAATAGTCTAATACAGCTGTATTACCATGAACACTGCATTCTGTGCTACTGCTATATGCCGTAACATTGCTATTGCTAGCAAAGGCCAGTAGGACCATGGATTGGATAAATTGTTTAGTGGGATCACCTGAATCGAACGCAAGACGTGTTTTCTCTATACAATTGCAGTTTGTTGATTTGTCGAAACGTACAAATATATTGCCATCAAAATACTGATGTACATCTATGACTTTTGCATTTTCAAGTCCGCAACTCGCAAAACAATTGACGGCATTCATTAAGATAATAATTGCTATATAATTTTTGATGTTCATGTTTTTACTTAATTTACAATGTCGGTAGCACCTACCGGAACGTTTGAGTTATGTTTCATGTGTTGGTGTAAAGAATACACAAAACTTAGCGTAGCTGAGCGGTTTAGGAGGCTTCTTGGTCGTGTTTAATTAACTGCAATATCTACGAGCATATTTCAGCTGAAATATCGTATGCCGGTTCCCTTTCTCCACCCTTGAAATAACGCCCTAATCTGGTGAGAGTTATTAATTAATTCCCTTGTCAGAAATAGGATTGGTTTTAGTTAACAATGGTGTTGACCGTATTCGGAAACGCTATACGCCACATGGTGGTGGTAAATACTCCAGTGCCTGTCTTCATCTGCATAACGCTAGCTTCTCGGGTTTGGTGGCTACCATTGGTGTTCATTTTATTTGTATACATGGAACCTATTGATGGTTGGAATACATGATCTAGGCTGATCACTATCGATATTAAAACTAATTGATTTCTCTGCCATAAACGCTGCGATCAACGCACTAGCTAGTACATTATAATTAGGGTGGTTAAGCGGTATTAAATATCTGCTGCCATTTTCGCAACTACTAATGTCCGGATTCGCGTACTCACTTATGAAAATTAGTCCGTCTGCAGACGGGTAAAGCCACTTAATTCTTGTAGTTCCTGACCAGGGGTCTGCGCTCACCTGACCAGCTTTTAAAAAAAGAATTAATAACAATACTACCTTTTTCATAAATCTCCTCTATAGTATAACTATCGTAAATAGGCTGCATTTTATATAAAGCAGAGCTAGTGTGAAAATGCCAAAGGCGTTCACAAGTCGTGCGTAATAAAATAGGTCAGATTTACCATTTTGTTGGATGAGAATTTAGTCTCTGATATGCACCTTCCAACACCTCGCATACTGCCCACCGGACCAACAACCATTAGTTGTAATTCCTATTTTTTTTCCAGCGAATTTGGCGGCCAATACGGCCGAATACATTTGATTAGCAGCTGGTAGTGAAAAATCTATTGCACACCAAGTCGTTGGATTTGGACACTCGTCAAATGAAGCGTTTTCAATGTATACGTAAGCCGCTCCATCATTGTAATTAACCACATCAACTTTTTCTATCATTCCACTCGCGGATTGTTCTGCATTTGCAGAAGAAAAAATTGTAAATACGATAAGCGCAAATGCGTATTTGACTCTTATTTTCAATCTATTTATCCCTTTTTGTAACGCATGCGGTAGTCCTAAATATAATAATTTCATACATTCTCCATATTCTAAATGCTGTACAACACTTTGTTGCGGCGGTTGGACTTTTGGAGTGTGTTTTTGTATTTATTTAGTGTTTGCTAGAAAACAAAATCCAGAATGGAGCTTATTCGAGCTACGTTGGTTATGGATTTCTATTTTATTAACTTTCACTGATAGCAAGCCAATCTAAAGAAGGAAAACCGTTAGTGCAGTCATCGTTAACATAGATTATTAGCTTTGCTTGTGAAGCATAGGCTGCAAGTGCTGTAGAATAAACTTCACTACCCGCGGCTTCACTAAGAGTAAATCGAATCTGATTTTTATTTGTGCATGATGTTTTGGTTGTGCTTGGGTTTATGTCAATAAAACAGACTCCATCAAGAAAACATCCAACTCTATTTGCTGCGTATGTTTCTTGACCTTTTGAATAAGCCGGAGATGGTATGCATAAAAACATTAACAAAAGGTATTTCATATGGATGCTCTCATGTCAGGCAAAACACCAAAAACAAAATTGTGCGTAGATTAAAGACTCGCTTGGAACGTTCGATTGTGTCTTAGTGTTCATTTCCTTGGTAAATCCACATGGGTTCTGATTTCCCGGCCCGGGAAAATCCCAAAGATCGATAGAAATTGATTGCCTTGCCATCTGCTACAAGGATTTGCTGATGAAAATCCTTGTATATGTAGTGCATAGCCTCCATCATTTTTTTACCAATGCCTTTTCTATGGTAATTGGGATGAACCAGCAAGTGCGGGTAATACACTACTAAGCTGCCATCTGTTAATGAATTGCACAATCCTACTAATTTATGTTGATAATTCGCTGAAACTACTGTATCGGAGCCATTTAAAGCAGCCATAAGTTTCTTGGGTTTCTCTGCTGATGACCATCCATTCGCTTTATAGAGCGAAACAACGTCATCTTCTTCAAGCTTTCCATTTACTACTATTTCTATTTCCATAATTTTGTTCATTTGTTGCTAGTAAGTTCCACCCACTGCTCGAAGCTGCTTCTCAGAGGCGAGGTTAGCCTCAATTTTCTTGGCGTGACGTAGGATGGTATACGAATACAGCGATTCCACCAAACTAACTGTGCGAACGTGCTCCCAAGTCTGCTACTTGTGAGCGTACACAGGCCGAGTAAGCAAAGAATTCAGACGCATTGCTATTTAAAAGCTTCTTGGTACTTTTGTGTGTTGCGAAATTGTAAGTTCATTGACGACTACGTCGAGAAAAACCATATATTGATTACCACAGACTCTACAACACGCGAGAGCATAAAAAGCCTCCATATTTCGAGAGCTGATAAACCAAATCTCCCGCTAAAACATAGGGAATGGCAGTCCCATAAGCGTACAATACTTATTCGAAACGGTGCAACACAGCCGTACCTTCTATTCTGTAGAGCTAGGATTTGTGGGAAATTGTGCGTAGTGAATGCACAAAACCAATCATAGCACTCTAGGTCTGACGGCTACTTTGGTTAGGTTCTTTTTCCATTAGTAAAGTTAATTAGTCGGATCGAACTGATTTGTGATGCAGTAACCGGCCCCGTTCTCGAGTCCTGATGTGTCTACTGTTCCAGATTTATTACCAGAAGCCCATGCTGCTAATACTACAGAGCATATTTGCCGTATGCTCTTGTTTTATTAGCAGCCAACTATTGGGTGTTCCCTCACAATTGTCTGGTTGTCCCGTATCCATATGAATCATGATTCCTTGGGTGCCTGCTATTCGATTTATAATATTTCCGGATTGATAATATTCTGCAGATAGACTTCTACTTGCCAGACCCAGTAAAACGATTATGCAAATTCGCTTGCCCATGACTTCTCCTTTTTAGTATTTAAATAATGCCATTCTCAGATGGGCTGAGGTTGGTATGTATTTTGTGCATTATTGAGAGCGTAAAATACACAAAACGGCGCATAGACTACGGCATCATCTGGAGCAATTAATTATGGTGTTGAATAATATTTGGCTGTAACCTGCTCTATATTCGGCCTTATTTCAATTGTTCCGTTGGTGTCTACCACTGGCAAATTATATCGCCTTGTCGATATTCCGCTAGCTTTCATTCGTTCGTGTAGCACTGCTGCTACACCTTCGCGATCTATAATAAAATATTGATATGGAATATTCTCTCGCTTTAATTCTTTAATCATCTTTTGTGTCCAACCGCAAGAATCACGACCGTACACGGCAACGTATGGTGTGTTAAATAGTGGTTCTGGCAGGGGTTTATATTTCTGCCAAACCTGATACGCGCCATACACAACCATTAGAAATAAAATAATGTTTTTCATATTTTCGAATTACCTTTACTGCCTGGTATCACTGGTCGTAGTGTAGGCGATTGAACTCATGCTCGCATAGATGATGGCATAAAAACAAAGGCTTCAACTGAGTTCCTACTTGAGCTGGTTTGCTACCCCTTTAAATCCATTGAAAGCATCGCTTCACTGCCTTGTGAGGGCCAACCTCCAACACATTTTCCGTTACCGTTAACCCAAACAAGTTTTTCCGTAGTCTTTGCTACGAGTGGAACACTTAATAGAACCTTACCCATCTCGGTATTTGGGTCTATATAAAAAGCTTTTCCTGATCCGCAGCTTGCTTCTCCACCACCGTCGTCAAGAAACACATATACTCGCCCACCTTCATGGTTTACTGGAAACACATGAGTTACTTTTCCTTGATACCACCCAGCAAAGCTATTGCTGCTTAACATTACGCTCAAAATTAAAATGTATTTGTTCATCAATTGTCCTTAGCGTTCTAAATCTAACCAGTTTGCCAAATGAAGACACTACTGTTTATCTCCAGCCACCTCTTGTATACGTTAGGGAGGCGAGATACAACAACGCCTGACAGCTAATACTCACTTACATTATTCAACAATTACCTCTACCAGCCCAAAGTGCTTGGCGTCCTTGTAGCGAATTTCTCTTAGTTTGCTCTCTTCACTCCAGCGGCTATCAATGCGTTTAACGTTCTCGCGCAGTTCAGCTTTCGGAGAATTAAGCCGTACTTTTATTGCATCAAAATCAAAGCGCTGTACGGATTTGTGGTGGATGGGTTTTGCATCGTGTTGGCCTAAAACGATTTCAAGCCTGGTGTAGCGGGTGTTTGTCGAACGGTCTTTGCTATAGCGTAAGGCTATGAGTTTTTCTTGCCATTTCTGCTGTAAGCGCCGGGTGCCGTTGGCTCCAAGCTGCAGCGTTTTGACAACTTCCATGCTGGTAACACTCCTGTGTGGCTGGAGTGGTTAATCTAGCAAATTCTTGGCAAAGGTTCATCTTCTAAAGCTTGCAATATGCGCTGTCCACCAATGGGTGTGTGCATAACCACTTGCGTGTGTGAAGAAACGAAAGTGCCGATTTGTGCGGCTTGCTCGCCATTCGGGAGTTTCTGCCAATGGGTTAGGATTTCATCGACATAATTGGATTCAACCACGGCCATAACCCGGCCTTCGCAGGCCAGGTTGAAAGGGTCGTAACCGAGCATTTCGCACACGGCTTTTACGGCGGGTTCAATGGGGAGTTGTTCTTCTGATAAGTTTATGCCCAGGCCACTGCAGCGCGTCCAGTCTTGTAATACCATGTTAACGCCTCCGCGAGTGGGATCGCGAAGTTGCTTCACGGCACTGGGCTTGGATATTTGTGTGAGCGCATTTACGAACGGAAAAATATTGGCTGAGTCGCTTTTAATATCGCTGCGTAATCCAAACGCCTCGCGGGCCATCATAACGGCAATGCCGTGATTACCCACAGGGCCACTCACTAAAATTGCATCGTTGGCTTTGAGTTGGTAGTAATTAAGCGTTAAGGTTTCCAGCTTTTTGCCAATGCCAGTGGTTGTAAAATATATGCCGCCGCCGTGCCCCCGCGGTACTACTTTGGTATCGCCGGTAACCACTTGTATCTTGGCATCACGTGCGGCAACTGCCATATCATCAACAATGTGTTCCAACTCTTCGGTTTGTAAACCTTCTTCAATAATCGCACTCAAGCTTAAATATTTGGCTTCTGCACCAGCAACGGCGAGATCGTTTATCGTGCCATGAATTGCCAGGCTGCCAATGGTGCCGCCGGGGAAAAAAAGGGGCTGCACTGTAAATCCATCGGTTGTCATTGCCCAATTGGTTCCGGTGAGATTTAAGTGTGCCGCATCCAGATCAGTATTTAGAATCGTGTTGGCTAATTTGCTTGCGAAGACATTATCCACCAGTTCCCGCATTCGGGTTCCGCCATTGCCATGGGCCAGGGTTATGGTGCTCATGCGCTCTCCTTGTTACGGTTTTCCCGATATTTTTTATCTGGTTGGGAGCTGTTTTGACTTAAAATAATTACCTTAAATCGTTACCTCAATTGCTTTGCATACGTGCTGCGGCTTCAATAACCTGACCGATGCAAAGCCCACCATCATTAACCGGTATGTACCCGGGGTTATAAAGTTTTAATCCGTGTTCAGGAAGTAGTCTTGCAATTTGTTCTACGAGCAGAGAATTTTGAAATACACCACCACTGATAGCGACGGTGGAAATTCCAGTGTTTTTACTCACCAGGCAGGCCTGTTTTACGAGTGAGTGGGCTAAACTGTTGTGCACCACGCGCGCGGCTTCGTTGCATTGTGGCTTGCGTTTAATAAGCCATTTCACTAACCCGAGCCACAGCACCTCGTTGCCGACAATGGGCATATCGATAAATTTTGTGGTGTCGTGGCGCTCCGCGAGTGCCTGTAGCTGCATCGGTGCCTGACCTTCATAACTGCTGTGTTCACACACATTAAGCAACGCGGCGCAGCCATCCAGAAAACGTCCTACAGCGGTAGTGCTTGGGGTATTAATATTTTGTTGCCACATGGAATAAAGCAGTGGGTCTTCATTTTTTGGTGTTAAGCCGCAGTGTAAACGCAGACTATCGGCTATACGCCAGGGCTCGCGGCTGGCTTTTTCGCCACCTGGTAATTTAAACGGTTTGAAATAGAATTGTCGTTGCCAATTGGCAGGCTTACCGCTGAGGCAATCGCCGCCCCAAAGTGTGCCATCACAGCCCAGTCCGGTACCATCCCAGGTAAATGCAATAATGGGTTCACTGCACGGTAAACCTTGCTCGCCATTTATTGCGTACAAACTACTGGCGTGCGCGTGGTGGTGCCAAATGGGGTGGCGCTCAGTATTTTGCTTTGCAGCCCAGCGACTGGTGGTGTAATCGGGGTGGGCGTCGTGTGCTAAATCGCTTGGTGCCTGTTGGTACAACCGGCAGAAATCATCGCTGAGTTGTTCGAACACGTGCTGGCTGCGCAGGCTGTCCATATCGGCGATGTGTGGTGAAACCACAATGCGTTCACCAAACGCGAGGCACAGGGTATTTTTACTGTGTGCACCGGTAGCCAATAGCGTGCGATCGCCCAATGGGTAGGGGTTACTTAATTCCAGAGGGGCAAGACCCCGACCGATACGAAGTGTTTGTGGCTGATTATTAATAATGTGTATGACTGAATCATCCGCGGGTCTGCGAATAGGGCGATTGTGATCAAGCACACCGTTTATAACGTTACTCAAACGTTCTCTTAATTCGTCACTCTCAGTAAACACCGGTTCGCCACTGATGTTAGCGGATGTTACCACCAGCGGTTTTTGGAGTTTATCCATTAACATGAAATGCAGTGGGCTGTAGGGAAATATTATGCCGATGTCATTTAACCCGGGTGCGATGCTTGGGGGCAAGGTTGACTGCGGATGTTTAGGGCACAACACCACTGGGCGCACAGCCGATACCAATTGTTGAATGTGTAACTCACTGGCGGGGCTGTGTTCCCCGAGTGTTTCCGGGGAGAGCATTACGGCCAGAGGCTTGTCGGGTCGCGGTTTGGTACTGCGTAAGTGGCCGATAGCCGCTTCATTGTGTGCATCACAAACCAAGTGAAAACCGCCAATCCCTTTCACAGCAATAATTTTACCTTCATTTATGGCCTCGCAGGCGGCTACCAGAGGTGCGCGCTGAATATCGCCGCTACTGGCTGGCTGCATTGGCAGAAATTGGAGTTGCGGACCACACTCGGGACAAGCCAGTGGTTCGGCATGAAAGCGGCGGTTTTCGCTGTCGTTGTATTCGCGACCGCAGGTTTCGCAAAGCGGAAAACTGCGCATTGCCGTATTGTTTCGGTCGTAAGGTAGCGCATCGATAATAGTGTAACGGGGGCCGCACTGGGTGCAGTTAATAAACGCGTATTGGTAGCGTGCGTTTCCGGGGTGCAGTAATTCCCATTGGCAATCAGGGCAGGTATAGAGATCGGCTGGCAAATGAATTTCCGGAGTACCGGCTGCCGATTTAGGGCGCTGTGTTTTGCTATCGCTAGAAAGGATTATAAAATTTTTTAAATGGCTGGCGGTTTTATCGAAGCGTTCTCGAATGGTCGGCTTGGCCAATGGTGGTGCTTCGAATAATATTTTTTTTTCAAAACACTGAATTTGTTGTTCGTCGCCCTCCACTAAAATTGAAACCCGACCGTTATTGTTTTGCACCCAACCTTTGAGCGAGAGCTGTTCTGCCAGGTTGTGCACAAATGGGCGAAATCCTACACCTTGTACCAAGCCTCCCATTATATATTGTCTGCAAATCATGCGGCGTTTACTCCGGCGCTCCACCAAATGCGACAGGCACCTTCATCAGAAACCATGCAGGGGCCTACTGGTTGGCGTGGTGTGCAACCGTTGCCGTAGAGTGGACATTGATGGGGTTGGCGGCGCGCCATTACAACGTCGGCGCATTGGCAACTTTTCGGCATAATATTTTCTTTGCCAATTGTTGCTGCGTGTTCACTGTGATGGGCATAGGTGATACGAGCGTTTATGTGATTGAACTGAGGTTTTAATTCGTACCCAGAGCATGGAATGCTTCCGATTCCGCGCCAGCGGGAACTGGTAATTGCAAAACACGCGTTGAGTAGCTGTTGTGCGGTTTTATTGCCTTCGGGTGTTACCACTTGCGGGTAGCAGTTACCCAGTTGTAATTTGTTGCTTTGGGCTTGTTGCAGTACGTTAAGAAAAGCGGCCATTAAACTTTCTGCTTCGAAGCCCGCGATCGCCGTGGGAATTGCGTAATCATCAATGAGAAATTGCCACTCATTAGCGCCCATTACTGTAGCAACATGCCCGGGAGCAATCATGCCGTGAATTTGTAGCGCTTGTTTATCTTGCAGTAAGGCATTTACCGCAGGCCATGTTCGTCGGCCTGAAATTAAAAATTGCAGATTGTCAGGCAATTGATTATTGCAAATTTCGTATGCCAGGGCGGCGACGGGTGCCATGGTGGTTTCGAATCCCGCAGCAAAAAATATGACCGTTTTATCGGGGTTTTGCCGTGCGATGGCTTTTGCTTCCAGGGGGGAGGCGATAGGCCGGATATCGCCACCGGCGGCCTTGGCGACTTCCAGGGAACGTATTTTATGTGCATTGGTGTTACTGGCGTTGCCTGTTATCGGGACGCGAAGCAGGTCGCCAAAAGCCAGCACAATAACCGATTCATTCAGCGCCAGTGTTATAGCCAGTGCGATATCTTCTTCTGGGCAAACACATACCGGGCAACCCGGCCCGGGTATTAATTTCAACCATTCGGGTAATACTGCGCGCAAACCTGCCTGGGTAATGCTGCGTTCATGCCCGCCACACACATTCAATAAATTGAAGGGCGTGGCAGGAGGTACCAGCCCCTGTATCTTGGCGAGCAGGGTTTGCGCAGCAGCGCTCATGCGCGTTTCTCCAAAAGTTTTGTTTCGCTGTTTTCGGATGAAACGTGATTGTTTTGCGTAGCGATTTTTTTGCGACAGGATTCCGTTAACCAATCCAACCAGACTTCCAAGCCCTCTCCCGTTTTTGCCGAAAGCGGCCATACCGGGCTGTGATTGGCAAGTTTTCGCAAATTACTTTCCGCGGCTCGCACGGCAAAATCATCAAAAAATTCCAGCAGCTCCAGCTTGCTGATGACCAAGCCGTCGATTTTTTGAAACATTACCGGGTATTTCAGTGGTTTGTCATCGCCTTCGGTGGTAGACAGCAGGGCAATATTCGCATCCTGCCCCAAGTCAAACGCCGCTGGGCACACGAGGTTGCCGACATTTTCGATAAAAAGCAGATCGATATCTTTGAGTGGCAATTGCAGCAGGGCATCGTGAATGTAATGGGCATCCAGGTGGCAGGCAGACCCCGTGGTAATTTGTACTGCGGTTACGCCTTGGCTGCGAATACGGTTTGCATCATTTTCAGTTTCAAGATCGCCTTCAATAACGGCGATAGTCATATTTTTTTTAAGGCGTTTAATGGTGGCTTCCAGCAGGCGTGTTTTGCCGGCGCCGGGAGATGACATTAGGTTGAGAGTAAACACACCGTGTTTGTTAAGTAGTAGACGATTGTCTCGAGCCATACTGTCGTTGGCATCCATAATATTTTGCAATACATCGTGACTGCTGCTCAACTCTGATTGGCGCTTTTGGTTTTGATGCTGTTGGCTTTTGCTTTGCTGATTTTGGTCATGATGATGCCGCAACTCGTCTGCAGGTTGTAGTACCGAACCGGTTTTAATGGCTTGCGCTTTGTGTGGTTTGAGTGTGCATCCGCAGGTTTCACACATGCTTTGCTCCTGTTAATGAGGTCGTGGGGTCCATTTAACCCACTGGCGTTTTTAATACTTAATTTAACGCAGCTGCGCTTGTCGAGCTAACGTTGTACTTGCAGTATTCTTCAAGAGATACCTGCTGCAATTGCACGTTTACCAGAAGAAGTTCATCGCCTCCCACCAAGTGCGTATGATGCGTAGGGTCAACTGTGCAATTCAGGTGGTGCGTGCTGTATTCTTGTTGATCGACTCGGTAATTCCGATTGCATTCGCGGCAAAATATGGCGCCGGGCAGCGATTCAATGGTGAGTTGCGCACGTGGTGCGAATGTTATGTTAAGCGAGCTTGCAGCTTCGCCATCAGGATTATCTTGCCACTGACGATGGTGATCTTGGATAGCGATATCGAACGCGCGCTTCAGCAAATGTTTGTCGATTCCGGCAAATAAACCAATGCGGGCAGTCACACCGGTTATCAGTGTAATGGGTGTTTGGATTTTTTGATGTTGTGATAATTCATCGCTGCGTGTTGCAGCAATCTTAGTCGCTTCGCGCATCAGGCTTTGGCAAAGGCTGAACTCATGCATGGGCTTCACCCTTTTCTGCAACCTGCATTTCGTCAAACGCCGCACGACTGATAGCGGCATCCTGTGCCGCCACTTTCTGTATCGCATAGCCCAAGTGAACCAGAACAAAATCGCCACTTTGCAGTTTCTGGTCTGCAATCAGTTGCAGGCTTACATCGCGATACACGCCCGCGGCTTCACAATTGGCGATACCGTCGTTAATGGCACATATTTTCATAGGAATAGCCAAGCACATAAACGGATCTCATTGTTCGTTGTTGCTTATCGTTGTTGCACAGATTTTAGGCTGGTCTAAGGCCCCATTTATTGATGTATCGCATGTTTAGGCGGAGTCATTTGTTCTATTGTTATTGCGGGTTTCTTCAACAGAGGTAAACCCAGTTATCGCCGTATCCCCAGGCCTGAGCGCGTCAAGAGTGTGTTCACGTGTCAATTAACGGGATGTGGGCGCAATCATTTATTTGTCGTACTTGGTTACGCAGATAGAGAAATCTTTTTTTGTGGTCGATTAGCGTTGCAGGTTCTAATAAATACTCGCCTTTGCAACGGTACCGCAAAAAAACCTTCCTCATATCTCCGCACTCCGGGGGGGTAGGCAGCGCCGTTATCAGCGGGGCTTGTTTGTGCCGTATCAATAAACGCTCGAACACCATTACTTATAGCGCTAACCACTAAATATATAAATAACGGTTAGGTAGTTTATTAGGGTGGCTGGGGTGTAATGGTTTTGGGCAAATGCAGTTTTCTCGGAAGAAGGATGCCATGTTATGACGCTCCATTATTTATCGCCGGAAAACTTCCCAAAGATATTGACCGTACTTGCACAAGCGGGCTATGAGCTTGTTGGCCCACAGGTTCGCGATGGAGCGATCGTGTACGATCATCTCAATGATGTTGAAGATCTTCCGCGGGGAGTTGAGTCGGAACAGAAACCAGGCTCTTATCAATTAAAAGAAACCTATTCCAATCGTTATTTTTCCTGGGCGAATGGCCCCAGTGCGCTTAAACCTTTGTTATATCGCTCACGTCAACCATTGTGGGTTGCCGAGCAGGTGGCGCAACCGAGCGATATAGGTTTGGTTTTTAAAGATGTGGTTGCAACACCCAGCCCAACAGCCGTGATTGGTGTGCGGCCTTGCGATATCGCCGCTATGAAAATCCACGATAAACACTTTTTGGAAAGTGATTACGTGGATGCCTACTATAAAGCGGAACGCGATGCGCTGTTTACAGTTGCTGTAAATTGCGCGACCTGCAGCGAAACCTGTTTTTGTGCATCTACCGGGGATGGCCCGAATGCAGACAGCGGCTACGATTGGTTGCTCGATGAACTCGACAGTGGCTTTTTAATTCAGGCCGGTTCCCCTCAGGGTGAAGTATTACTTGCGGAACTGCCGTTGCGAGAACCCAACGATGCGATGCTTGCCGAAGCGCGTACCCAATTTGAAAAAACTCAGCAGCAACAAAAACGTTTTCTTATAGACGAAAACATGCACGCGAATTTATTTTCGCAACTCGATAACCGCCGCTGGCACGACATTGCCGAGCGCTGTCTGGCCTGCGGAAATTGCACAGCGGTTTGCCCCACCTGTTTTTGCCATCGTGAAACCGAAACCGCAGATTTAGACGGTGCCACAACCACACACTTCCGCGAATGGGATAGCTGCTTTAATGCCGATCACAGTGTTATGCATGGGCATTCGGTACGGGATACCGGCGATTTGCGTTACCGTCAATGGATGCTGCATAAATTGGGCAGTTGGGTAATGCAATACGGACGCTCCGGCTGTGTAGGGTGTGGACGCTGTATCGCCTGGTGCCCTGCGGGAATTGATTTCCCAGCCGAAGCTAATGCAATTAGTGGGGAGTTTGCGCTATGGGAACAATAGAGGAAAGCATTGCAACAGAAGGTTGCAGGGCATCGCAAAAGCTGGCTAATGATTATGTGCCTATGTCGGCTCGAATTATCGAACGCATTGAAGAAACGCCCAATATTTTTACTTGGAAACTTTTAATCGAAGACGCGCAACAACGCGAAGCCTATAAATACGCTTGTGGTCAGTTCAACATGGTGTATTTGTTCGGTGTGGGTGAAGTTGCCATTTCAATTATGGGTAGTGAGGGCGAATACCTGCTGCATACCATTCAGGCGGTAGGTCGCGTTACCAATGCCATGGCCAATTTAAAACCGGGAGATCGTGTTGGTATTCGTGGGCCTTATGGTACCGGTTGGCCAATGGTGCCCGCGAAGAGTCGCGACGTGGTTTTTATTACCGGCGGCTTGGGGTGTGCTCCGGCGGTTTCGGCGATTCGCGAAGCTATCGCTCATCGGGATGATTACGGCCGGATCGTAATTATGCAAACCGTATTGCATCGTCACGATATGTTGTGGGAAGCACAATACGATGAATGGCGGCAAGTGCGTGCCACTCAGGTTTTGCTGGCCACCGACCGTGATAACACCGCCTGGCCTAATTGGAAAAAAGGTCGCGTGGGTGCTCTGTTTCGCGAAGCGCGTTTTGATGCATCGCACTGCACGGTAATGTGTTGTGGGCCGCACCCGATGATGACTGGCACTTCGCGGCAATTAATCGCAATGGGTGTTCCCGAAACCGATATTTATTTAAGTCTCGAACGCAATATGCAGTGCGCGTTGGGACACTGTGGCCACTGTCAAATGGATGAGGCGTTTGTGTGTAAAGATGGCCCGGTGTTCACCTATGCGAAAATTAAAGATGTGCTAGAGCGCAGGGGGTTTTAATTATGAGTGATACAGCGAAAAAACCGCGTGTGAGTGTTCATAAATTTGCCTCCTGTTCCGGCTGTCAGTTGGCATTTATTAATATGGGTGAAGACCTTATAAAACTCACCCAATTGGTAGACATTGTACATTTTGCCGAAGCTGGGCCACTGGGGCCGGATGAAAAAGTTGACATCAGTTTTATCGAAGGCTCTATAACTACGCCACACGACGTTGAACGTTTGGAAGCTATTCGGGAACGCAGTAGTTTTGTTATTACCGTTGGCGCTTGTGCAACTTCCGGGGGAATCCAGGCATTAAAGAATAATGCCGATAGCGACGTTTGGATGCGTTCAGTGTACGCCAAGCCTGAATACATCAGTTCGCTTTCCACCTCTGCTGCCATTAAAAATCACGTTAAAGTGGATTACGAGTTGTGGGGCTGCCCGGTGGATGTGAAACAAATGGTGGCAGCGGTGCGCCATTTATTATTTGGTGTCGCGCCCCTGCCTGTTGCCGAAAAAGTGTGTCAGGAATGTAAGCGTAAAAATACCGTGTGTGTGATGATCACCAAACAGCAACCGTGTATGGGGCCGGTAACCCGAGGGGGCTGTGGTGCCTTGTGCCCATCCTTCGGCGCAAGTTGCTACGCCTGTTACGGGCCATCAGAACTCACCAATGTAAAACTACTGGGTAATCGTTTTCTGGGTTTTGGGCTAACGCCCGACGAGGTGCGCCGTAAATTCCAGGGCATGCACAACGCAGCTCCAGAATTTGCCGAGGCAAATGTGATTTGGTCTGATGCGCGAGGGGGTGTGTGATGACGACTGTAGATCCCAATCGTGATATTAATATTAATGTGCCGGTTATGGTGCGGGTTGAAGGTGAGGGCGCGCTGGAGTTTACTGCCAGTGAAGGCAATATCGAAAACCTGCATTTAAAAATATACGAACCACCGCGCTTGTTCGAAAAATTTTTAGAAGGAGAAAATTACACCGAAGTACCAACCATGGCGGCACGTATTTGCGGCATTTGCCCCATTGCCTATCAAATGACATCCATTCGTGCGCTCGAACGCTTATTTGGTGTCGACCCCGGGCCTTGGGTACACGACATGCGTCGTGTTGTATATGCCGGAGAATGGCTGCAAAGCCATGCATTGCATATTCACTTGTTGGCAACACCGGATTTTCTCGGGTATGACAATGCCATCGCAATGGCACAAGATCATCCCCAAACAGTGAAAAGGGGTATGAAATTGCAGGCCTTGGGGAACGATTTATTGTCGTTGCTGGGAGGTCGTTCCGTGCACCCGATTGGTTTGCGGGTGGGTGGTTTCTATCGTGCTCCGGAAAAGCGGGAGGTGGCAGACCTTGTTGATCGGCTCGAGGATGCCGTGGAGGACGCTATCGGCGTTGTGGAATGGACGGCGGGTTTGGATTTGCCGGTGGATAATCAAGCATTTAATTGCGTTGCCATTCGGCATCCCAACGAATACGGTATTAATGAAGGTGAATTGGTGTCGACGCAGGGCCAGAGGGTAAGCTTTGATAGCTATTCCGAACGCTTCAAAGAGCACCAAGTGAAACACTCTACCGCGTTCTACTCCACATTGGATGGTGAAAGCTATTTTGTGGGGCCCTTAGCGCGTGTGAATTTAAACTTTACGCAGTTGCCAAAGGAAATTCAAAATTTGTGTAACGATTTAAATTTGAAATTCCCCAGCAACAATATGTTCGATAATGTGCGGGCGCGCGCGATTGAAAGTTATTACAGTGTGCTGGAAGCTCTGCGACTGCTCAGAGCTTATAAACGCCCGCGGCAAGCTTACGTTGATGTAACACCGAAGCCCGGTATTGCTCGCCATGCCACCGAAGCGCCCCGTGGAGTGATTTACCACGAGTTTAAAATCGACGGTAATGGTAAGGTACAAACGGCTTCTATGATTCCGCCCACCAGTCAAAATCAGGCGAGTATCGAAGCCAACCTGAAAAATGCTGTGTTGGAATACGGGCTCGATCATCCCGACGATGAATTGCGAATGCTGTGCGAAAAAATTATTCGTAATTATGACCCCTGTATTTCCTGTTCAACGCATTTTTTAAATCTTACTGTGCACAGGAAATAGCTCTGAACGTCAGGCGTTTGTGGTCGGACGTCTGACGTTTATCCAGTATTGTCACAATGTCTGAAATCTTGCTAAAAACACCGTCGCCCCTTTCACGCAGCACGCTGGTGGCAGGTTTTGGATCTCTCCACGGCGCTGATACGCTAGGTTGGCAGGTGCTTGATGGTTTAGCTGAAACACCAATAGCGGAAGTAACTTTGCGCAAATATCGCCACCCCTCTGCTGTCGTGGGCGAACTGGCCGCGTTTGACCGGGTGATTTTTGTGGATGCGCTGCGAAGCCGGGAGCACCCGCTTGGTACGGTTGTCGTGCTGAAAGCCGAGGATCTACCCGCGAGTAACGGGGTTTTATCGAGCCATGCTCAAGGATTAAATGATGCGATTGCACTGGCCTCGGTACTCGGGGTGTTACCTGCTCAGGCCCAGGTTTTGGGCTGCAATGTGTTGGGACGGGAGGAAGAGCCGGTGTCTGCATCCACCGTTAGCGAGTTGGTACAGCGTGTACTCAGTTGTTTTGACTAAAAATCAAACAGTTTTTGCCCGCCTGCCGGCATCTTAAGTTTCTCTGGTTTGATCCAACAAGACCTATTCTCGCCACGCACTCTTGCTATAATGGCGCCCCGGATGTATCTACCATTTACTGCATCTTTGGAGTTACTGGGTATTCCCGCGCCAGGGGCCAGAGTTCCTTTTATAACCTACCTTTACCTTATAGCCGGCTGTGTAAGTTGCAGCCGAGCGTGACTAACTGCAATCAACAGCAGCAACTTCATAAACAGGAAACAGACATGGTAAACAAAATTGGTGTGTTAACCAGCGGTGGTGATGCCCCAGGCATGAATGCGGCGGTACGTGCAGTAGTGCGTTCTGGCTTGCATTACGGCATGGAGGTTTACGGCATCTACAATGGTTATCTTGGCCTGTATCGCAATGAAATTGAGAAAATGGACCGTCGTTCCGTTGCCGATTTGATCAATCGCGGCGGCACCTTTCTGGGGTCGGCACGCTTTCCCGAGTTTAAAGAGCAGGCTGTACGCGAAGAAGCCATTAAAAATTTAAAAAAACACGGTATTGAGGCCTTGGTCGTGATTGGCGGCGATGGCTCCTATATGGGTGCGAAAAAGCTCACAGAGATGGGTTTCCCCTGTATCGGCCTGCCGGGCACCATCGATAACGATGTCGCCGGTACCGACTATACCATCGGTTATTTCACCGCGCTAAATACCGTCCTGGATTGCATCGATCGCCTGCGCGATACCTCCAGTTCGCACAAGCGAATTTCTGTGGTGGAAATTATGGGGCGCTATTGTGGCGATTTAACCATTTGGTCGGCGATTGGGGCCGGAGCCGAATACGCAATTGTGCCGGAATTACCCTTCGACGAAGAAGGATTTTTGAAAGAGATGCGTGACCATGTAGGTCACGGTAAAAATCACGCAATTGTGTGCATCACCGAAAAAATCACCGATATTACCCAGCTTGCGGACCGCATCGAAAAAGAAACCGGTTTGGAAACCCGTGCGACCGTGCTGGGGCATATTCAGCGTGGAGGTGCTCCAACCGCGTTCGATCGCATTCTGGCAAGCCGCATGGGGGCGTTTGCGGTAAAACTGTTGCAGGAAGGCCATGGTGGTCGCTGCGTAGGAATTCAGGCGAATGAGCTGGTGCATCACGACATTATTGATGCACTTGAAAATATGTCGCGTCCTTTCAAAACCTGTCTGCTGGATTTGGCACACCGTCTCGCGTAATGACAAACCGCTTGCAGCAGTGTTTTGCACTGCTGCAATGTGGCTTCCGACCTAGTCATTGTTTACAAAGCTGTTGTTGTTTATTTAGCTGTTGGTCACATAGCTGAGGTGTACGGCGATTTTTGGTAAGAGTTGTGCGCGTGACACTGGCTTCAATAAAAAATCACTACCACCTGCCTGGTAAGCATCAG
The DNA here is from genome assembly GCA_007827375.1 of Alteromonadaceae bacterium 2753L.S.0a.02. Classification (NCBI taxonomy): domain Bacteria; kingdom Pseudomonadati; phylum Pseudomonadota; class Gammaproteobacteria; order Alteromonadales; family Alteromonadaceae; species Alteromonadaceae bacterium 2753L.S.0a.02. The sequence continues at coordinate 871,209 of VISH01000002.1, forward strand.
CAAGGTCTTTGTCTTGCGCATTGGCAGATATAAAAATGACCGGTAATTGCTGCGCGGAGTAGCGTTCGCGAATCTTTTTGCAGGTTTCCAGTCCAGACAACCCAGGCATAATCACATCCAACAACACCAAATTAATGCTGCTATTTTTTTCCAGCTCAGTTAACGCGTCACTGCCTGAAGCCGCTTCGATTACCTGATAGTTGTGCAAGCTCACAATGCCCGCTAATACGGTGCGATTAACAGTGTCGTCATCCACGATAAGCACGGTGAGTTGCTGTGCGTTAGACGGTGGTATGAGATTGAGTTTACTGGCTTCCACCATATGACGTTGATCGTAAATAGTTTGTGTAGCTTCAGAGAGGCTTTGCGTGATTTTTTCTTTTATCAGTGGGTTTGTTATTCCCTTGGGGCGTGGCGCAGACACCTTGCTTTTGTCTTGGACCAGGGGCAAATCAATGACAAACTCAGAGCCTTTACCGAAAACAGATGTTACGCTGATTTTCCCCTGATGAAGTTCAATCAGTTTCTTGCACACAGTTAATCCCAGGCCGGACCCGGCAGGTTGTACCCAGTCATCCCCTTTGTCGGTTTTGTGGAAGGGCATAAAAATGGATTCCAGGTCTTCTTCGACGATGCCAACGCCGCTGTCTTCAACCGAGAGTCGCACTCGTTGGTTACGGATTTCTGCACTGATGGTGATAAAGCCCTCGCTGGTGTATTTAATCGCGTTGCCAATAAGGTTGATCAGCACCTGCTGGAGCCTATATTCATCGCCTTCAACATGAGGCATGTGAACTGATAGCGCATTGACAATTGTGAGGGGCTTCCCCTGAGCCAGTGGTTCCAGTTGGTTAATAACCGATTGACACAGCAAATATAAGTCTACCGATTGCAGGTGTAATTCAAGGCGACGGTTGGCGAGTTTTGAATAATCGAGAATATCGCTAATTAAATTGGAAAGGCGGCGTCCGCTGGTGGCGATGGTGTGCAGTTTTTGCAGAGTAGCATTGTTAAGTTCGGATGCGTTGTCGGCGATAAGAGCTTCCGCCAGGCCAATCATACCGTTAAGTGGCGCGCGCAATTCATGTGAGGTATTTGCTAAAAATTCATCTTTTATTTTATCGAGCGTTTTTAAGCGACGGTTGGCAACTCGTTCTCGGAGGTACGCGCGGCGATTGATGAAAAAACGATATAGCAGGGCAATTACAGCTGCGCTTAACAGCAGGTAACCTGCTATGGCCCAGGTGCTGAGCCATAGCGGCGGTAATACAGTAAGTTTTAATACTCTAGGTTTGCCAGACCAAACACCATCGGCATTCGCGGCTTTCACCTGCAACTCGTAGTTGCCCGTGTCCAAGTTGGTATAGGTGGCGGTGCGCGAGTTTTGCAGTTGTACCCAATCATTATCGAAACCTTTCAACCAATAGGCATAGCGGTTTTCACTCGCGGAGGAATAACTCAGCGCGGTAAATTCAAACGATATCATGTTGTCCTGGTGGGCAACCGTAACATGTTCTGTGGTTTCAATGGTTTGCGTGAGCGGCGAATCTTCCTGACGGTAGTCTATGGGCTTGTTAAAAATTCGAAATTCGGTGATGTAAACCGGAGGGGGCTTGGAATCGATCTTGAGTTTTTCAGGGTCGAACAACACAAAGCCTTTGGTGTTACCAAAAAACAGTCGACCATCAGAAAGTTTCTGCGGCGTATTTCGATTGAATAAATTGCCTGATAGGCCATGTTTTTTATCAAAATGTCGCACGTGGCCGGTGTCTGGGTCGAATTGGCTTAAGCCCTGCTGGCTGCTCAGCCAAAGGACACCATTATTGTCTTCGATAATGCCGCTGATAACGTTGTCGGGTAATCCCTGTTCGGTACCAAAGGTATTGAATTTACCGGTACTTGGGTCGAATTGGTTTAGCCCGCCACCGTGGGTACCCACCCAAATCCGTTGCTTACTGTCTTGAAACAGCGCAATCACAAAATCGTTGCTGAGCGAGCGTGGGTCGCCTTCTGTATGTTGATGTCGGTGAAAGCGGTGGCTCTCGGGGTTCAGTTCGAAGAGCCCGCGGCTTGAGCCCACCCAGATACGCCCGTTATTGTCTTCAAGCAGTGCACGGGTATAGAGCAATAAATCGCCTTCCATCTGATCCTGGCGTGGCAGAAAACGCTCGAAGTTATCTTTCTCCGGGTTGTAGCGGTTGACACCGGCTTCGGTGCCGATCCAAATCTGCCCAGTGTGATCCTGCATTAACGCCCAGGGTTCTTTGCCTAACAGGGAATCTGATTTTTCAGGTACCTGTGTGTAATTTTTAAAGTTGCCGTTAGGCAGCCGCTTATTCAAGCCTCCTGACCATACACCAACCCAGAGAGCTTTGTTGTTATCCTCGAGTACCGAGAGAATGGTGTCGCCACTAATGCTTGTCGAGATATCGGGGTTGTGACGAAAGTGTTGGAATTGTCGCGTGGTCGGGTCAAACTCATTTAAACCATATGCGGTTCCGATCCAGAGTTTGCCATTGCTTTGCAATTCCGATGCGATTACACCACCATCGGTGATACTGTTGTCGGGGTTTTTTGGCGCGTGTTCGAAGTTCTCGAATGCGGTTGCTTTGCGATCGATGCGGTCAACGCCCGAGGGGAAAAAACCTGCCCAGACTTCACCGCTGCGGTCGATGAACAAGCTGGTAACCGCAAAATTTCCCGGTGAACGTTCCACTGATTTTTTATGGCTGTGGCGGTGGTACTCGAGGGTTTTCAAATCAACAAGAGTGAGTGCGCCACCGTCGCCTATCAGCAGATGGTCGTTGGCGTCTTCGGCGAAATCCCAAACGGTGAGTGAAGGTTCGCTGGCGTCGCTGTCGTGGCTAAAAGGGGTGAATCGGCCCATGGCGGTATCACGTCGAAATACACCCCCGCCGTAGGTTCCGACCCACACTACGCCCAGGCTGTCGACAAAAACCCGGCGTACATCGCGATGCATTTCACCATTGGCGTCACGCAATTGTTCATCGAAATATTCGAAAGTATGGTTGCTGTAATCCAGGCGGCAAACGCCTTGCCTGTTGGTGGCCACCCAGAGGCCGCCGGTTTCATCTTCGTGCAATGACCAAACTATTTCATCATTGCTACTGTCGTTGCCCACGCCACGCAAGGGGTAGCGGATGTATGCGTAGTTATCCCGGTCAAATGAAATTAAACCACCGCGGGTACCCAACCAAAAACTGCCGCGGCTATCTTCAAAAATAGTTCGTATATCGTCGCTGCTGGAGTTGCTGTTTCGTTCGTTGGGATGGAAGAAGGATTCGAAATCGTCGTGCTGGGGGCGGTAGCGATTTAAGCCGTGTTCGGTGGCGATCCAAAGGTCCCCCCGAGTATCCAATATCAGGCTATTAATCACATTGTGACTAATCGTACCGGGCTTTTGTTCGCTGTGCCTGTAAATTTTAAGACGGTATCCGTCGAAGCGCGCCAAGCCGTTGGAACCGCCGAACCAGATAAATCCAGCTGCGTCCTGTGCGATTCCATTGATGTAGCCAATTTGCTGTATGCTATCGGGCAAAATGTGCTCGAATGAGAGATTCGCAAGCGGACCACTATCGTCGTTCGCGCAATGCACCAGCGCCGCGAAACCGCTAAGCAGACCGATAAACACACACCGTAGAATTAATGTTGTGGACTGGGTAAGCATGCGCTTTTTCAAAGAATATAGAGCCAGAGTAAAGTGTAGTCGTCAATGGCGAGCTTTTCCGATTTTCGTCGCCCCGTTTCAGAGTTAAGGAGTAATTATGACAACCGCAACACCACCTGATTTCGAAAATTTGGAGCAACTGCGCCAATACTTACTTGGTTACGCTGAATGTCGCGACTGGCAGCAATTTCATTCTCCGAAAAATTTGGTCATGGCGTTGAGTGTTGAAGCCTCTGAATTGCTTGAGCTCTTTCAATGGTTAACGCCTGAACAATCCCATAAATTACCGCAAAACACTCGATGTGCGGTTCAGCAGGAAATGGCCGATGTATTTATGTATCTGGTGCGCCTAGCCGATGTGTTGGAGGTGGATTTGTTACAAGCCTGCCGTGAAAAAGCCGCGCTGAATGAAACCCGCTATCCCGCAGATAAAGTACGAGGTAGTGCAAAAAAATATACCGAGTACGAATGAAATTACATTTACCAGGAATGCGCTGATAATCCAATGCCTGAACCAAAGTACGATTTATTTATCCAGTGAATACCAAAGCTCTTTGCGATGAAGTGGCGTGTGAGGTGGTAACAGCGGGTTGCTGAGATCAATCATTTTTCGGCTGTCGAGATGCGCGCGTTCGAGGTGGCTGCTGAAAGTGCGATAAAATAACGCATCGAAGGAACCATCCGCGACTGCTGCATTGAGCCCTTGCTCAACCAGTGCCGCAAGTGTGGTATTTGCTTTGCTCACAAAGAAATAATAAGCGGCTGGATACCTTAAAACCAGTGTCTTTTCCACCACAACGTTGGGACTAATATTGGTGTCGTTTTCATTCCAAATTTCAGTAACGCTACGAGGGAAAAAATCGGCTTGTCGGGAATCCAGTAATCGGTACAGACTCAGCCAGTCGAGAGATGTTCGCAGATTAAAGCCATTGCTCACGAGAACACTGGTATCCGGCCAATCCAAACCGTGCACAACTTTCTTGGTTTTAAGGTCGCCCAATTGCGAAATGTTGGCGAATTCCTGAAGGCTTTTTTTATGCACCAGAAGCAAACGCCAACCTATCAAGCCCTTAAACAAAGGTATTCGAATGGGCAGCAGGCCTTCTTCGTGGCGATTATTGGTCATTAGCCAATGAATGTCGTAACGCCCTGCGTGCAGGTATTTGTTGCTGCGGGTTTCACTCATTGGGGGCAATATTAGGGGCTTTAATACATATTCCTGGCCCGTTTTATCAAGCGCGAGCTTCAAAACTTCGAGAAAATAACCGTCCCGCTGCTTGAAATAGGCGTTGCTGGAAGTGGGATGTGTGATTTCCAAAACACCGCTTTTGTTATATTGCAATGCATGGCCGGGCGCAGAAAGCAGGCAGGTGAGAACCCCAAGCGTGATTACCCAATTACGCCACCCCAACTGCCACATACCGCTTGTCAAACTGCCTCCAAAAAAAGTGCTGCAGTTCTAAGTATAGACAGCGTATCTAGCTAATAAGGTGCTCTAAAAGGGTTGTTTTTATAACTATTAGGAGTAGGGATTACCCCATTATGATGCAATTGCCACCCAGAGATCGCGCCTTGAAAAGTGCGTCGTCAATTTTTTTAAAGGCGCTGGCAAAGCTCTCATTGGGGTCGATTTCCGCTACACCGGCACTTATCGTAATCGACGAAGCGCCGCGGTGACTAAAGGCGGCTGCAACCATGGATTTGCGAATTTGGTCGGCCAGAATATAGCCGCTGGAGCCGACGGTATCGGGGCACAACAGAATAAATTCCTCGCCCTCCCAACGTGAGATGACGTGGTTGGTACGCGAGTTGTCTGCAATCAATGAAGCCACTTTTTGTAGGAAAGCATCTGTCTCATTAAGACCCATATTATCTTTCACTCGCTTGAAGTGATCGATACTGAACAGGATTAGCGAGACAGGTTCTCCGGGCTGGCGTTTATCAAGAACGTTTTCAACCGCCTGGGTAAAACCAAAGCGATTAAGTGCACCTGTTAACGCATCGATTTTTGATAGGTATTTATATTCTTCTTTCTTGGTTTGCAGTTGTTCGTTGTAAGACGCTAACTCTGCAATGCGCCGCGAATTTTTAAGCGCGTGACCGTAGAACTGATACCAGCGTACTGATGCAAAAATAATAAATGCTGTAATCCACAGTGCGATAATTGACAAATACCAATGTTCTGCGGTAATCCATTCTCCTAAAAAGTGAATCTTTCGCACAGCGATTATGTGGTCACCATAGGGGAAAGGGCTCGCGAAATCGATACCGATATTAACCACGTTGTTGAAGTTCGGGCGCGCGCGACTGCGGGGCACGTCATAGCGGTCGATCCACCAATCAGCCACAGAAAACTCAGAGAGATTCAACGTGATCTCATCCGCGAGATCGGAGGTGTTTAGCTGCACAAACATGAACTTACCAGCGTCCAGCTCATCGCTTCCAGTGATTTCGGGGTCGTAGTTGCGTATATAAAATCGAATCTTTTTTGCCGGACCTGAGTAGCCGATGTGGAGGCGAATCTTGTCCATTTTCGAAAGATCAAGGCCCTGGATATGGCTGCCTGTGGGCAGCGTAGACATGCCGCAAAAGGGGAAGTCTGTACCGGTTCTGAGCCGACACTGCCAGGCGTGGGTTTTTTCGTCCAGCCAGATGGCCTCGCTGTTGCCACCGCTGTGGTTGTCTGCGTAGAGGTGGGCCTCTCCCTTGGAGTCAGCTATGATCGCCACCGAACGCACTGGCAATAGTTTGTGGCAGCCCAGCAGAATCAGGGTAATTACGGGCGCAATGATAAGAAATACAAGGTTGCTGCGGTTTTTCAAGCTCGATTCTTGTTGTTTGGTTTAAGTTTCGTTGTTAAGCCTATGTTTATTCAGTACTTTATATAATTTTTTTCATAATAAGATGTTAAGCTTTATCAAGAGTAGTGCAAACAAATTCGTAACACTTATGATCTCAGTATAGTCCTAGCTTACGGAACTATCTGGGCTATTATTTTGATTGGTAGTTCTTTTTCACGACAAACTAGCGCGCCAATATGGCATGGCCTTTGGGTCTGGAGGATTGCGTTTAATGCTGAACATTATGAAAAGTGCCATTCGAGCACTCCTTATCATGAGTTTTTTCGGGCTGATTGGCAGCTGTGGCGGTTCTGGTAGCGCTTTGGTCGGCTCCGATAATAATTCGAATAGCAGTTCCAGCACTTCCAGTAGTGGGGGGCCCACCATCGAGCCTGATCCCGACAATGTTCAGAGCATCTCATTGCTGGTGAGAGGGCTTTCGGGAAGTTTGGTGATTAGTACAAATGGAGTACAACGAACCCAGACCAGAAATGGCAGTGTAGTCATTGGTAATTTACCGCTTGGTGAGATCCCCGTGACTCTCGTATCAAACCCGGATCAGCAGCAATGCTTGTTTGAAAGCACATCGTCTGCTTCAGCAAATCTTTCTGAAAATTCGGAGACTGCGGTTATTACCTGCAGCGATTTATTAACTCTTACTGGGGTTATTTATGAAGCCGGCACACAAAACCCTTTGAGTGGGGTATCGGCGAGTATGCGAGCTTTTGATTCAAACGGAAATCTATTGGTTCAGCAAACCGACATCACTGGCAATGATGGAGTCTACTTACTGGAAAATATTCAAGTAGGCGAGTTCGATCGAGTTGTCTTGAGCATAGAGCATGATCAATACGATCTGTTTAGCCTGCCAATCGCAGAATCACCGTCAACACTTTATGTTGAACAGAACTATTCACTCAGTTCAGCAAAGCAGTCCGCGACCTTCGATCCAACATCATCTCAAAATCTTGTATTGGGAGATGTAGAAATTGATATATCCGCAAATAGTTTGCGAACAAACTCTGGCGACTTACCAAGCGGTAATGTGACAGTTTTTGTATCCTCCCTAGACGCGTCTTTTGCACCTGAGTTGCTGCCTGGCGGGTATCTTTCGGCAGGAAACGAGGCACTCCAGAATTACGGTGCAGCTAGTGTGCGTTTTTTCAGTGGTACAGAAGAGTTGGTGTTTACAAGTGGCGCCGCAGCAACGGTGCGTTTTCCAGCGGCGGTACGAGCCGATGGTGCCCCCCCCAACGGAGCTGTACATTATTACGACCGAGAAACAGGGTTCTGGGTTGCTACAACGGCAGCGAGTATGCCGACTATAGGTGTCTACGAGCTCAGTGTGAATCAATCTACGGTTTGGGGAGTGTTTGATTCTTATCCTACGGTGATGATCAATGGCTGCGTTCGAGATGCTGAGGGCTATCGGGTGGCGGATACGCTTATAATTACTCAGGGGCTGGAATACATTGGTCGCTTGTTGGAATACACCGATGAATACGGAAATTTTTCTATAGGCGCAAAGGCGAATTCCTCAGTATTTCTTTATGCGCGTTCCGATGTGGCTAGCCGGACCATTTCGGTTGACACCCAATCCGATACTGTATTGCTACAGGATTGCTTGATTGTGGACCCTAACACTACCACGGTTACTCTGACCTGGGGTGAAGCTCCCTCCGACTTAGATACTCATTTAATTGGGCCCAATGGCTCCGGCGGTACTTTTCATATCTACTACTCAAATAAAAATGAAACCGTTGGTAGTGGCGTCCGCATTTCCTTGGACGTGGATGATATAAATAGTTATGGTCCCGAGGTGACCACCATACCTCGTTTCCCAGCAGCAGGAACATACAGCTACTACGTGCACAATTTCACGCGCAGCGGTAGTATGCTTGCTTCGCCCACCCGCATTGCTTTATTTACGGGACAGACTGAGTATGTATACTTTATCGATGAAGAACCGAGTACAACGTGCTGGCACGTATTCGATATTGAGGTGAATAGCAGTCTCGAGCCGTCGGTGATTGTAGCCGGCGAGTCGGTGAGCCCCTCCACCTACTGTCTTGAGGGTCCCTAGTAAAAACTTTTTCGCCCCTCCCTGAGAAATGCTCAGGGAGGGGCGATACCATGGGTATTCTTCGCAAAGTACTGATAACAACAAATTGCAATTTCTTTATGATGGACCCCGACGGCCAAAGCTCACAATCCTCAGCTCTGGCAAGCTTGCTAAGACAAAAGCACCCCAAATATTGGGCGCTGGCTCTGGCAATATTATTTTTCTCAGCCGTTTCAAAATTGCCATACGCAGTGTTGTTGGTGTTTGGTAAACTGTTTGGAACGCTGATCTATCTTGCGGGTGGTCGCGTTCGTCGCATTGCTTACGCGAATATCACCGCTTGCTATCCGACCTTGAGTAGGCAGGAATGTAAGCAGCGAGCGTTTCGCAGTTTTAAAGAACTGGGCATTGCAACGATGGAAACCTTTCGTGTGTGGTTTGGAGATGCTGCCGCATTTTACGAGCCCCGAACCAAGCTGGTGGGTGATGCGTACTGGCAGTCAGCACTTGACAGCGGCAAAGGGGTAATATTGGTCTCTTGTCATTTCGGAAGTCTGGATCTCAATGCGACATTAGCGGCGCTTCATGTCAGGAAATCGCGCAAGTATGCTTTTACTTATCGCAGACCCTCGGATGATCTTGTCAACAATTTTTTAGTTGAAAAACGTTCGCCCTACAGCGATTATTTTTTTCCGGTGAGTAATTTGGTTGGCATTATCAGGCTGCTAAAAAAAGGTGGAGTGGTTTGGTATGCCCCGGATATTGAAGTGAAAAATAAAAATTCCGTATTTGCAGATTTTTTAGGAGTGCCGGCTTCCACCACGGCGGGTTTGAGTAAACTTGCTGCTGCGGGAGATGCCCTAATTCTGCCATTCGGGCACTACCGCAACCCTGATAACAGTTACACCCTAAAATTCTTTGAGCCTTTAAAAAACTTCCCGAGTGGCGATCCTGTGGCTGATACACGGCAGATAAATAAAGCGATTGAGGACATTATCGAGCCTTATCCCGAACGTTATTGGTGGGCCATCAAACGTTTTAAAAACCGACCGGAAGGTTACACAAAGCTCTATTAATCGCTGATTAATATTTAAGTTTAGTGATTTTTAGCCGGGATATTGGGCTCTTCAACCCATTATTGGACATTCTACCTTCGCTACGTTATAACAATTAACAAGCCGTCATTCGATGTACCTGACTATGCGTTGCGCCATCCTGTTTTCATTGCTTTTGGTTCTAGTTTCGCCGGTTTTTATTGCGGCAGCAGAACCGAGCAGCCCCTTGTCTGTAAAAGATTCCAGCGCGACGCCCGTTACCCTTCCCTACCTTTTATCACAGGATGTGAATCACGAGGATTATTATTTCTCGCAACTCATCATTCTCGCGATGGATAAATCGGTGAATGAATTTGGCGCCTGGAAAAAACAACATCATTCCTCCTGGTTGCGAGACAAACGCCTGAGGCTTGCATTGGAGCACGGCGAGCTGGATGTTATATGGTCACAAACAAACGCTGCTTTTGAGAAAGACATGCAGGCCATTAAATTTCCACTGCTGCGCGGTCTGGGGCACTACCGTTTATTGTTGATACGCGAAGCCGATCAAGCGCTATTCGACAAAGTGCAGTCACTTCAGCAGTTGGCAAAGTTTACAGGTGGCATGGGTGCTCAATGGCCGGATGTTCCCATTATGATGGCCAATAATCTACCGCAGGTCACCGTACCAGGCTTTGGGAAGTTGTTTCGGATGCTTGCTGCAGGCAGGTTCGATTATTTTTCACGGGGTATCTATCAAATACAATCGGAAGTGGATTTCTATCCCGATCTGCCACTTGCCATCGAAAAACATCTGTTATTAAGTTATCCCAGTAATTTCTATTTCTTCGTTAAAAAAGGCAACGAAGCGCTTGCACAACGAATTTTAATCGGTTTGAAAAATGCCGACGCCGATGGAAGTTTTTCTGAGCTGTTTAATCAGGTACCTCGATATCGCTGGGCAATGCACGAATTGCAAACGAGCAATCGCTTGGAGCTCAAGCTCGCCATGCCGGAAGAAACCCCTTAAGCTAAAAATATTTCCAAAATTTCTGCAATGCGATTAATTTCGGTGGGTTTGGGGAGGTAAGCATCCATACCTGCCTGTAAGCACTTGGTGCCATCGTCAATAAGTGCATTGGCCGTTAAAGCAATAATTGGGGTTTTATAATTTGGATTGTCTATTTGACGGATTTTTTGCGTTGCTGTATAGCCATCCATGATCGGCATTTGGCAGTCCATAAAAATGAGGTTGAATGTCTCTTCCATTGAGCATGCAATCGCTTCCACCCCGTTTTTTGCAATACGCACGTTGCAACCCAGGTGCCGGAGTAATTGGCTGGTAACCAATTGATTGGTGTTGTCGTCGTCTACGACCAGTACGTAGGCATCGAAACGCTCTTTGAGGGCGGTATTGGCCAGTTTATTAAGCGACGAGGCACTCTTTTCTATAATTAAGGTTTCGTCTTCCACAGGCAGTTCAAGATCAAACCAAAAACTCGAGCCCTGACCTTTTTCACTGGTTAAATGTATTTGGCTGTCCATGCTGTTCACAATTTGAGATGAAATGGAAAGCCCCAAACCGGTGCCGCCATAACGGCGAGTGGTCGAGTTATCTTCTTGTGCGAATTTTTCGAAGATTACTTTTTGTTGTGCTTTTTCTATACCGATACCGCTATCAGACACGCGAAATCGTAGCCTCGCTTTTTTCTTATCCACACTGAGCACCTGAATGGAAAACTCTATAAAGCCCACTTGGGTAAATTTAATGGCATTGGAGATAAGGTTTAGGAGCACTTGCTTCAAGTAAAAGGCGTCACCCACCAGTCTTTTTGGCAGAGTACGAGCAATATCCAATTTGAATTCAAGTTGCTTGGTGCGAGCGTTGGCTGTGGATATCTTGAAAATTTCATTGACAAGCTTATGTGGGTCGAACCACGACTGCGACAGAATAATCTTGCCGGCTTCAATTTTTGAGAAATCCAAAATGTTGTTGATTACCTCCAGCAGGTTCTTCGAGGAGGTTGAGATAACGCTGGTAATCTTGCGTTGTTCACCGGTGAGCTGGGTTTCTTCCAGCAGAGAAATCATCCCGATAACGCCATTGAGCGGCGTGCGCAGCTCGTGGCTCATATTGGCGAGGAAGGTGCTTTTGGCGTTTAGTGCCTTTTCGAGATCGACATTTTTTTCGCGAAGTCTCATCCGCAATCGAATCATCGAAGAATTGATTACACCCAGGGCAACGTTGCCAAACACGAAAACCAGCCATACCACAATTTGGTCACTTGCCCGTGTTGAGATATCTCCGGTGCGCTGAATATATTCAAACTGCATGATGGTAAATATCAGGGTTACCAGAATCACGTAAATCACGAAGGGTTTTTGATCGAGTCGAAAAGTGCCGAATATCGTGATAAGGAAGAGAAACAGTAATACCAGGGGGCGGAGTTCATTGAGTTGGTAAAAAATAAACAGCGAGCAGAAGGCCGCCCAGTACATTTCCGGTAAGGTCAGGGAAGGTTCCCTAAAGCGTAGGTTTAACTCTGTGAGAATCACAATGTTAAACGTGATATTAATTGTCCAGAACACCACCAGGGTGAACGTTACTTGTTGCGGGGTGGCTAAGCAGTCTCCCACTTCGCAACCATAGATGTAGAGGATCGTGAGAACGATACCTCCCAAAGTCGCCAGCAGCGTGTTACCGAGCCTTATTTGCTGCTTGTAATCAAGACTTAATTTCAACGGTGCCATGCTTCAGGGTCCTAAGGCGGGGTGTGCTTATCTCAGGTGATTTTGCCACAGGATGCGGCCTGCGCATGGCTGAATTATAGAGGATCTTGGCATGGTAAGCCTTGTTCTGGTTCGACCTGTAGGTTACTACACGGGTATTTTACAGAGTTATCTTGCCTGCCTCCCGAACCATTAGCGCGCATTGGGTACATTTCAATGCTGAATATGACGCACTTATGTAATTTTAACTGCACCAAAGTAATTCTTATTTAAAAAATATTGGGTTATCTGGGTGCAAATTACCTATGAGAAGTTAGCCCGAATTTCTAAACAATAGACTCTGGGTCTTTAACTCATTGATTTTTAGTAAAAAAAACTGCTTTCCAGTATTTGGCAGTTATTTTGCTCTTCTCAGACGCAAGCCAACTACCGATTGATGTTTAAAGCAATGGACGAACTTGTTGTTTCTCCTCGTCAAGCCGAAGCGCAAGCCGATAATTCTGGTGGTATGAAGGCGCACGCTCCAGGTGTTATACAGAATACCACGCGCATTGTGGTTATCGGTTCAGGGCCGGTAGGCGTCAGGTTTGTACACGAATATCTCAAGCGCAACCCGGGAGCGGCATTAACTCTTATGGGTGATGAGCCGTTTCAGCCCTACAACCGTGTGCAGCTTTCCACTTTACTCGCCGGCGAAGTGACTATGGAGGATATTATCCTGCCTTTACCAAGTCAGGCGCAGTACCAGCACTTTCGTCATCAGGTTGCACGGGTGGTCGCGATTGATACCGAGCGCAAAACTGTGCTCGATTCGCGAGGTGTGGAAATCGATTTCGATGCCTTGGTTATCGCCACAGGGTCACGTGCGCACATTCCTCACATCCCAGGCGTTGATCAAAAAGGGGTGTACACCTTTCGAAATTTAAAAGACACCGAATTTCTATATTCACGGATCGCACGCTGTCGCCATTTGGTGGTGGTTGGTGGGGGTCTATTGGGTATCGAAGCTGCCCGTGCGCTGCGCAGAGCGAATACCCAAGTAACTTTAGTGCAACAATCGAACCGTCTCATGAACCGTCAGTTAGACGAGAAAGCAGCAAACCTGTTGCGACGAAGAGTTGAAAACGCTGGTATCGCGGTGATTACTGAATCCGGGGTGCGTGAAGTTTTGGGGCAGGAATCTCGTGTTACAGGTGTACGCTTGCGTAACGGCACAATTTTGGAGTGTGACACAGTTTTGCTGTGCGCGGGGATTCGTCCAAATGTAGATCTCGCGCGGGCCGCCAAAATAAAAGTGGCTACTGGTGTTTTGGTGGACGATGAATTACGCACTTCAGCTGAGGGGGTTTATGCGATTGGCGAATGTTGTGAGCATCGGGGTCAAACGTACGGGCTGGTGAATCCAGGTTTGGAGCAAGCAGCGGTTGCCGCCGAAACTGTTGCGCAACAGGACTCCCGTTATATCGGGTCGCTGGAAGTCAGCCGTCTCAAGGTATTGGGTGAAACGGTTTGCAGCATGGGGGATGTTACCGATCCAGTGTTTCGAGCGCGCCAATACCAACTTACCTGGCAGTCACGGGACAAACGCAAATATCGCAAGGTTGTGGTTACCAAAGGCAAAGTTACCGGTGCTTTGTGTTTCGGTGACTGGGAAGAAATTCCCAGAGTGCAGGAAGCCTATCAAACCGAACGAAAAATTTACCTTTGGCATCTGCTGCGATTTTTAACCACGGGCTATCTTTGGACTCAAGATTCTGATGTCGCACTTTGGCCTAGCAGCGCAGTAATTTGCCAGTGTAACTCGGTTACGCAAGGCGAACTGGTAGCTGCGATGGGGCAGGGGTGTAGCAGTGTCAGTGAATTGCGTCAGGCCACGCGCGCATCCTCCACCTGCGGTTCCTGCAAGCCATTTCTACAATCATTATTGGGTAACCAGGTCGAGCCGGAAAAAGAAAAAGCCTGGCTGCCGTTATTTGTTCTGAGTTTATTAGCGGCAAGCGTTGCGGTTTTAGTGAGTTATATCCCCGGCTTAACTGTTGGGGAGAGCGTGCAAACCCCGGCGCCCTTCGAGCATATCTGGAACGATAAATTTTACAAACAGGTAACGGGTTTTTCCCTCCTTGGCCTGACCTCAATAGGTTTACTAATGTCGTTGCGCAAGCGTCTGAAGTTTAATGTTATTGCGCGTTTAGGTGATTACGCCTGGTGGCGACTACTCCATGTTTTTCTCGGTGCGACTTGCGCTGGTTTATTGTTTTTTCATACAGGTTTGCATCTTGGTGAAAATTTAAATTTCTGGTTGATGCTGAATTTTCTCATTGTATTGGGGTTGGGAGCGATTACCGGTGTTATTGTTTCGTTAAGTCACAAACTGGTGCCCCCGCAGGCACGCAAGTTGCGCAGCTTTTGGAATTGGGCGCACACCTTGGTCGCTTGGCCGCTGCCGGTGTTACTCCTCATGCATATCCTCTCTGTTTACTACTTTTAAAATTCTATGAATCGTTGGCTCTGGCTTTTGTGGCTGTTACTAGCATTGGGTTTCGGCGGTACGCTCGCCTGGAAAATGTTCGCTTCGGAAAATAAGGACCTGTATCTCATCGGCGACACAACTTATGGCCATTATCAGATTGAGATGGCTTGTGAAACCTGTCATACCAGCCCTTTTGGTGGCGAGGAAATATTACAGGACGCCTGTACCAGCTGCCACGCTGAAGACTTGGAGCAGGCACACGATTCACACCCTAAAAAGAAATTTACCGACCCTCGTAACGCAAGTCGGATTGAAGTTTTGGACGCCCGCTATTGCGTGAGTTGCCATACCGAACATCAACACGAACAGACGCGCACAATGGGCGTTACCCTACCCGATGATTATTGTTACCACTGTCACCAGGAAGTTGGAGAGGAGCGTGAAAGTCATAAAGGTTTGCCTTACGACAGTTGCGCTAGCGCCGGTTGCCATAATTTCCACGATAATCGAGCACTGTACGAAGATTTTTTAGTGGACAACGCCGGTCAGCCTTGGCTGTTGGATATTGCGACACTCGCGAAACCTAACGCTGCCCACAAGCAAATTAAACCCGGCGCGCAGCCGCTTACTTTGCAGGATGCAAGCTACAGCGCGGCGCTTGATGTTCCAGAACATATTCCCCACGAGTGGGCGAGCAGCAGCCATGCGCAAGCAGGAGTGAACTGTAGCGACTGTCACAGCGAGGGTGATGACAACATCTGGATCGCCAAGCCGGGGCATCTGCAATGTGCAAACTGCCACGAAAATGAGGTGAAAACCTTTACCGAAGGTAAGCATGGCATGCGCTTGTCCGGTACGGTGAGCAAGCCGCTACAGCCGGTTGGGCCGGCTGATTCGCACATGGAGTTCACCAAGTCAGGGCAGCAGCTGCACCAAAGTTGTAATGCCTGCCATCAATCTCATGCATTTAATCGGGTCAAAGCTGCAGCGGATGCTTGTTTAGGGTGCCATGCAGACGAACATTCTCTGTCTTTTTATGACTCACCACATGGCAAAAGCTGGCAAGAAAATCACCAAACAGAGCAGGCATATAAATTGGTAAGTTGCGCCACATGCCACATGCCGCGTGATGCGCGCGGCAAGGGCGACAAGCAAACAGTGCGCGTCAACCACAACCAGAATTTCAATTTGCGTCCCAACGAAAAGATGATCCGCAGTGTTTGCATGGATTGTCATGGCCTGGGATTTGCTATTGATGCCTTAGCCGATCCAGTATTAATTAAAAACAATTTCAACGGCAAACCGGGTGTGCACATTGAGTCCATTGATTGGGCTCTTAAACGTGAAAAATAAATACAAGCATTCGCTTGTTTTTAATTCAGGTAACTCGAGACTGACTTTTTCTGTGGGAGAGAAACATGTTGAGTAAAAAATTAATGGTTTGTGGTGCACTTGCAGCATTGCTTATGGGGTGTGGCGAAGAAAAAGCTGCAGGCATTGACCCTAAAATTTATACCGATTCTTTGTTTGCCGTTATGAAGGCAGACAGAACCAATTACACCAAGCTCATTGTGCAGCGTCTTGGGCCCAAGGGCTCTGATTCAATTTTACCGGTTGAACACTGGAAAGACGTTGAAAACGGCGCGCCTTTGCCTGCGCAAATGTTTCGTGCTGGCGCTGAAGCCGTCCGCGATATGACCAGCGACTTCACCTATTCTCTGCAATCGGAATGGCCTATCAATAAACAAAATGCGCCCAGTACAGAGATGGAAAAATCGGGTTTGAAATTTATTGCTGCCAATCCCGGTGAAAATTTTTATGGCGAAGAAAAATTGGGGGACACCAGCTATTTTACAGCGGTTTACCCCGATGTTGCCGTTGCGGAAGCCTGCGTTTCCTGCCACAACGAACACAAAGATACACCGAGAACCGATTTTAAAATTGGTGATGTTATGGGTGGTGTTGTGATTCGTGTCCCGCTTTAAATTCGTGAGTAATCAGCAATGAAAAAATACCTGTATTTGTTTGCTATGCTTCTGGTTTGTGGTTGTGCGGAAAAAGGACCTCCGCCGGAAATTTTAGCAGGTGAACAGGTATTTATTAAAACGTGTAAGGTTTGTCACGCCCAAGGGATTAATGGCGCGCCCATATTAGGTAATTCTGCCATGTGGGCGCCACGTAAAGACAAGGGCCTGGATGTGTTGGTACAGCACGCCAGTGAAGGTTTTGGGTTAATGCCAGCAAAGGGTGGTAACCCGGATCTCACTCAGACAGAAATTAGCCATGCTGTGCAATTTATGCTGAGTAAACTCAAGGAACCCAAATAAAAAGCGCGATATACCGCGCCCACTATTGTCGTTCCCGACTTATTAAATTTTCTGGAGAGAGAATATGTCTGTTTATGAAAAAATCGGTGGTGCTGCAGCGGTTGATGCCGCGGTTGATATTTTTTACCGTAAAGTTTTAAGCGATGACCGCATCAGCCAATTTTTCGACACTGTTGATATGGATGCGCAGCATGCCAAGCAAAAAGCGTTTTTAACCATGGCGTTCGGTGGTCCCAATGAATATACCGGTAAAGACATGCGCGAAGCGCATAAGCACATGAACTTAACCGAAGAGCACTTTACTGCTGTGGCCGAAAATCTTGTGGGTACCTTACAGGAGTTGGAAGTGCCACAGGAATATATTGATGAAATTGTGGCGATTGCGCTTAGTGTTAAAGACGACGTATTAAATAAATAATGACGTCCGTTACTGTCGATGCAGCTCGCATTGAGTTGAATGAGGGTGAAACTGTTCTTGATGGGTTATTACGCGAAGGAATAGAACACCCTCATGGTTGTAAATCTGGTGTGTGTCAATCTTGCATATTACAACTTTCCGAAGGAGAGGTGCCCAATGTCGCGCAGCGGTCGTTAACTGCAGCTCAGCAGCAGTTAGGGTATTTTCTCGCTTGCCAGTGCAAGCCCAACAGCGATATTTGTGCTGTTTCTGGTACAGTTACTGCGGCAAAAGTTTGCGCAAATATTTTGAGCATTGAAAAGTTAAATGCCCATGTGTTGCGCTTGCGAATGGAAGCGGAGATGGCATTCAAAGCTGGGCAGTATATATCTGTTTGGAACCCCCAGGGGCAATCGCGTTGCTATTCTATTGCGAGCCTTTCCAGCGAAACCGGTATTATTGAATTACATATTAAATTATTGCCGGGCGGGGTATTTAGTGAGTGGTTTGATAAGTCCCTTGCTGTGGGCGAGTCTGTAGAAATTTCCGGGCCTATGGGCGAATGTATTTATACTGCAGCTCCGGACCAGCCATTACTTTTAGCGGGCATAGGCACGGGTTTGGCGCCTTTGTATGGCATTCTTCAGGATGCGCTTCACGCGCAGCATAAGGGTAGTATTACGCTGGTGGTTGCCGCCAAAAACAGTTCGCAACTTTATTTAATGAATCAACTGAGAGTGCTCGAACAGCAAGTAGATAATTTAACGGTTCATTTTTTAGTGCAAACTCTGGATGACAATAAACAGGATGTCCGCGTCGCGGATATTTATCAGTTCATCAAAGAAACGCACCCGGTTACCAAAGGTTATCGTGCGTTTTTATGCGGCGCAGACAGTTTCGTGAAGAAAATGAAAAAACATATTTTCTTGAGTGGCGCCGACATGAAAGATATCAGCGCAGATGCTTTTTTACCCTCTGGATAATTTCCCATTGCGTATCATCATTTTTGCATTTTCTTTTTGGTAAGGCGTGTGGCGACTGCCTCATTGGGGTCGTCAGGCCAAGGATGCTTTGGGTAGCGCCCTTTCATTTCTTTCTTAATATCCTGATAACTGGATTCCCAGAAACCAGCCAAATCCTGTGTTATTTGTAAGGGACGTCTTGCAGGGGAAAGTAGGTGAATGAGCAGTGGCACCTTACCGTTCACCACGGTTGGGGTGCTCGTGCAGCCAAACATTTCCTGTAATTTTACTTCGAGCACCGGTTGAGCTTGGCGGTAGTCGATGGCTAATTTTGACCCAGAAGGCACTGTGACGCGTTGTGGTGCGAGTTGCTCCAGATCGTTAGGCAGTGGCCAAGGCAGTAGCTGCAGCAAAACGGCTTTAAGGTCGAGCTTTTTTAAGGCGCTCAGTGAAGCTACATTAATGAGATTTGGTGCCAGCCAATTTTCAAGATCGTCTAGCAAGGCCGCATCACTCAAATCTGGCCAGGCTTGCATCGTTTGATGCTGTTTCACTAGCGTAACCCGAGCGCGAAATTGCTCCAGATCTTCATTCCACGGCAATACCTGTAAACCTTGTTCACGAATAAAATGCAGTGTGGCTTGGACGCAATCTTCTTTCGAAACCTTATCGAGGGTTCGTTTGTTGATGATCAAGGAGCCCAAGTAGCTGCGCTGTTCCGCAACAAGTTTTTGCCGTTGCCATTCAATTACCTTTCGGGTGTCTATGAGGTCTGCGAGGTGGCTTTCGAAAAGCGCGGGGTTGAGCGCTGTAGCGGCAAATATGCGATCTTCCTTTGTGTTATTAAGGCCTCCGACCTCAGCGATGGCTAGCCACTCCGTACCGCTCAACGGATCCTGCTCAGATAATCTGGCGGCGCGACCATTGGCGAGTTGGTACAAGTGTCTGCTATTGCTTCGTTTACGCGCAATGCGGTCAGGAAATGCACTGGCGACAAGCATGCCCAATGCATCTGGGTTGGCTTGTTGGCTTTGCTGCTGGTCTTGCATATGGGTTTGGAGGTTTAAGAATTGTTTGAAAACGCTTACCTGTTGCTTAATGCGCGTTAGCCAGGTTTGCGCATTTCCCGGGCATGAGATCTTGCCGAGAATGACATCGAGTGTAATTTCCAGATCGGCGCTGTTGTTTGGCAGGGGATTGCGTTCGCCCAGCAGCGCCGCCACACACGCTGCAGTATGAGTATTATGAGTCTTTTTACCGATGAGTAACATGTGCGCCAAACGCGGATGGGTTGGCAGGGCTGCCATAGCTTCGCCGTGGTCAGTGAGCTGTATGTCTTGGTGTGTTACCAGTGCGCCTAGCTGTTGGAGGAGCATTAAGGCCTGTTGGTACGCTGCCGCAGGCGGGGCATCAAGCCATTGTAATTCTGTGGGTTCAACACCCCATTGCAATAATTGCACTGCTAGCGGCGCGAGATCGGCTTGCAAAATCTCGGGAATACTGTGCTCCAGCATGGTGGCCTGCTGGGATTCGTTCCACATGCGATAACACACGCCTGCATTCAATCGTCCGGCACGTCCGGCGCGTTGTTTTGCAGATGCCTGCGAAATACGCACAGTGTGAAGACTGGTCATGCCTGTGCGCGAATTGAATTGTGGTTTTCGCGCAAAGCCGCTGTCAATAACCACTTTTACACCTTCTATGGTGAGACTCGATTCCGCAATATCTGTAGCTAGCACCACTTTGCGCAAATCGGGGTCTTTATTTGGCGTGATTGCAGTTTGTTGTTGTGTAAGACTTAAGTTGCCGTGCAGCGGCATAATAACAACTTGCTTGCTCAGTCTTGCCTGCAATTTATTATTTAGCAGGTTAATTTCTTTCTGGCCGGGAAGAAAAACCAATACATCACCCGAGTGTCGCGTTAACGCATCTACTACCGTGTTTGTCATTTCGGAGATAAGCGTTTCTCGCGTCGGATTCTGCGCGCTATAAATAATGTCAACAGGAAAAGCACGCCCTTTACTGGTGATCTTTGGCGCGCCGCTTAACAAGTCTGCAACGGGACTGGCATCGAGTGTCGCCGACATCACTAGAAGTTTGAGTGGATCTTGCGCATCTCTAAATATTTCGCGACTCTGCAAACACAAGGCCAGACCCAGATCGGAATGAATATTACGTTCGTGAAATTCGTCGAAGATCACCAGTGCGGTGTCCTCGAGTTCGGGGTCATGTTGCAGGCGACGTGTCAGTACGCCTTCTGTAACCACTTCGATAATAGTTTGCGGTGATTTTTTTTGTTCTAAGCGAATGGTATAACCAACCCGCTGCCCAACAGATTCACCGAGCAATTGGGCCATGCGCACGGCTGCATTTTTCGCCGCCATGCGTCGTGGTTCGAGCATGATAATTTTGCGTTTGTTGCGCCAAGATGCGTTTATCAAAGCTAATGGCACCAACGTGGTTTTTCCGGCACCGGGTGGTGCTTCTAAAACCAATTCATGTGTTTTATCGAGAATGCTGCGAAGGTCGCTTATGACTTCGCGGATGGGAAGCGAGGGGAGCTGATCTAAATTCACTTGGCGCGCGTTTTAACGAGTTTTGTTAAGTCTACGCTATTACCTTGTAAAAGCTATACTAACCATTAATGAAAATGGTAGTGGCGTAACCACACCACCGCTTTGCACCGCAAATGAAGCGCAGGGAAAGAACAAATGTTAAGCGGGGGCTGGAAAGCCCCTGCGTGGTGATTAGGCTTGCGCCACCTGCTGTGTTTCTACATTCAGTAGGGGGGTGAAGTGCAGCAATTCCTGTCGCTCGGGGTAGTCGTTCATATAATCGAACAACTTTTCATAAGTCACCATCTCTCGGGTGACATTGGTTTCGTCGGTGGGTAATGTTTGTCCAATTTCAGCAACCCGTTGTGCTTGTTCATGCTTACCCTGATTCAGCAGTAGACGAATTTCGCACAAGAGGCTGTTGGCGATGATTAGTGCATCTTTATTTTTCATCTTTACAAGTTCCTTTTTGCAAATTTATTACAACGGCCTTTGGAGTGTTTAGCGCCTCGTTAGTAAGTAGTTTAGTTTTTTTTAGATCGAAAACCGTGAAAAAAAACCGTTAATAAAAAACTGATCTATAAATTTATACCAATTAGTTCTGGTTATTCTAGATAGGTAACATGTTTCGTTTTTATTGCAAAAATACTGGGAATAACTGTTACAACAAAAAATAATTTGTTACTTGGCAATAAAAACTTTAAGGTTATTTCGTGCACAAGCGGAAACGGGCCACGCTTTTACGTAATGGGACTGCTCGATAGAACGCCTGTAAAACAGGCGCTTATCGAGGCAAATTGAGTATCTACTGAACACTACAGGAGGGTTGACTCAGCGAGCCATCGGAATTCCCCTGGAAGCCAAAATTCACCGTTTGGCCGGCACCGATGTTTGCATTCCATCCTAAATTAGAGGCGTTTACAGTGGTGCTGCCTTCACTGATGCTAACGTTCCAGGAATTGGTAACGCGAGGGTCTTCGCCAAAATTCAGTACCACATTCCAGCCAGAAATAGCAGTATTTCCATTATTGGAAACTTCAACGTTCAGCTGATAGCCGCTCACCCAGTAGTTGAAATAGGTCACCTCGCAACTTACTGCGCTGCCGCCAGATGAACTTGAACTACTGCTAGAACTACTGCTCGAGCTGCTACTTGAACTGCTGTTCGAGCTTGAGGAGCTGGAAGAACTGCTTGAGGAGCTTGAACTGCTGCCGCCAGAGCTGCTTGACGAACTCGAGCTGGTGGAACTGGAACTGCTGCTGGATGAACTGCTGCCAGTTCCGCCACAGGCTCCCATATTAAACCAGGAAGCATCGCTGCCCGGTACAGTCGTGGTGTACCAGTTTGCTTGATAGAGCGTATTTTGGTAAACCATTTGGTCACCAGCATTAGCGTGGTTATAAGGGCCGCCCGACCAATCGCGTGCCGTCCAATTGGGGTACTCATTTACGCCGGCGCAATTACCCGAGGTGTTGCCGGATGAGCTGCTCGACGATGATGAGCTGCTACTGGAGCTGGAACTGCTTGATGACGTAGAGCTGGTAGAAGAAGAACTGCTCGAGCTGGAGGAAGAGGTGCTGCTGGTGCTCGATGAGGAGCTGCTCGAGCTGGACGACGAACTGCCGGAGCTCGAAGAAGAGCTGCTGGAACTCGATGAAGAGCTGCTGGAGCTGGAACTTGACGATGAGCTACTCGAACCGCTCTGGTCGGCATAGTCGTCATAAAACGCCAGTACCCAAGCCAACGCACTGTTCCAGTTGATGGTAATTTCGTTGGTCGACCAGGAATCAATGCTGTCGATATAACATTTAGCAGGGGTTGCGACACAACCACCCAGCTGTGACGACGCCGTGTCATCCTCCAAGCCGCTATTGGGGCCGCCAGATAGAGCTCCGGGCGGTGCCCAGGGATAACTGCCATTGAGCGCGCCAGCCCAAAAGCGATGGTGCGGTTGCGTAAGCGCATCTTCGCCGTGCCCGGAAACAAACGAGAACGATAATGCATTGTTACCAAACAGGTAGTTCATACCTTTAGAGAAGGCCTTGGCATAGCTGTCGTCGCCAGTGAAATCATAAGCTAAGGCCAGCAGTGCCATTTTGTTGGCTACCACGTTGTTGGAACCCCAGTAATACTCTTCTGCTGTGCTTGGCACCATGTAGCCGGTGCTGTTGATGGTGGCCACATGGCCGTCGGCAATTTCGATGAGCTTTTGTCGAGCGCTATTGGCAAGGCTGGCCGTGTGATCTGTTGGTACAACCGCGAGTGACATCAGGCCGGGTAGTTCCGTGTCAGGCCAGGCCCAATCGGTGCGGGTGATCGTGTAGTTGTTGATTGTCGGTAGGTAGCGGCTGTCGCCGGTGGTAATGTAGAGCTCGGATGCCGCCCAGAAAAATTCATCCGAGGGGTCGTCGTCTCCATATCCGCCGCCGCCGTTATCGTAACCGCCGGAGTAGGTATCGTTGGGATTGGCTTGCGCAGCGTCCCAGGCGCGTTCTGCGGCGACGAGACATTGGTTAGCAAATGCGCTATCGATTTCTGCAAACAAGCGCGAACATTGCGCGGCAGTGGCGGCAAGATTGAGTGTTGCCGTTACCGAAGGTGGAACCAGCGCTCGTTCGTTGCTGTCTTCGTGTGGCGCAAGAGGTAGGCCGGTCCAGCCGACGTCGTGTACCTTATGGTGTGCCATGCCCGCTTTGGCTTCGCCCTCGGGCACTTGCATCGCCATTAAAAACTCCAACTGCCAACGTGCTTCGTCCAAAATATCGGCAACGCCATTGCCACTCTCGGGAATATTGAGTGTGCCGTCTGCGTACTTATTGGCGCTGTTTCCTAAGTAAAGCGCGCGTTCATACATGTTAAGTAATTTCCAGACGGAGATACCGCCGTTGACAACATACTTGCCGTGGTCGCCGGCGTCGTACCATCCTTTAATAACGTCGAGAGAATAGTTACAGCCACTACCACTCCAGCAGGGCACGGCGTAATCACCCTGGTTACCGTTTTGATTTACATGACCCGCGGGCCTTGCCCACTGGCTATTCGCAGCGTAGCTGCCATTGCCGCCGCCGGTATATTGGGTTTCAATCGCAATACCTGACCGGTTGTGATAGAAGTAGCGTATGGAGTCATAAAGCACTGCGGTAAATGCATCGTCAGAAATCTCAAAGCTGTAGCTTTCGTCGCCGCCTACCAGCAGCTTAAAGTTGGTGCCTGTTGCATTCACACTTGAGAAATCGATGTAGTGAATATTATCGCCGGATGCTGCGTCCACGCCTTGTGGCTGCGTTGTGCCTGTGGCGATGACATTGCCGTTCTGGGTGAGTTGCCAGGTTTGTGCGTTATTGTTACTGGCTTTGTAGCTGGCGACCTTGGCGCTATTGGGTAAGTATCCCACTTGGTTTAAGCGCGGGTTGCCGATTGCGGCGTAGCTCTGTTGTGCGGTTAGGAGTGTGGAAAATGCAACGGCAAGGGTGCTGGCGACAACTTTGCCGACGCATTTTGGGCGTCTCGAAAACATGTGTTTTCTCCTGTAGGTGTTGTTATTGTGGTTATTAACCCGAAAATATTTATTGCCGGCGTAGTAACTGACGCAAGGCGCAGCACCGCAGGCGGAAGGCCAACGCAAGTTCGTTAAAATCGAGGACTTTTCCAAACTACCCCTTAGCGGGGCGGCGATAAATGCACATCAGGATGTTTTGCTATTGCCGGGTTAATCCTTGAGGTGGCGTTATTATTGTTTTGACGGATCTATAAATTGCCGCAGAAATATTATCAGAAATGCCTAGCTTAAAATGCGATAGATATTGAATTGGGTGTGATGCCTTGGGTTTATTTTTTAATAATTACCTCAAAGTTTATTCAAAAAAATAATAATTCAAAATAAGAGTTCTGTGTATACATTATTGCGTGTGAGATCGCTGCCAAATTATTATGGAACCAGCTGTGTAATTTCGAAGAAAAATTTCACTTGTCTTGCTGCTTACAGTATCTATTCGAGGTATTCAAATTCTCTGAATACCTCGAGAAATGCATCTCCAAATTGTTCAAGCTTGCGGTCGCCCACTCCGGAAACAGCGAGCATTTCCCATTCACTTAATGGGAATTTATCCATCATTTCCTTGAGGGTGGCGTCGTGAAAAATAACATAGGGCGGCACGCCGTGTTCTTCGGCCAATTCTTTGCGCACACGCCTTAACGCATTCCACAGTGGCTGTTGTTGCGCGTCTATGTCTAACGCTTGTTTGCGTGTTGGCTTGGTTTTTTTCTCGGCTTTTTCGCGACGCAGTTGTACCGATTTTTCGCCGCGCAGTATCGGGCGGCAGTCTTCTGTCAGTCGCAAGCCGCCGTAACCTTCGCTGTCAACGGTTAATAAGCCATGCGCAATAAGCTGGCGGAAAACAGAGCGCCATTCGTTACTGGGTAGGTCATTTCCAATACCGTAAGTCGACAGTTTATTGTGTGCAAACTGGCGGATTTTATCGGTATCGCCACCGCGCAAAATGGCGATTACGTGGCCGGCGCCGAAGCGTTGCCCACTGCGGTAGACGCAGCTGAGTGCTTTTTGTACGGGTTCTGTGGCATCCCAGGTGTCTGGCGGGTTGTCGCAGTTATCGCAGTTGCCGCAGGGCTGCTCAAGTTCATCCCCAAAATACCGCAGCAACACCTGGCGCCGGCAGCGGGTAACCTCGCACAAACCCAACATGGCGTTAAGGCGCTGTTGCTCCTGGCGCTTGAACATTTCCGATCCTTCGGAATTTTCAGCCATTTGGCGCAGCTTTACGATGTCTTCCAAACCGTACAGCAGTAAAGCTGTTGCCGGTAAACCATCGCGACCCGCACGACCAGTCTCCTGATAATAGGCTTCGATACTTTTGGGCATGTCCAGATGGCAAACAAAGCGTACATCCGGTTTATCGATACCCATGCCAAAGGCGATGGTGGCTACGATAATGATGTGGTCTTCACGCAGAAAACGGCTTTGATTTTCCTGGCGCATCTTGGCGCTCATACCAGCATGGTATGGCAATGCATTGAATCCCTGCTGACTGAGCCAAGACGCAGTATCTTCGACTTTTGCACGCGACAGACAATACACAATACCGCTGTTGTCTCGTTGTTCATCCCGCAAAAATTGCAACAATTGATCGCGGGGTTTATTTTTTTGTTGGATGCGATAGTGAATGTTGGGGCGGTCGAAGCCACTGATAAATTGTTGTGCCCGCTGCAGTTGCAAGCGCTCGATAATCTCTGCACGCGTGCGCTCATCGGCGGTAGCGGTTAGCGCCACGCGAGGCACCTTGGGGAATTTTTCGTGGAGTAGATCCAGCTTTAAATAATCGGCTCTAAAATCGTGCCCCCACTGTGCTACACAATGCGCTTCGTCGATTGCAAACAGCGCAATAGGTGCATCTGCCAGCAGAGCCTGGGTGCGTTCTTGTATGAGTCGCTCGGGCGCAATGTAGACCAAATCCAGTTCCCCATTGCGAATGGCATTCTCAGTGTGCCAAGCCGTGTCAAAGTCTAGTGTCGAATTAAGATAACCGGCGTTAACACCGAGCTCTTTTAGGGCACTTACTTGGTCTTCCATGAGAGCAATCAACGGCGAAATGACCACGCCGACGCCCTCTCGGGCGAGGGCTGGTATTTGATAACACAGCGATTTGCCACCACCCGTAGGCATAATTACCAGTGCATCACCACCGTTGCTTACGCACTGGATTATTTCGCTTTGTGTATCGCGAAAAGCGTCGTAACCAAAGACATGTTTGAGGATATGTTGCGGGCTGTTGCTCATTAAATCGGAGAATTTATGGCACAGGATGCCCGGCAGAGGCTTCCCAGATTCGATACCACTGCTCGCGGTTAAGGGAAATGTCTTCTGCGCTCAGGGCGATTTTAACGCGCTCCAGGTTCTGGGTACCCAGTAGCGGTGCGGGAGCACAGGGGAGTGCCATGCACCAGGCGTAAACAATGGTTTCGATATGTTCTTGCTGCCATTCTTCGGCGACTGTTCGCAAGGCCGTTATAATATTTCGCTGTCTTTCAGTATTTTCGTTGATTAAACGTCCGCCGGCGAGGCAGGACCACAGCATGGGCTGATAGCCGAGCAATTGACAGTGCTCAAATGTGCCATCATCCAGTGGATCGAGGTGCAAGGGTGAAAATTCGATCTGGTTGGTGACCAGCTCGATGCCAAGGGATTTTTGCAGCACGGCCTGGAGCCACGTAAACTGATCGTTGTTGAAATTGGACACGCCGAAATATCGTACTTTACCACTGTTTTTTAAGGACTCGAACGCAGCCACCACTTCATGGGCATTCATAAGGTAATCGGGGCGGTGTATCAGCAATACATCGATATAGTCGGTTTGTAGGTCACGCAACGAAGCATCTACTGATTCGACAATGGCCGTGCTACTGCTGTCGTAGTGGTTGATTTGCCGCGCACCGAGTTCTCCAAACCCTTTGGGGCGAATTCCGAATTTGGTGATAATTTGCAATTGGTCGCGCAGCGCAGGTTGCAATGCAAGGGCTCGCCCGAATGGTGCTTCGCTGCGGTACACCATGGCATGGTCGACGGTGGAGATGCCGAGTTCCAGAGTCTGGTTAATAAAATTAAGCAATGCCTGGTCTGACAGTTGCCACTGATTTACGCGCCAGTAACCTGCGATAAAGCGCGAAATTTCCGGCCCTGCAGCCGTAAGCTGGGTGCGTGAAGCGTACATACAAATTTATCCTGGGTTTTGCGCACATTTAAAATGTGGGGCGCTATTGTACAGGTTTCTGGTGGCGCTGCCTCTGCGGTTCCCGGGCTAATCAATTGACCTTCTAAGGAATGTGTATGTGGGATGCTCGATACAGCGAGATTGAATACGCTTATGGCAAAGAACCAAACGAATTTCTCGCGACGCAATTCCCGTTGCTCGGCCGAAATGCCGAAGTGTTGTGCCTTGCCGATGGCGAAGGGCGCAACGGTGTTTATCTGGCGCAGCAGGGTTATAGCGTAACGAGTGTGGATGCCTCTGCAGTCGGTTTACAGAAAGCACAGCAATTGGCCAACGAGCGTGCGGTGAGCATTAATTGCGTGCATGCCGATTTACAAAATTACGATCTCGGTGTGAATCGCTGGGATGCGATTGTCTCTATATTTTGCCACCTACCATCGCAACTTCGATGCAAGCTGCACCAGGCGGTTCACATTGGTTTGCGTCATAACGGCGTGTTTATTCTCGAGGCGTACACTCCAGCGCAATTGCATCAGGGTACCGGTGGCCCGCCGGTGGCGGATTTGTTGATGACAGCCGAGAACTTACGCCATGAATTAACTGAAATGCATTTTAGCCATCTTGAGGAATTAAACCGCGATGTTGTCGAGGGCAAATATCACACCGGGAGGGCATCTGTAGTTCAGGTAATAGCACACAAAAGTGGGTAATTATGCGCAGTAATGGCGCAGCTATTTGCACCTATATGGTGATATGACGTTATTTTTGTCATAATTAAGTGGTAAAAAATATTGTGAATTTCGCGCGAATCCGCAGTCTTGGGGCACCGCGCCATCTTTTTAGGTTTTGGCGTTCTTATTGCTAGATAACTAGCGGTTTATGCGCTTTACTTTTTTTATCGCGATTTGCGATTGCTGTTGATGTTAATGGATTGCCCGGTGCCGGAAACCACCTCTCCTCCGGCATCGGGCTAATAACACAGTTAATATTCACCAAGCCTGGGAGTTCTACACCATGAGCCTCGATAAACGCTATCTTAAATCCAAGCCAGTCTGCAAAGTTAAATTCATTGCGCCTGAACCACTGGTGGAAGATTCAAAGAAAATCTTTTTAGCGGGCGAATTCAACGCCTGGGATTATTCCAGCACGCCGCTACGCAAACAAAAAGATGGCAGTTACGCGACGACTTTGGATTTGGAAACCGGCAAAGAATACGAATATCGGTATGTACTCGATGGTGAGCGTTGGGAAAACGATGACGACGCAGACAAGTACGTACCCAATACCTGCGGTGCCGACAACTCTGTTGTTATCGTTTAACCACGGGCGCGCTGTTTAATTGATATCCTAAGCGAGGGTACTAACACCTCGCTACTCATGTGCTAGTGGTGATGACCGCCGTCACCGTGTGCGTGGCCGTGTGATATTTCTTCTGGCGTTGCATCGCGCACTTCCTTAATAGCCACTGTGAAATCCAAGGCCATGCCTGCAAATGGATGGTTCATATCTAATTCCACCATAAACTTTCCGGCTTTAATGACGCTGGCATTGCGCACACCCTTGTCAGTGTTTACGCGCACCACCATCTTAGGTAAGAGCCGCTTGTACTTGCCAACCAAATGCTTAACCGGCACTTTTTGCAGCGCATCTTCGTGTCGCAAGCCGTAAGCGTCTTCCGGGGCAAGAGTAACTTGCTTGGTTTCGCCCGCGCTCATTCCCGCCATAGCATCTTCCAACGCCGGAAGAATATTACCGTGGCCGTGTAAATAAGCCATGGGAACAGAGTCGTTGTTCTCTTCCAGCGTGTTACCGCCGGCTTCTTTTAGGGTGTAGTGAAAACTCACCACACGATCTTTCTCAACTTGCATTGCTTAATATCCAATGTTAAAGGGCGTTTATTCTAGCGATTTTGCTGAACCCGGCCAATTAAAACGCTCCGTACGCTTTATTTCTTACGATGTTCGAGCCGATAGATTGACGGTGCAACGCCCGTTGTTTTTTTAAATCGATTGGAAAAATTAAATAAATCGCTGTATCCCAACGCGCTGGCAATATGAATCAACGACCAATTTGTGTCGGACAATAGTTGCTTGGCACGCTCCATTCTCAAGTAAATCAACTGTTGCAGTGGGCTGCGACCAAACACCTGATTGCAGAGCCGGTGTAGATGTGGCTGTGAATAATGCACCTGATCCGCCATATCTTGAACTGTCCAATTAACGTGCAGTTGCTCTTGTACGTCGGCAAATAGCTGCTGCAAACGTTTCACCGGTTCTGATTGTTTTTGCTGATCAAACTCCTCACCCAATTCCCGTTTCAGGTAACGTTGCAATTGCTGAATCGGTGCGCTGTGCATTGCCGGGTCGTGTTCGTAATACAAATGCCCCAGCAAATAATAAAGGGGTGATGCGTTTTCGGTGAATCTAATGCTTGCCGACATACGCTTAAGGTGCTGCCACAAGAGGGTGTCTTCCAGGCAAAACCAGGCTGTCGCCCAGTGCTCGGTGTGCAATGAAAATTCGAAGGGCTGCGCGGCTGGCAGCACGGTAATGCTATTGCCGGGGATCGAGTGGATGCCTACAGGTGTTTCCAGGTGGCCGCTGCCCTCAAGGGTAAAAAGGATGGTGTGGTAATCCGGCTTTTTACGGGCGACACAGTAATGGCCGCGCAGTTGCGATATTCCGGCGAGAGCAACGCTGAGCGCTTCAAGTTGCGGCAAATACTGTTGATTCAGGTAGCGCTCGTAGCATTGCGGGCCCAACTCCAGACGATCTTCCCAATTTCTCAAGCTCATGGTGATACAGTAAGAATGATAGCTTTGAACATTAATTTGCTAGAATAAAACATCGCCTGAAAAGATGAAAGTGTCTATATTTGGCTGTAGATTCCAAAGCTAAAGTCCAAGCGACCATAACCGGTGCGCGCTGCGGTAATTGCTAGAAAGATATAAATTAACATTATACGCAGCTCACGTTCTGCGTCTGGGTGTCGCCACCAAATGCTTAAGCCAATTAAACCTTTTACCCAATCGAACCAGCCGGGAACAAGAGCGTTCTGGCTGAGTGTTGCCGGTTTAGCGCTTCCAGTTGCGATGCAAATGGTACTGCAATCCCTTTTGGGTATGGCCGATGTGGTGATGGTGGGCGATTTGGGGCCTATGGCAATTGCGGCGGTAGGGCTAGCCGCGAAACTGCACTTTTTGCTGTTGGTTGTGATGGCGGGTGTGGGCGCTGGGTGCAGCATATTAGTCGCCCAGTATACCGGTGCAGATGATTTCCCCGCGTGTCAGCGTACTGTTGCTCTCGCGGTGATGTTTGGTACCGCCGTGATGGTGCCCTTCACTCTCGGCTTTGGATATTTGAGCCCCTACTGGGTGAAGCTCATTAACCCCGATCCCGAAGTGGTGGCGCTAACCAGTCGCTACCTGCAAATCACCGCTCTGGTACTTATTTTTACGCAACTGGTGGCGATATATGAAGCAGCCTTGAGAGCCTTGGGCAACACCGGCTTACCACTATTGATGGGCGGCATGGCAGCGCTACTGAATATTTTTCTGAATTACCTTTTAATATTTGGCCACTGGGGTTTGCCGGCACTGGGCGTTGAAGGTGCGGCCTGGGGCACACTTATTTCACGAGGTGTGCAAATCGTTGGGATATTGGCGTGGCTGCAGTGGCAGCGACATGGCTTCGCGTTGCGAAGCCACAGTTTTATCGCAGCATTCGACGGGCCTACCTTCAAGCGTTATTTGTCTTTTTCAATTCCCCTGATAATCAATCACATTATTTGGGGGGTGGGCAACGCCACCTACCATGTGCTTACCGGTTTTGCGGGTACCGATGCCCTTGCTGTAATGGGCGTTGTGGTGCCTATTGAAAGCCTGTTTTTTGCCCTGTTTATTGGCCTCGCAAATGCTGCAACCGTTATGATCGGGCGCGCTTTGGGGGGCTCACGCAACTCCGAAGCCTGGCAGTTGTATCGCTTTTTTGATCGCCTGACATTGTCACTGGTGTTGTTATTTAGTGCGGCGCTTTTTCTGTTGCGACCACTCATAATTCGAGTGTTCGACAATTTGGACCCAGCTACCGAAGTACTGCTTAACGACACGCTCGCTATTTTCAGCCTGCTGATCTGGGTCAAAGTGCTTAATATGATGAGAATTCTCGGGGTTCTGCGTGCCGGTGGCGACAACCGTTTCGTGCTGATAACCGACACTATCGTTACCTGGGGTATTGGTTTACCGGTTTTCTGTGCTGGTGTTTTGTGGCTGGAATTACCGTTTCTCGCCATATATGTGTTGATGTATGTGGAGGATCTCGCGAAATTCCTGCCGGTGCGCATTCGTATCCGATTGCGCGCCTGGATGAATAACCTGGCAAAGCCGCAACCCGCTATAATCAACTGACACGCTACTGACACCACGTTGTCAGTAGGGCTTGGTTACAGTTTCTCCGCAGTTTGGTGCACACGTCTAAAAACGTTTTGCGCTTTCATTTCATGAACATGGAGAATCTTATGAACCAGAGCATTGTTTGTATTTACACCTTCGATTTAAACGCTGGAGTTACCGCTGAGCAATTGCTTCAAAGCAGCGCAAAAGTGGACAGCCTACTGTTAAAAACCGAAGGTTTTGTGTACCGCTCAATGACACGGACTGACGCGGGCCGTTGGCAGGATATTATCTACTGGCAGAGTGAACAGGCTTGCGCAAATTCGAAGTCGCTGGAAGCCACGCCGACTTTCGATGAATTTATGACATTGATCGATACAAAATCCGTTAGCTTTACCAAAGCGGCGATTCATTCCCAGGTTTATCCGGAGATGAATGCGGCGTAGCGGGAGCTCATTGATACCAGGCACTGCATGCGAAAGGCCGAACGACTTTTTCAAATACTCAATATGCTGCGCAACCGGCGTACC
This sequence comes from Alteromonadaceae bacterium 2753L.S.0a.02, assembly GCA_007827375.1. Lineage (NCBI taxonomy): Bacteria > Pseudomonadati > Pseudomonadota > Gammaproteobacteria > Alteromonadales > Alteromonadaceae > Alteromonadaceae bacterium 2753L.S.0a.02. The sequence goes on from VISH01000002.1 coordinate 903,919, forward strand.
GTGCTTACCGCGCAGCAAATTGCCGAGGAATTGGCGGTCTCTGAACGTACCATTTATAGGGACGTGCAGGTACTGAGTTTGTCAGGAGTGCCCATTGAAGGGGAGGCCGGGGTAGGCTATCGCTTGCAGCGCCATTTCCAATTGCCACCACTAATGTTTGATCAGGATGAAGTGGAGGCTTTGTTGCTTGGGGTGCGTATGATACGTGCCTGGAGTGACCGTCAACTCGCGGCATCGGCGAGCAGCGCGCTGCACAAGATTCTGGCCTGCCTTCCACCACACCTCCGAGCGCTCGAAGAGGTGTCGGCGATCCAGGTGCCCGATTATCAACAGCAAATGGGTATCACACCCTACAGCGAGCAAATTCGCAAAGCCATAAAAGCCCGACAAAAAATTGCGTTGGAGTATGAAAATGCCAAACAGGAAAACTCACAACGTTGCGTTTGGCCGTTGGGTATTTTTTTCTGGGGTAATACCTGGACGCTATTGGGTTGGTGTGAATTACGTGAAGATTATCGGGTGTTCAGGCTCGACCGCATATTGTCGTTCATGGCATTGGATGACTATTTTGCACCAGCTCCGCAACGCAGCCTCGAACACTATCTCGAGATGGAGCGAAACCGCTACCAAGATTACATGACACATAAAGCGCAGTCGTCTGGCAATGCGTAACACGATTACAAGCCCAAATACGCATAGTAACGATCTTTAATTTTTCTAACATAGTTAACAGGTTCAGTGCCTCGCACATAGCCAAAACGGGCTTTATTGTAGTATTCCCGCTTTGAAAGCAACAGCATCGCGGCCTCAACATTGCCGAACCAAACGTCGCCCTGCCAACCTTTTTGACGTGCCAACCGGCGAGCATCATTGACGTGCCCAAAGCCTGCGTTGTACGCCGCCAGCGCAAACCACAGACGCTCTTCCAAGGGTAAATGTGCTTCGAAACGTTCGCGCGTCCAGTCGAGATATTTAATGCCCGCATGAATGCCAGTTTCCGGAGTTAGCGGCAGCTTAAAGCCTAGTTCCCGCGCAGTTCGCGGCATAACCTGGAATAATCCCACAGCGCCGGCAAAGGACTTTGCGCGTGGGTTAAATTTACTTTCCTGATACATTTGCGACACCAGCATACGCCAGTCGAACTGGTAGCGTACCGCAAGCGGTTTAACAATATCATCGTAGGGTGACAGAATTTCGCCATGCAGCAGCCGCTGTCCCTGGTATTTATCGATGCGAGATTCATTGCGAAAATATTTATTGTAGGTGACATTAAAAAATTTGCCGCGATAGTGCAGCTTGATATATTTATTCAATGCTTCCAGTAATAGTGGATTTTCTGCGCGAACCGCCCAGCCGAGCTTGCGGGTTTCTTCCAGCATCAGCCCCGGCACTAGGTCGTCATCGAAATTCGCCTCAATGCCCACCAGATGGCTGTCGGCAATTGTTGCATCATAATTACCCTGAGCCACAGCACTAAGAATTTCCGCTGTGGTTTGATCGGCGGGAGCGGCTTGCAATTTGAGTTCATATCCGCTGTCGAGAAGATGTTGCGCGGTTTGCCAGTAAGCTGTGTCTGGGCGAACTACCAGGGTTCTACCCTTCAAGTTCTCGAGCGTGTCGAGCGATTGCGCTTGCTTGCGGCTCACCAATTGCTCGTTGGTGATATGGTAGTGATGTGTAAATGAAATGCCCCGGAGGCGCCGATTCTCTGTGATGGTCATGTTGGCAGCAATCACATCACCCTCGCCAGACTTTAACATGCTAATCATATCGGTACCGGGTGGTGCTACTTCAACTTCCAGACGCAAGCCTTGTCGATCTGCAAATTTCTTCATTAAATCGTATTCGTACCCCATTAATTCGCCGCGCCAGAGAAAGTAAGTTGCCGCGCTGTTGCGGGTAATAATACGCAGCACTTTACGCTTCTTTATCACATCGAAATCGTCGTTGCTTCGCTTGCTGCGTATTTGCGTAATTCGGGATTCCGTTAAAAAATTATTAAGCCGCGACAATAATTCCGGGGAATTTTTACGAGTAGCCCAGGCGATGGGCCGGGTGGGGGTGAGGTTGGCTCCTATGTGAGTATCTTCGCGGTAACTGGCCAATGCCTTGGCCTGATTGTCATCCATGATGGTTGCGTCGAATTTACCGGCGGCGATTTTATCGAGTAGATATTCCGGGTCGCCGTTGTCCAGCTCGCTAATGTGGATTTTGAGTTCCGGATGCTGCGCTGCGTAAGCGTGCAGAGTTTCTGAGTAAGAGGTGCCTTTGCCTACCGCAAAATGTTTATTCTTGAGCTTGGCTGGTTCCGTGAGTCCCTCTTGCGTTGAAACCACCTGTTCAAAGGCGCGCGATACCGGTAGAGTAAAAGCGATGTGCTGTTCGCGGGCGTCAGTGTGGGTAAGGTGAGTCACAATAATGTCACCTTTGCCACTTTCGAGCATGGTGATTAAATCGCTGTGGTTGTCTGCGGCCAACCATTGAATTTTTAGCCCCAGGGAGGCGACGAATTGCTCAGCAAGTTCGCGGTACCCATGATTGGGTAAACCTTCACGGGGCAGACCTGTGTCTTCCCAGCGTGGTGCCAGTAGGCGAACCACACCTCGCTCCTGCAGCGCCGTAAAATCACCGGTTTCCGTGTAATTCTTAAAAGTTGGCGGGCCTGGTTCAGTTTCCGTGTTTTGGGGTGCAGGTACTTTACTACAACCGATTTGCAGCGTGGTTAACAAGCACACTAAAATGATGCCCGTTAATTTCAGTTGTTTGAAAAATAAGCGCTTGGCCATTACACAATTGTTGGTAAAAGCTCCTGTAAATACGTGTTTCACAAACACGTATTTATGATGAGAGTGTCTCGAATTGAGTAACAACATCGCCTCCTTTGCAGAGGTTGATTTTAAAAAGGCAAGATACCATGGTTTTTCGCTCATCGCTGTTTTGCGCGCTTGTGCTCACTTGTTTTTCTTTGTGGAGTAGCTCGACACAGGCACTGGTGGTGCTGCAGTATCACCACATATCCACCAAGTCGCCGCCCTCGACCAGCACCTCGCCAGATTTGTTTAAAGCGCATCTGGCCTTCCTTGCCGAGCAACAGTTCGAAGTGATATCAATTGAGGCTCTCCCGAAAATTCTGCAATCTGGAAAGCTTCCTGATAAAGCAGTGATTATCACTTTCGACGATGGTTACAAGTCGATATTCGAAACAGCCTGGCCAGAGCTACACAAACGTAAATGGCCGTTCACAGTTTTTGTTAATAGCAAACCGCACGACGAGAAAAACCCACTTTACATGAGTTGGGAGGAGCTGGGTGAGCTGAGCAAACATGGCGTTACTGTTGCCAATCATACCGATAGTCACGCACATCTAATTCGCAGACGTGCAGGAGAATCGCGTGAAGCGTTTCAAGAGAGGCGTTTGCAAGAGCTGCTCTTTGCTGAAAAGCGCCTCAAAAAGGTGTTGGGAAAAGCCCCTAAATATTTCGCTTATCCCTATGGCGAATACGATAGCAATCTAATGGACATGCTGGCGACGGATGGCTACCTGGCGTTCGGACAGCAATCTGGGCCAGTGGCCGCGTATACCCACCCGCAACTTATTCCACGTTTTCCGATGGGGGGCGTGTACGGCTCTATGGACGACTTCGCCACCAAAATTTACAGCTTGCCTTTTGTGAAACTCAATACTGTGGTGCACGATTCTCAAGGCCGGGTTTTGCAGGATCCCGAATTGCCCGCCGGTGAAACCATGCCGCAGCTGGAATTGATTTCGCCATTGTTCCGTTACGCGAACATCGTACAGTGTTTTGCCTCGGGCCAGGGTGCGATTGTTGTTAAGGCAAAAGGTGGCAGTGTGTTAGCCAAAGCCCCACGTTCGCTGCCAGTGGGTCGCAGTCGATACAACTGCACCGCCCACGCAGGAGGGCCACGCTACTATTGGTTTTCGCAAATGTTTATCAGGCGCAACAGCGACGGTAGCTGGTATCGGGAATAGCGGTGCTATATACGATTATTGATTGACCAGTTTGCGATAGCTGGGAATGTAGTTGTTCTCGATGCGAAACAGGCGGCGATTGCGCAGTTCGGTTCGTATTCGTCTCAGGTCGTGATGTTTTGCTAAAAGCGTTTCTAGTCCGCCGGATGCGTTCAAGCGGTGCAGTCCTTCCGCGATGCGACGGTGTAATTCCGGTTGATTGGGGGCAACATAAAAGTGTGTGTGAGATACCGTGTAGAGTGCCAGCGTGGGTTCGATACACAACTGCGGCAGCTCTTGCGTTCGGTCCTGGTACTCGCGAAAAATCTCATTCATCGCTCGTGGAAAGTAATCAAAGCGTTTTTGCGCCAGCATTGCGAACAAGCCGTCATAGTCTTCTCCATATACCAAATTGAACTGATGTTCCGCCAACACTTCAGCTATCGACCACTGTTTATTTACGCCGCCACGCAAGGTTCGAAGCTCTTCAAGGTTTTGAATTTCGGCAAATTTAGCCAGGTTATCGCAGTGAACCAGCAGCAAACGGTAGTTTTGCAAACCGCGCCGAATCGGAAATTCCACCGGTTTGGCAACCGCGTCCCAATGGGGGGTTGCTGATACATCGGCGACGTTGATGACCTCGCCAGTTTTAATGGCGGCCAACTGCCGTTCACGCGACATCGCTGGGGCGAACTCAATTCTAAAGGGGCCATATTGAGGCTCGGTTACCTTCAGCACTTCGTTTAAAAGCTCGAAGGTGTAGTCGTTGCGATGGTCTGTTGCCGACGTTGGGGCCGCGACTCGAACTTTGGTGATGTAGGTGGGCTGTGGGGTGGGCACGGGTGTTGGTTGCTCCTGAGAGCCAGCGCCGAGGTTGCCGCTCGACAGCTGCGTGAGCAACAACTGGCTAGCGACACCCAGTAGCAAAAGCGCTGTAAAAACCCACACTAAGAGACGTGAGTTCATGGCCTTAGCCGGCTTTAATAAGCTCCGCTGCACGCTTGGCAAAGTAGCTTAATATGCCATCTGCGCCAGCGCGCTTGATACACACTAACGACTCCATAATGACTGCCTCTGAAAGTGCACCTGCTGCAATGGCGAACATGTGCATGCTGTACTCGCCACTCACCTGATACACAAACGTGGGAACACCAAACTCCTGCTTGACCCGGCGCACGATGTCAAGATAGGGCATCCCAGGCTTCACCATCACCATGTCGGCACCCTCACTGATATCAAGGCCGACTTCATGAAGTGCTTCATCACCGTTGGCTGGGTCCATCTGGTAGGTATACTTGTTGCCGCCCCCCAGGTTTGCAGCAGAGCCCACGGCGTCTCGAAATGGGCCATAGTACGATGAGGCATATTTGGCGGAATAGGCCATGATTTGCGTATTGATAAAGCCGCATTCGTCGAGCGCCCCCCGTATTGCTCCTACGCGACCATCCATCATATCGGAAGGCGCAATAATGTCTGCACCGGCGGCGGCACAAACCTGAGCCTGGCGCTGCAAGGCCACCACGGTTTCGTCATTCAACACATAGCCAGCGTCGTTGATAATGCCGTCTTGACCGTGGGTGGTGTAAGGGTCCAGGGCGCCATCACAAATAATCCCCATTTCGGGATAGCTTTGTTTTAATGTGCGAACAGTTCTGGCGACCAGACCGTTTTCGTCAAAGGCGGCTTCACCATTCTCACTTTTGTATTCAGCGCTAATGTTGGGAAATAGCGCGATGGCGGGTATACCCAATTCGAGGAGCTCTTCCACTTCACGTTCCAACTCATCCATGGTCAAACGAAACTGACCTGGCATGGAATGGATTTCCTGTCGCTGTCCGGAGCCTTCAATAACAAACACCGGATAGATTAAATCACTGGAGCTGAGGGTATTTTCGCGCACCAAACGCCGAGAAAATTCCGAAAAGCGATTGCGGCGCAGGCGGGTTGAGGGAAACTGGCGTTGCATATATTAATCCCGCATAAGAGTTGCTGAAAATTCGAGACCGACTATAGAGAAAGGCGCATAGCAGGGCAAGTTATGGGACACTTAAACCCATGAAGCGACGCTTATTCGTTCGATAATTGAACAATTGCATTTCAAGATAAAATCATTCTTAGGTACCTGGGTGGGCACTGGCTATAATTTGATTATGCAAGTCGCAAACACTGAGGGCGAGCAGTAAAGCCGGTGATTGCATTGCAAAACCGCTGAGGTTATCAGCACCGAAGGTGTGGCAGTAGCCTCACCAACGCATAAATCCGCTCACAGGATTTTGCAAATGGAACCCCCGCTTCCTTATGGAGTGGGGGTTTATTTTTCCTCTGCCACACGATATTCATGGTTTTTTCAGTAAACTATCGCATCTCGACTCCCTGCGATAAGTGAAGTGAATCCCAAACTATGAAAGTTCATTCTCTCGTTCAAGCTACTTTAACCCTCGTATTGATATCTGCTTTTGCGCAAGCAAACGCAGCAAAAAATGATGTACAGCTGACGGATTACCCTGAAGTTGCCGCCAGTTGGTATCACGCCGGCGAGCAAAAAGTGAAGAGCAAAGCCGCTGCTCTGGGAGTTAAGGCTCAAGGCAAAGCCAAAAATGTAATTCTGTTGATTGGTGATGGCATGGGGATAAGCACCGTTACAGCTGCGAGAATATTTGCGGGCCAGCAGCATGGGCTCTTGGGTGAAGAATATGAATTGGCGTTTGATAAGTTTCCCTATAGCGGGTTATCGCGCACATACAATACCAATCAACAAACGCCGGATTCTGCAGGTACCATGACGGCTATGATAACCGGGGTAAAAACCAAAGCCGGCGTGTTGAGCGTAAACGATGGTGCTTTGCGTGGTGAGTGCGATTCACAAAAAAACAATGAATTACTCAGTGCGGTGGAGCTGGCTGAAATTGCCGGAATGGCGACCGGGGTTGTTTCCACCGCGCGAATAACACACGCAACACCTGCAGCGACTTATGCGAGTTCAGTAGAACGTGACTGGGAAAGTGACATAAGCACTCCCGCAGTGGCACGGGAAGCAGGGTGTGAAGATATTGCTAGCCAGTTAATTCATTTTTCCAACACCCTTACTGAAACGGTCGCGCAAATTCGGCCGAAATCAAATCAAAAATTCTCAAGCGACGGTATTGACGTGGTGCTAGGTGGTGGCGCTAAAAATTTTTTACCGGCTGGGCAATTTACCTTCAACGGAACCACGTTAACCGGTAAGCGGGAAGACGGTAGAAACCTGGTGAAGGAGTGGCAAGAAAACAACCCAAAGGGAATTTTTGTTGCTAATCGGGACGATTTAAATCACGCGGCGAAAAGTAAAACGCAACCATTGTTCGGATTATTCAGTAATTCACACATGGCTTACGACAGTCAGCGATCCGCAGAAAAACAAAAAAAAACTGAGCCATCATTAGCCGAAATGACTTCGGCGGCGCTGGATATTTTGCAACAAAATAAAAAAGGGTATTTTCTGATGGTGGAAGCTGGCCGTATCGATCATGCGCACCACATCAACAACGCTTATAACGCCTTACAGGATACCGTCGCACTTTCTGATGCCGTGGACGTCGCTGTGGCTCGTACCGATCCGAAAGATACCTTAATTATTGTGACTGCCGATCATAGCCATGTGTTTATGATTGCCGGTTATGCGCCACGGGGAAATCCCATTCTTGGGAAATCAAAACACACATCCAATGGCGAGTGGGCGCGCGATTTAAATAATAAACCCTATACCACCGTCGGTTATCTTAATGGTCCCGGCTTCGAATTGGATGCTGGTAACCACAATGCCGACGCTCGCTATGATACACCGGCACATTCAGGTCGTGCAGAGATTGAAAAAATCGATACTCAAGACCCGGGTTACCATCAGGAAACCCTGGTGCCTCTAGATGCGGAAACCCATGCGGGTGAAGATGTGGCCATCTATGCGCGAGGCCCGGGCGCGGTACTTGTGTCGGGTAGCAACGAACAAAATGTGATTTTTCATGTGATGAACTATACGGCAGATTTGGTCGGGCGCGCGCAACGCGCCCTGAAATAAGCGTGGTTATTTACTTTCCGGCTCGCCAATATAGCGTTTAAATTTACTGGGTTTGAGGCGAGTGATATCCCCCATGCAGAGGCCGTCGAGGCAATCGCCAAAGTCCGGGTCGCGGCTGAATATGAGTGATAAAAAACCGCCTTTTTCAAACAGAGCCGTGTATTGTTTGAATAGTACCGGCAGTTTTTGACCCCGCGCCGCGAAACGCTGTTGCATAAAATCGAAAGCTTCATCAGCATCGCGATCGCCAAACTGTTTGTCGAGAAAGGCCATGCGTTCAGTCGATAGCAGGTAAGGAAAATTAGCTTTTACCAGAGCATCGGGAAAGTTGTAATAACGACGATAAAAGAACACCAGGGTGTCCATTAAATCCCGTGGGTAGTCGGCGCTCATGCTCACCGGACCGATGAGATAGCGCAAATGGGGATTGTGTGCCAGATAAGCGCCGAGCCCTTGCCATAAATAATCCAGGCAGGCCTTACCCCAATACTTAGGTGATACAAAACTGCGGCCTAATTCCACGCCCTGAGCAAAATATTGCGCGAAACGAGGATCAAAACGATACAAGGTACTGGTGTAAAAACCGCGAATGCCTTTTTCCGCCAAAATGTGTTGGCCGTTACCAATGCGATAAGAACCCGCGATCTCGCGCGCTTCAGCGTTCCAGAGCACCAGGTGCTCGTAGTAGGTGTCGAACTCGTCCAGATCGCGTTTTTGGCCGGTGCCTTCTCCCGCGGCCCGGAAGGTTAGTTCACGCAGGCGGCCGATCTCGCGAATGATTGCTGAGTTTGGCGCATAGTTCACCAGAAACACTTCATTGTTGTCTCGCGTGCTGCCAATGCGTTTTGCCTTAGCTAGCTCGCGCTCCAGATCGTCTGGCGACTCGGGGGCCGCCAAACGCTTTTGGGTGGCAAAAACCTTGTTCTTTTTTTGCGCGAGATTATAAACGTGTTTTTTGAGTCGCTTTACTAAGGTGCGGTCGCGCAATTGATCGGTAAACAGCGATTCGTTGGGAATTGGCTCCCCAATACTAAAGGTGATTTTACGCGAATGTTTGTTGAACATTTCGTGTGCCAGGAGAGCGGTACCCAGAGGTTTGAACAAGGCCGAGGCTCCGTAAAACAACAAAGAGTTTTTGGCCTTGATATGCACAGGTAAAATTGGCGCCTTTCCTTTTCGTGCAAAATGCAAAAACCCAGGCCGCCAGTGGCCATCTTTAACACCGGTAGGTCTTGCGCGAGAGACTTCTCCGGCTGGGAATACGATAATGGCTTGCTCGTCTTGCAGCGCTTCGATCACCTTTTTGAAGCTGCGCCGTGCGCTACCGCCGGTCATATTGTCGAGCGGAATAAATAACTCATTCAGATTGCTGAAGTTCATGAGCATATCATTCGCGACGATTTTTACATCGCTGCGTACTTCGCTAATGAGTTTCAAAATGGCTAGGCCATCTAACGAACCAATGGGGTGGTTGGCAATAATCACCACGCGCCCTTGCGATGGCACCTGATTGAGATCGCGCGTTGCAACCGTGTAGTTAAAATTAAAATAATCGAACACCTTTTCGATGAACGGGACGCCTTTTACATCTTTGTGCTCAAGCAGAAACCGGTTAATCTCATTTTCATGCACCAACCTTTTAAGGAGCGAAAGTGTTGGCCGGCGGATCAGCGCGGGCTTGCTCGCAAAGGTTGGAAACTTAGTGGTTATTGCTTTTTCGACGTTGATCATGGCAAGACCTTGTGTGCTGTCGTTGTGCTGTTACTGGGGCAATTGTCTTACTTCTGTAAAATAAGCCCTGAATACACCATAAATTCTGCTAAGGCTAATCCTGAAATGTGAACGCTACATGACAGGGGGTAGGGTTTCCCTCATTGAATATGACGTTTATTTTACCTATAGATGACATCCTCAATTTTTGGTTTGGTGATGCTACCAAGAGTGCTGATGCATTAAAAAAACAAGCGCCTTTATGGTATAGCGGGGGTAAAGATGTGGATCTCGAAATTCGTGATCGTTTCGGCGCTTTGTTTATACCTGCGAGCGACTACTACAGCGGCAGATCAAGGGGCAGCAGTACATGGCGTGAAGCGTCATGTCGTGAATTGCTCGCAGCAATTATTTTGTTCGACCAGTTTAGTCGCAATTGTTTCCGCAGAACAGCGCGTGCGTTTGCTTTTGATCGTTTTGCGATAAATATACTGGATGTGGCACTGCAGCAGAAATGCCCTGAATGTTTACACCCGATTGAGTGTATTTTTCTTTATATGCCCTTACAGCATTCAGAAGATTTAGTACGGCAACACCTGGGCGTTGCGGTATTTGAAGAGTTATTGGAGCGTACCACTGCACCATTTGTGGAGCAGGTGAGGGGAAGTTTACGCCATGCCCTGCTGCATAGGGAAATAATCGAAACCTTTGGACGATTTCCACATCGAAACAAAGTATTGCTACGGCAAGCTACCGGTGCCGAAACGGAATATTTAAACGATGCTGGCAAGCGTTTTGGGCAATAAGCCACGGAAAGTCAAACCATTTCATAGGCTGTCCGGGGAATCGACCATTTGTGCGTAAATTAGCTCAATTCTGCAAGTTGTGCGCGCTGTTTCTCAAGTAACGATTTAAACGGTTGCTCGAACCCAGCCACGACTTTGCGTCCATCTTCGGAGCCCACCTCAAGAAAATTCAGTCGGCGCGAGATCAGTTCATCTGCTGCAGCTTGGTTTTCGATAACCAGCCCGGCGATGGGCAGGTTTGCGGGAGCGAGGTCCAGGTGGTTGGCGGATACAAACGCTGCAAGATCCAAGGGGATATTTTCGACAATACTGGCCAGTTCAACGATTAACCAAGCGCTGCAGGCAGCTCGAAACAAGGCTTCATTGGTGGCATCTATTGCGTAGAAACGCAACTGAAACTGGTCGTTATTGAAACTGTAGCCGGCGCCATTGTAGAGGGCTAAAACATCACTGATGATTTGGTCAACTGTACTCAAAGTTTTACGAAAGTTTTCACCGTTGAGTTGTTGTTGTAGCACCGCCAAGTTTTTTATATGGATGATGGCATACACCAGAGGAATTTCTTGTACAGAGTTATCGTGGGTTTCGCTGTCGTCGGATGAATTTTCGTATGTTAGGGGCTCGCCATCGTTGCTGGATTTTGAACCGCTCTCCAGTGGCGTATCGATAAGTTCAAAACTGTCGGTAGCTACCAGTTGCCAGATTGCCACAGACACCATTAATAGGCAGCTCAATATCACTAGCCAAACCGGCACAGGCGAGGCGGAGTCGGCTTGTTTCAAATGTACGCTGAGATAGCCGGTAATACTGCTATGCAACACGATGGGTGTTGTGAAGGAAAGGCTTTTGCTTTGCTCCAGAGCTCGCGAATCGCCAGCCTGAACTTGCAAGTGGTTTTCAACATCATGGATTGTTGCCAGGAGTGTGTTTGGGTTTTTCATCACTTCCTGCAGTATCGCCTGCAAGCCAATGAGGTCGTTATTAAAGCTGGCCTCAATCGCTTGGTTTGCCGCCATTGCAGCCAGTGCATTGCCGTAGGTTTGCAGATATTGGGTGTGTAACCGACTGTAGCCTGGTAGGGTCAGCATTGCCAACAGCGCGACACCTAGCGCGAATCCCAGACAACAGCTCGCCATTGCGGGCATGCGATTTATTTTTAGACGCAAACAGGATTCCTCTGCGATGTTTTTTGGCTGCATACCTTAGTGGCATTGCCCCAGATTGGCAAATTCTCGTTTTTGTCGTGCATTACTTTATAATGCGGCCTCTTTTTACCTGTCATCCCTGTCAACTGAGAATATAGGTTATACAACGTGCGTGAACTTATTCTGATTAACATTTCCGGAAGAGATCGGCCGGGGGTGACCTCTTCGGTGACTCGCATTCTTTCCGCCAACAATGCCAATATCCTGGATATTGGTCAGGCGGTTATTCACGACCACCTCTCACTGGGTATGCTTGTTGATATCCCATCCGAACCAGAATCTTCGCGTGCCGTAAAAGATATTCTCTATTGTATGCACGACATGGAAATACAGGTGCGTTTTCAACCAATTAGTGAAACAAGTTATCACGATTGGGTCAGCCACCAGGGGAAACAGCGCCACATAGTAACCCTTTTAGCCCGACATATTAGTGCGCAACAAATAGCACTACTGACGGATATTCTGGCACGTCATCAACTCAATATAGACAACATTTCACGACTCACGGGTCGGGTGCCGTTACAGGGCCCTGAGCCCAAGAGCCAGGCTTGTGTGGAATTCTCCGCGCGGGGCAAGGTGACCGATATCAGCCAATTGCGTGCAGCACTCGCGGACCTCGCGTCGGCCATGGATGTCGATATCGCGTTCCAGGAAGACAATATGTACCGCCGCACTCGGCGCCTGGTGTGTTTCGATATGGACTCCACCCTCATTGAAACGGAAGTGATCGATGAACTCGCGAAAGCTGCCGGTGTCGGTGAACAGGTGGCGGCAATAACCGAGGCGGCGATGCGTGGTGAATTGGATTTCAATCAGAGTTTTCGACGCAGAATGGCGTTACTGAAAGGCCTGGATGAAGCCGTGCTGGACGGTATTGCAGCCGGTTTGCCGATCACCGAAGGAGCCCCTCGTCTAATCGCTACCCTCAAAAAACTGGGCTACAAAACTGCAATCCTATCTGGCGGGTTCAATTATTTTGGGCGTTTTGTTCAGGAAAAATTGGGTATCGACTACGTATTTGCCAACGAGTTGGAAATTGTCGATGGCAAAGTAACTGGCAATGTACGTGGTGAAATCGTTAACGGAAAACGCAAGGCTGAATTATTGGCCGAGCTCGCAGAGAAGGAAGGTATCAGCCTGGAACAGGTAGTTGCTGTGGGCGACGGTGCTAACGATCTTCCAATGCTCAGCATCGCCGGCCTGGGCATCGCCTTCCGCGCCAAACCTCTGGTTCGCGCTGAAGCCAAACAGGCCATTTCCACCCTCGGACTGGACGCTATCTTATATCTGATGGGCTTTCGAGACAGGGAAATAGATTAATTCGCCTGCGGCGAGGAGGCGGGAGCGCACACTAAGGTGTGCTTCGGGAATCGGGAGCGGGCTACGCCCTTCGGGAGGGCAAAATGGATGGCTCGGATGAGAAAACAGGTTTCGCTTAAAAGCTAACGTATCAACACATTTCCCCAAAAGAATGGCAATCTATCCTCCACCCCTCTCGAAGTGCGTTAGCGCGTGCGCAGCGCTTATGATTCCGTATCGAAATCATAGTTCATGGCATCGGCTGGGCCTTGCAGGTAGTAGCCCTGAATATAATGCACACCGGATTGCCAGAGTTTGGACAGCACACTGGCGTTTTCCACAAAGGGTACGATAGTGATTTTGTCGTGCTTATGGAGCTCGCTCACCAACTCATTGAGGGCTTGTACCGCTTCGTCGCTGTTTTCCTGGAGCTCCTGGGTAAATGATCCGTCGACTTTAACGTGAGAGCATTTCAGATGTTGCAATGCGTTGAATGGGTTCAGCGCACAACCGAAACGGTTAACGCTGCACGATGAGCCGAGTTTGGTAAGCAGTTCGGTAAAGCTGGAAGCCACGTTCAAGTGATCGTTAACATCGATTTCGTTGAGCTGGAATATAATCGCATCTGGCGGCAAGTCAGCGGCTTTAAAGGCCACCCCGAGCCAGGGTGGCAAGGTCGAATCCAGCATGGATTCGCGACTTAAATTTACCAGCAGGTGCGTTTGGTTACCGGTTTTACGGTGTTCTGAGAGTACCTTAATCGATTCCAAAATCACCCAGCGATCGATTTTTGTGGTAGCGCCAATTTTTGCTGCAGTCGAGAGGAAATCATTGGGCGATATTTCGTTGCCATCCTCACCAATCATGCGCAATAAAACTTCGTAGTGTTCTTTGTCTGAACCGCGCAAACTGAGTATTGGTTGGTAAAGTAGCTTAAACCGCCCGGCATCGAGCGCTCGCTGAACCATATTGGAAATGTCTTTCTTCTGGTCGGTGCGTGATTCCGGCTCGTAGATGCGAACCCGTGCTGTAATCTCCTCCTGGCCCTTGGCTAATTCGTAAGCTTTCACAGCATGTGTAATAGGCGTTTCAGCGTCGGCAGTGGTCTCGTTTATTACCGATATTCCGAGCGCGTAGCTGAACTGCAGGGTGCTGCCGTCAATGTCAACAATATTTTCGGTAAGTTTCTGGCACAGGGTCTGCGCGCGCTTTACAGCGGTTTCCGGATCTATTTTGGGAACCACCAGCATGAAGGAGTTTTCACCGTAACGACACAGCACATCGTTGGCTTTAACGAGGGATTTTGTGTACTCGGCAATAGCGCTAAGCACAATATCAGACGAGGCAACGCCGATTTTGTTGTCGACCGTCTGGCTAAAATTTTCCACGCAAATATTTATCAGGGCGCTGTTGTATTTGCCGCTGGCGGCGTCGTCCACAACACCGTGGAGCGTGTCGATAAGATAGCCTCTGTTGTAGAGCCCCGTGGCAAGGTCTTGGTTTTTAATCTGTTTGAGCTGAGCTTCCAGCTCTTCGCTGGCGGCCGCGCTGGTGCGAATTAGAAACTGAATACACAGTTCTTCATCATAACTGGATTTACGTACATCAACACTTAGGGGACGTTCGGCACCATCTTTGGTAACCACTGAAAACTCCAGTTTACTCGTGTCGATATCGCTACCTTTAAGCATAAAATCCTTCAGGAAGCGTTTAACCTTGTCTTGATCAGCTTCTTTGGTGATGTCGATAACCGGCATACATTCGAGATCGTCGCGGGAAGTATGGCCAAGAAGCTCGACGAAGGAGTCGTTGGTGTACAGAAACATGCCATCTTGTACAAAGGCAATTGCGTCGCGAGAGCTGTCGAGTAGCTGTTGATTTCTGCGCTCGATATCTTTGTGCCGGCGTTCCGCAAAGCGGCGCAGGTCGCGATCTTCACGGTTGTTGAATTCACGTTGTATCACGTACAACAAGTGTTGGTCTTCATCAACCCTTACTACGTCTACCGCGCCCATTTTTAAACCTTCAACTATTGGCGGCGTGCCTTCGTCGTTGGATTGTAGAATGAGTGGCACGTCTTTGTTGAGGCGGCGGATGATGCGAATAGCTTCCAGGGGTTTGAGATTACTGGTGGTATCCAGTCCAATCATCAAATCCCACACCTTTTCCTGCAACAGTTTGGTGAGAGCTTCGCTGTTATCGACATGCTGAGCCCTCACCGGCCGCCCGGCGTTGTGAAGCATGCTGATGAGTCTTTCTGCCTCGGCACGCGAGTCGTTAAGAATGAGCAATCTTATTGTTTTGGTTTGAGACATAAGATGGTGAATGCAGCGTGTCGTCGAATGAATAAAATTTGGCCGTACGGGGTGTTATAACGATTGAGGTGATGGCAGTGCCGACCTGCACGCGTTATAACAGCGACCAATAAATCTTGGCAAACCACAAGTGTACTAGAAATATAAGTATAGCCCTAGAAATGGCTTAACATTTAGATTCGCGCCTGCCCGGCAGCATTTGGGCTGCCAGGAGCGTTTAGTCCCAATCTTCATCGAAGGGAGTACTACTTTTTGGGGGGCTTGCACCCAGTGTGGCTGCACGCTTTTGCTGTGGAACTTCAAGTGTGTTGAACATAAATTGCTGGATTGAGCCGGTAGCAAACATGATCTTGTTAAGTTTCGCGGAAACGGCTTGTTCACCATCAAACAGTTTGACTTTATCCAGCTCCTTGAACGGTGCGCTTGCAGTCAGTAGTGATGCGGGAGTATTGCCGTTTTTTGCGGCTGGGAGATAAAACGCTCTCATGTAATCGGAATAGCCGCCCATGTCGTACGTCTGGGCGATACCATAGGGTTTGGGGTGGTTGGCCAAAAGTTGAATACCCAGTTGCGATTCCCCGCGATACTGCCGCACCCAACGCACTGCGCCAATTCCCCAGCTATGCCGCCCCTGCTCTTTCAATCCAATAAGTTCACCCGCTTTGAGGCGACTGGGAATTTTTCCTTTCCACAACAGGCAGCATCCACCTGCGCTCACATTTTGTACCGTAACTGCATAACTCATGTTGTCGGGCGCTGCTCTGTTGCCCGAGCTTCCTGGTACGCCGAGACCCAACATATCAACAACGTTGGTATCAAAGCCGTCACCCAAACCGCCTTCGTTACTGAAGTCTTCAAAAGATTGCTCACCGCACACCATGAAGTGGGCGTTTACCATGCCGACGCAAACCTCGGCGGTGTTTTGCACCGCCCGCCTTTCCTGTCGGCGTTGTGCGATGCTGCTCCAGCTGCCAACCAGGTGTTCCAGAAGGCTGCCAGGAAAACCTTGAGGCACCGTGATAGCGCTCGCTGCGCTGACTTCAAGATCGTTATCGGCGTTACTGGGAGACTGCTTCGCCAGTTGGTTGACGAGTACTCGAAAATCCAGCTCCAAAACGCGATCGGTTTCGCTGCCGTTGAATCGCGACTTGTAAACTGGTCCAGAATCACTGTGTAAATTCAGAAGATAGAAATTGTCTTTATCCTGAAGTACAGAGGGGTGCAAACGCACATACTGCGCCCAGGATTCAAGGGCGTAATAAATGTGTGCGATATCATTCTGGTTAAGCTGGTTCAGGCGGGCTGTGGCCAGCATAAGCACACGCACATATGCAGTCTGCACGTTGCTGGCAGGCCGGGTTTTTAATTGTGGGTCTTTGACCGGGGCCGCCAGTAAATCGAAGTAATCCGCAATTTGGAACAGGCTGTGAAGCTGCTGCCAGTAGCCTGCTGGGGGTTGCGTGTAAAGCTGGTAAGTACGGAAAAATATGAGGCCAATTCCGGTGATGGCGCGATGTAACGCTTGTGCGAGGCTGTCCCGGATGGTTTGTTTGAAGCGCTTTTGTACGCAAATCTCCAGAATGCAGCGAACGTAACCCTCGATCATCGCCTTCTGAATCGCTTGCGCTACAATGGCTGTTTTTTGTGCGTTCTGTGAAAGGTTAATAGGCTGCTGTAGGAAATCGCGCGTGAGGCCTTCGATGGCATGATGAGTGACCGGACGAATGGCTTCCAATATTGCCAACCGGCTATCGAAATTTGTTTTCAGGCGGGCAACCTCAGGCAGGCACTTATAGAGTGCTGCACTGGTTTGTGCGATTTGCGTTGCTCGTAACTGATTCGCCCATTCTGCGACCTTAGCGGGTTTGCTAGCGCAAAAACTCAGCTTCGCGAGATCGGGCGTAGGCGCCTGCAGGGAGGCAATATATTCAGGTAAACTCGGTTGGCTCATTGGTACTCTGGGTTTCTCTGTCCCTGGCAAGTAATCTCAAGTATAGCGTTTTTTGCGCCGGGCACAGGTCACCCTGCGAACGCAAAGACGATTAGGCGATTGGCGATTTACTTGAGGCACCAGGTTCTTCCTTGACTAGCTTAGGTACCAGGTAGCCCGGCAGTTGGGCCAATAGCTCGTCTCTGAGCTGCCTGGCGTGATGTTCGCTCACATTGAAGTGTGAGGTGCCAGAAACTCTGTCTAGCAGGTGTAAATAGTAAGGTAGTACCCCACAGCGAAACAACTCCTTACTCAAAGATATTAGTATGTTTGCGTTATCATTTATCGATTTCAGTAATACCGTCTGGTTTAAAAGGGTTACTCCAGCGCTGCGTAAATCTGCCAACGCTCGGGCAACACGGGTGTCGATTTCCTGACGGTGGTTGCAGTGTATTACGAAGACAATGTCCGTTTGCTGACGGCTGAAAATCTCGAGAATTTTGGGTGTTATGCGGTCTGGTAAGACAATTGGCAGGCGCGTATGAATACGCACACGTTCTATTTGCGGTAATTTCGCAAGTGCATCGAGTAACCACGCGAGCTGCTTGTCGCCTAGCACTAAGGGGTCGCCGCCACTTAAAATCACTTCATCAACTTCTTTTCGCTGTGCGATGTAATCGAGCGCCACTTGCCACTCTTGGCGTGATGGAGTGTTGTGGCTGTAATCAAAATGACGGCGAAAACAGTAGCGACAGTTGATTGCACAGTGGGGTGCTGCGATCAGTAAAACGCGGCCATGGTATTTGTGAATTAGGCCGGGTACCGGGTTGAAGTTGCGCTCATCGAGCGGATCTGTGGTAAAACCGGGTGAAGATTGCAACTCACGTTGTAGCGGCAGAACCTGAAGTAGCAGCGGGTCTTGCGGGTTGCCCTTCTCAATGCGCGATGCATAGGCATGGCTCACACGCAGAGGAAACAGCTCGGCGGCTCGTTTTGCCGCAGGTAACCAGTGTTCATCCAATTGTACGAAGTCTAAAAACTCCTCAGGCTGGGTCATTTGGTAAGACAACTGTTCTTGCCAGGTACGTGATGTGAGACTTGGGATGGATTGGCCTAGCATGCGATGGAGTCTCTTTTTATAAAGCAATTTTGAAAGCAAAGCCGGGCATTTTAGCAGCCAATATCAACTAGATCTTGTGATGCTTGCTGTGGGAGTTAACGCCAGTACCTTAGCTCCTGTATAATTCGCGCACTTTACGAGCCTGTGCGCGTTTCGCCGGGCCTAAGCGCGTTTGCGTCGCAGCTTAAAACTGCTGCTGAGATACTGGTGAGGATAATAAAACCAGTAAAACCAAAGGGTTAAATAAAATTTACTAGATAGGCGAGATTTTAATGGCAACTTACTCCACCAACGAATTTAAAAGCGGTTTAAAAGTAATGCTCGATGGCGACCCCTGTTCCATTGTTGAAAATGAATTTGTTAAACCTGGCAAGGGCCAGGCCTTCAACCGTGTAAAAATGAAAAACCTCAAAACCGGCCGGGTATGGGAGCGAACTTTTAAATCGGGTGAAAGCCTTGAAGGTGCCGATGTGGTTGATACCGATATGCAATATCTCTACACCGATGGCGAATTCTGGCATTTTATGGAGCCGCAATCTTTCGAACAGTATCAGGGTGACGCCAGTGTGGTCGGGGATTCCGCCAAGTGGTTGAGCGAGCAAGATACCGTCACTGTTACCCTTTACAACGGTTCCCCGTTAGCCGTCACTCCACCCAACCATGTGGAACTTGAAATTGTTGAGACCGACCCCGGCTTGAAGGGAGATACCGCGCAGGGCGGCACCAAGCCAGCCACTTTGGTCACGGGGGCGGTTGTTAAAGTCCCACTTTTCCTCTCCACTGGTGAAGTGGTTCGCGTTGATACCCGCACGGGGGAGTATTTGGGTCGCGCCAATAAATAGTACCCCACACACATCGATTATTAAGGGCCGATTCTAATCGGCCCTTGTTGTTTCTGACAGGCAATACTGTTTCTGGAAGGTAAAACCTCAGTCGTAATCCTTTGAATTGAGCATGATGTGATGAACTGGCAACCTACAGCCTCTCTGGCAATGCTGCGAGAGCGTGCGACCCTTATCGCGGCGATCCGGGATTTTTTTTCGGAGCGCGAGGTGTTGGAAGTGGAGGTGCCTGCTCTGGGTGCCACAACGGTAAGCGATACCAACCTTGAAAGCCTTCATGTGTATCGCAGAGAGAGCCTCATGGGATACCTGCAAACGTCGCCAGAGTATTACATGAAACGTCTCCTCGCAGCTGGTAGTGGTGCGATATTTTCTCTTGCCAAGGCCTATCGCAGCGATGAGCTTGGGCGTTATCACAACCCGGAATTTACCATGCTGGAATGGTACCGCCCCGGTTTTGATGACCGTGTTTTAGCGGATGAAGTCGTGCAACTTTGCAAGCGCCTTGAGCCTCAGGTTCAAGCGCAATACGTGAGTTATGGTGACGTTTTTCAGGAGCATTGCGGTTTAAACCCGCATCTTGCAACTGATGCCCAACTCGCAGCGCACGCTCGAAAGAAGATTAATGTCGCTTGGCAAAATGAGCCCAGAAGCCTGTGGTTGGACTTGTTATTCAGCCATCTTGTCGAGCCGCAGTTGAACGGTCTTGTGGTGGTATACGATTACCCGGAGTGTCAGTGTGCGCTAGCGCGTCTGGGTCATGATGCGTTTGGTCACGTGGTGTCGCGCCGCTTTGAAGTGTACTGGCGCGGAGTTGAGCTGGCCAACGGTTACTGGGAGTTGTGCGACGCAGCTGAGCAGAAGCAGCGTTTTGAACAAGATAATCGCGCTCGTACTGCACAGGGAAAAGTGGCGATTGAGCCCGACAGGGCTCTAATCGCGGCACTTGAGAGTGGCCTACCCGATTGCGCGGGCGTCGCTTTGGGTGTCGACCGCTTAATGATGTGTGTGACAGGCAAAACCCAGATTCGCGATGTGATCAGTTTTGCTGGAGATTAAGTGGCCACGGCGAATACCGATGTTTTTCAACTGACAGCTAGCTGTCGCAACTGATTTGGTGATTCATATCCAGCGCCGGTGAGTCTGTTGCTGGTGATCCTACAGGTACGGCGGGTACACCCACCACGGTTGTGTGCGGCGGTACCGATTTGAGCACCACACTGCCAGCGCCAATTTTGGCACCTTCGCCAATTTCGATATTCCCAAGTATTTTGGCCCCGGCGCTAATGAGCACGCCGCGGCGAATTTTAGGGTGTCGGTCGCCCGCTTCTTTACCTGTTCCACCCAGGGTAACCGCCTGCATAATAGAAACATCGTCCTCAACGACTGTTGTTTCACCAATCACAATGCCGGTTGCATGATCAAGCATGATTCCCTTGCCAATTTTGGCGGCGGGATGTATGTCCACACCAAAAGTAAGCGCTATATGGCTTTGCAAAAAATAGGCGAGTGATTTTCTATCGCGACCGAAAAGGCAGTGTGCGACCCGGTAAGACTGTAAGGCATGGAAGCCTTTGAAATATAGAAACGGTAGTAGATAGGAATCGCAAGCCGAGTCGCGCTCATAGACCGCTTTGATGTCTGCACGCACGGTTGCGCCCAATTGGCAGTCGTCCTCCAGGGATTTTTCAATAATTTCTCGTACCTGTAACGCCGAGAGGGCTGGGCTTGCGAGTTTGTTGGCCAGGTGAAAGCTGAGTGCGCTTTCAAGGGTATCGTGATTAAGAATCGTGGCGTGGAGAAAGCTTGCCAGCGCGGGTTCGTTGACGGTTTCCTGCTGGGTTTCTTTGCGAATGGTTTCCCACACGGGGTCTGCAACAACGGCGCGAGGTTGCTTGGCTTGCATGCGTTTGGCTCCTCAATGGGCGATCGACCTTATTATTAAGGTATCTGCCTGATAAATCTAGAGGGCATATTGACACGGTTGGGCTAAACGGTGCGTCAATGCAGATGAGGAAATAGCGAGACTTGGCGCAAACTTTTACACGTCAGTTGTCGCTGAATTCTTTGTGAAAACTGTGAAGCTTGGCGCGTTGTATCGTTTTATTGTTCCTACTTGTCGGTGGATCAACAACATTTCTTCTGCGCGCCCGTGAGATTTAAATTATTGAAAAATAAAAACTATTTTGGCGTAGTTTGACTTTATTAATTGGTGGGATAAATTCATCTCCATGAACAGTGCATTGCTTTTTCGCACAAGATTCAGGTTTTATAAATCGGCGGCTGAGACTGTATGCAAGTATTTTTTTTGCTGTTAGAATCCGCAGACTCACAAGAAAGATAATAATATCGAGGCTGGATGCCCCCAAAGCCCCCAGTTGTTACCAGCCTCCAGTTGTACGCAAACATTCCAGTTTAATAATAAAAACAGTGGTTGGAATGCGTTGATAACCCAATTTTCAATTCTTCAATGTGCACTCAAAGTCTGTGTAGGCTTTATGTTGTTCCTCGCAGCGAAAGAAGCACCCGACAAGTGGTGTAAGAGGGAAAAACGTGAAAGACAATAAGGTAGTTATTCTGGGGCTGTCGGCCTATTATCATGACAGCGCGGCTGCGTTGGTAATTGACGGTAATATATTCGCAGCAGCTCAAGAAGAGCGATTCACTCGCAAGAAACACGATCCATCATTTCCAGAGCATGCGATTCAATACTGTTTAGAAGAAGCAGGTATTACGCTCGCGGATGTTGACCATGTGGTGTTCTACGATAAACCATTGGTGAAATTCGAACGCTTGCTTGAAACCTATCTGCATTATGCGCCGAATGGCTTGCGTTCGTTTATCGCCGCGATGCCGGTTTGGCTAAAGGAAAAACTTTTTTTAAAAACCACTTTAAAAAAAGCGTTATCCGCACTCAGTGGCATGAAAACCCGCGAGCTTCCACAGTTGTTGTTTAACGATCATCATCGCTCCCACGCAGCCTCGGCGTTTTATCCCAGCCCCTACCAGAAGTCTGCAGTAATGTGTTTGGACGGTGTAGGAGAGTGGGCGACCAGCACCGTTTGGCTTGGCGAAGACAATACATTAACGCCTTTATGGGAAATTGATTTTCCGCATTCGCTCGGCTTGCTTTATTCCGCCTTTACCTATTACACCGGTTTTAAGGTGAACGCCGGGGAATACAAATTAATGGGTCTGGCTCCTTATGGAGAACCTAAGTACGTAGACTTAATATACGCTAATCTCATTAGCGTAAAAGACGACGGCACCTTTCGGCTGGATATGAGTTATTTTAATTACGCCACCGGTTTGACCATGGTAAATAAAAAATTCTGCGATCTCTTTGGTGGGCCAGCGCGAACACCGGAGTCAGAGCTCGGTCAAAAAGAAATGGATATCGCGAGATCGATACAGGTGGTGACAGAAGAAATTATTCTAAAACTCGCGACCACTGTTCATAAAGAAACTGGCTGTGAAAGTTTGTGTATGGCAGGCGGAGTTGCACTTAACTGCGTTGCTAACGGTCGATTACTCCGTGAAGGTCCGTTCAAAAATATCTGGGTGCAACCTGCGGCCGGCGATGCTGGGGGTGCTCTGGGGGCGGCTTTAAGTTGTTGGCATGAATACCTCGGTAATAAGCGCACCGCTGATCCCAGCGATAGCATGCGGGGAGCATACCTTGGTTCGCGACATGGCGACGAGGAAATTAAAAATTATCTGGAGTCCATTGGTGCGAAATATCATCGATTTGACGACTCAGAGCTCATGCCAGAGTTGGCTGATGTTCTATCGAGCGACAAAATAGTTGGGTGGTTTCAGGGTCGTATGGAGTTTGGGCCTCGCTCACTTGGCGGGCGCTCAATTTTAGGTAACCCTAAAAGCGCGCAAACACAATCAACGATGAATTTAAAGATCAAATACCGCGAATCTTTCCGGCCATTCGCACCGGCGTGTAAAGCCGAGAAGGTTTCGGAGTGGTTTGAGATTAATGAACCGAGCCCGTATATGCTGATGGTAGCGCCGGTAAAACAAGAGAAATGTCATGAAATGAGTGACGAGCAGAAGCAGTTGTTCGGCATTGAAAAACTCAATGTACCTCGCTCTGAAATTCCCGCTGTGACGCATGTTGATTATTCCGCACGTATTCAAACAATTCATGCAGAAACGAACCCGCGCTTTTACAATCTTATCGATAAGTTTGAGCAGAAAACCGGTTGTCCTGTTCTGGTCAATACTTCCTTCAATGTGCGCGGCGAACCCATAGTGCGTTCCCCGGAAGATGCTTATCGCTGTTTTATGCGTACCGAGATGGATTGTCTGGTGCTTGAAAACTACCTTATGTACAAGGAAGAACAGCCTGAGTGGCAGGAGGAAGGGGACTGGCGTAATGAGTTTGAACTGGATTAAAGGCGGTGTAATATGAGTAACAGTCTCAATGTAAAAGTAGCGAACCCTGGTGCGAAAGAATTGCGTAAGTTCGGCTTGGTAAGTGCCGTTTTAGTAACCGTAATTTTTGCAGGTTTTTTACCGTGGGTTTTTGGCCGTAGTATTCCAACATGGCCATTTATAGTTTCGGGTGTTTTAGCGGTATGGGCGTTGCTGCATGCAAATTCGCTTTATATCGTTTACTTCCCTTGGATGAAAATTGGTGGGGTATTGGGTTATGTCAATACTCGTATTATTCTAGGCGTGGTTTTTTATTTGCTGATCACCCCAGTGGGTTTTGTGGTACGACTGTTTGGTTCTTCCAATATTAAATCACTTACAACAAACGATTCCAGTTTTCGTGTTGAAAGCCACAAACCGGATCAACGTCACATGGAGAATCCTTACTGATGGGCGATTTATTGATAGATTTATGGGGCTTTATGAAAGCCCGAAAAAAATTCTGGCTGGCGCCAATTATAATTGTTTTACTGCTATTGGGTGGTTTGGTGGTGTTCGCCCAAGGCTCAGCAGTGGCACCGTTTATTTACACCTTGTTTTAAATAAATTCGGTTTAGATACGTTCTCAAAGCGCCCCTTTTAAGGGGCGTTTTTCATTGGGTGAGGGAGTGTTCAAGCTTTTTGTACACCCAATTTACGACGTTATTCTGTGGGGTTGCTCCCCAAGCGTAGTGGTAGCAAAGCGCGATTAAACCCAAAGTTACCAGCTTAACCGGTGCCTTTGAAAGTATCTGATCGTAAGCTACCACCAATGCGAAAGGTGCAATCGGAATAAAGTACCGTGATAAATCCTCATGAAAAATCAACAGTGAAAATAAGTAATGAACCGCTGCATACCAAAATAGTGTGATGTTTTTGTACCACAGCAGAACTACGCCCACTCCGTAAACCGCATAGATAGTTAAGTACAGCTCTGCGGAATGGAGATTGCCTGAGTAGCTGTATGCTTTGAATATTAGGAATGGCGGCCAGCGCACCAGTTTGTTCGAGTCAGATAGATTTACCTTGAAATAAGCAAAAAAATCACCGAACTGAAAATAATAAAATATAAATGTTGCCAGCAATGGCAGTGCGACCAGCGGCAATAGGAGAATCGGCTTCCATCGTCGCTTAAATGACAAGTCGAAGAAATAAGCTAGGCCAATTAAAATACCTGTAATGCGGGTGATGCCGCTAAACCCTCCTAGCATGAATGCCGCCAAGTATTGCTTTTTAAAATAACAGCGCAGGGAAAGCAGCGTAAAAAACAAAAAAGGCGCTTCTGTTGCTCCTATATTGTGGTTTAACAAGTAGCGCGCGGGTATAAAAAGGGCAATAAACGCCGACCAAATTGGCGACTGCACCACGCGGGTTTCCCGCAGCAATACAAACAACACCAAAGTCGTCGCCCAAGTATACAGAAATGTAGCTAACAACATTGCGTGCGGGTAGCTGAGCCCGGTAAAGGTTAATAGGCGAATACTCAGCGGAAATAGCGGGAGGTGTGCAGCGAAGTAATGGCTTTTTGTGTAAGCGCTTAGGGGGTGTTTTTCCGGTATGTCATAGAGCGTTTTCGCGACATACATGTAGTTGGGACCATCCCAGTGGCGATAGAGATGATTCTCCTTATCATGCAGCCAGAAGGGCAATTGAAATATGAGTGTGCTGACGATGACCAACACACTTAGCACACTCAGCGGGTAGCGACTGAGGGTACGTAAAATTATGCGTATACGTAGTGCAGGGTTTAAATACCACATCATGGAGTCAGGTGTAACTATTGAAAAAATCAACGCCCGAGTATGTTTCTTGCCTGTTGGGCAAGCGCTTTGCCTGCACATTGATTGCCGACAATATTGGGATGGTACTGATCAAAACTAATGGTGTATCGACTCGGCAGTTGTTTTTTGCACTCCCGAAACGGTTGCAGGAGATCAAAGTAGTGAAAATTGTAACGCTGTGCTAATGCATTTACCGAGTCGTGTTCCGACTGGAATTTATAATCACCCACAAGCCCCTGATCGCGTTCACCAAAGTTTGGAAATACGGCAACAAGGACGTCAAAATCATTTTGGTTCGCAAGTTCTGCCAGTTCTGCGAACGAATCTTCGACACTGTCAACATAAAATTTGTTGACTTCCGACTGCAAGCCCTTGCGTGTCGCGCCTTGCTTAACTCCGAGAACGGCATAGTGGAGAAACCGGAGTAGGGCACTGTGGTGTTCCAGCTTAGTTACAGCGGCGGTATTAATTTTGCCTCCCGATAAATTTTTTGATTGCTCAGCTAACAGCAAACCATAAATATTGCCATCATCCTGAAAACGGTCGTTAAGGCAGTAGGCGAGTATCACAAGATCTGGTTTAAACGCCAGCGCCTTGGATTTTAAGGTTTCTACTTCTTGAGAGGTGTTATAACCGGATACGCCGAAATTCATGACATCTGATTTCACACCCCACGTATTCAGTTCCTGTTCCATAACCACCGAAAATATATTTTTATCGCCTTTTATCCAGAGGCCTGCCGTAACGCTGTCACCAAGTATCACAATGCGTTTACTGCCGGGAGTTTTGGCAAGGGGGTGGTTGTAATCGCGGTAACCCATGTTATTGCTGCGACCAATGTAGGAATAGTACTGGGCTGATTGCCCAGAGCTGTCGAGATTGGGTATGGGTTCGTAGCCAATTTTGGGGTTATCCGACAAGCGCACACGCCATTTTTCAATGTACACAATTTCAGGTGCCAGCTTAAAAGTACGCACCAACACTTCACAAATCATCAGCGCAAATATCACGCTAAAAGCAAGCAAGAGTCCATTTACCAGCGTTTTATTCATAGGGCCTCAAAGTTCATTGGTTAACAGCGCGCACCATTGTAGCCGCCCCGTTTTGTACCAAGGAAGTGTTTCTTAGCGAGTTCGGCTCCCTTGTCGCGCGTTTTTCCGGCCCGAAGCGTGAGAGCATCATGTTATTGATATTTTCAAGCCTTATTGCAAGTCGATATCCATTAAATACGTAGGCGTGCAGTCCGGTTTATTTGGTGCTAAATGGTGAATATATTCAAGATAATTGGTTGACCAATTCATACTAAATATCTAATCTGGTGTCGCAAACATACGCATGTATACAAGTATGCTGAATTGCGTGCCAATTGGTCGAATTTGACCACTTTTAAACGTCCACTAATCAGCCTTGGGGAGGTTTCGGTTAAGTCGTACGGAACTGATAACAATAAATTTTCAGGAGCGACCTATGAAAAAACAAAAATTATTCATTCTCAGTAAGCCTGGAGTCCTAAGTTTGTGTATTGCCGCCGCAGCGGCTCAGGCGCAAAATTCAAAAGAAATCGAGGAGGAAGTCTACGTTACGGGCTACAGGGGGAGTCTGTTGAATTCCACCGAAGCAAAAAGAAATTCGCTAGGTTTTACCGACGAAGTATTCGCCGATGATATAGGCAAAATGCCGAGTCAAAACCTGGCAGAATCCCTGTCGCGTATTCCCGGTGTGCGAATTAACCGTGAAGTAACCGGTGAGGGGCAGCAGATCTCCGTGCGTGGCCTGGGTCCGGAATTTACCAAGGTGGTAATGAACGGTAACTCAATCGCTGTTGCGTCGGATGGCAGTCTTGGGGCTGGTCAAAAAGGTCGTCATGTAGACCTGGATATGTTTCCCCCAGAGCTATTCAGCTCTCTATCCGTGAATAAAACAACCACCGCGGAGCAGGTTGAGGGTGGCGTTTCTGGCTACGTTAACATGCGTACTATCCGAGCTTCGGATCTTGGTGATGAAGGTTCGAATTTCCGGTTCGGGGTGGAGGGCGCCTACAACGAAATGAGTGGTGAGTTAAGCCCTCGACTTAACTTTATGTACGGCTACAGCAGTGAGACCTTTGGAGTATTGGTCGGGGTGGTCGGTAAGCAGCACAAATCCCGTACTGACGGTTATGAAACGGTGGGCAATTACCAAAGCGGCTGCCGTTCTGAATGGACCGTAAATGACGACGGTGACACCGTAAATTCCTGTATTGCAGGTTCAACGGGTTGGAATGTTTTCAATTATACCGACATAGCCAGTGCCGATTATGCGGCTACGCATCCTGGTGTGAGCGAAGGTGATGTTATCGATCTGAACGCTGTATCGGGTTTAAGCGATGAGCAGCTCGATAATTTCAGCATGCCTTATATCGCCCGACCTATGTATACCTACGGTGATCGCGATACGGTCTCCGGCATTTTATCTCTCGAATACACGCCAAACGAAGATTTCGAATTGGCACTGGATGTTCTCAGTGCGAAAGCAGACCGCTCTTTTGTTCGCAATGAACTGATGCATATTTATCGCCGTAATTACATGCAATACGATCTCGCCTGGATTCCTGAAAATATTCAGCTGAGCAGTGACAATGTGCTTGAGACCGGTACCTTTTACAATAATCGCGTATGGGTGGGGTCGCGAAGTTACGATGAAGAGCTGACCTATACCGCGATTATGCCCAGTCTGTATTGGCAATTTAACGACACTATGGCGCTTGATGTATCTGCTGGTAAAACGGAATCTTCGTTTGATCGCGATGAGCCTTACATACTCTACTACGGCCCCAAGGGTGTAATGACCCACGATTATCGTCAGGAGATGCCCACGGTGACGCACTCAGCCGATGTGGTGCATGCAGGCTCGGGTTGGACATTTAGTACCGGGCCCGGCGCGGAGGGGGATGTTCAGGGTGGCGAGTTCCGCTTTCAACGAAATTCTCGTGATACCGAAACTACGACCATGAAAATAGGATTGTCATTTGGCGAAGATGCTGATCTTAATGGCATTAAACTCGGTATCAATTACGATAAAAACATTTCAGACATGACCGGCTACACCGGTGGTGATGCCTGGACGGAACGTGTTGAAAACTCAGACCTCGAGGAAAATTTTGCAAGCTATGTGGTTGACTCGCCCGTAACGGACCTTACTGGAAATGGTATTCAAGGTATTGCCAGTGTGAACTGGAGTGCTGTTAAAAATGCAGTGGGATACAACAGCTTCCAACCCGACACCAGCGCCAGTGGTGATCAGTTCGGCTCAACAGTGGGCGATATAAAAGAAACGATTATGGCGATGTACGTCGAGGCCAATGGTGAAGCCGAAGTTGCCGGCCGTCTCATGCGAACCAATGTGGGTGTTCGGTTGGTAGATACCGAGCAAACTGTGGAATCGAATGGTCTCGAAAAAACTTCGGATTACAGCCGTATTTTGCCGTCGTTCAACGCTGTTTACGATGTTTACGAATCCATAAAATTACGTACCAGCGCTTCGCGCAGTCTCACCCGTGCAGCGCCATCCTCAATGTTCCCAAATGCGGCCTGGAACGGTTCTGGTATTGATGAGGTCGCCGTCGGTAATTATCGCCTGTCACCGTTTGAATCAACGAATTTCGATTTTGGCGGGGAGTGGTATTTTTGGGACTTGGGATTTGTGGGTCTCAATTATTACAAAAAAGATATCACTGGTTTCGTGAAGCCGCGAGATACCCAGGTGCAATTTAATCAACTCGAAGACTATATCAACTCCTACGGCTATGAATTTGAGGTGTCTCCAGACACGATTTCGCAGACCCGGTTGGATGCGATTGAAGCTTGTGGCGGTTGGGATTCTGTCGATTGCGTTACCAATGTCTCAGATGATGTCAATATTGAGGGGGTCACAGTACTCACCGGTTGGGAAGCCATCTGGGTAATGCCGCTCGATATGCTGGTGCAGGGGCTCGGGTTTAATGCGAGTATGAACAAAATTCACCAGAACCCCAGTGATGAGGAAGGTGAGATCTTCGGTATTTCCGATTCTGCAAATATCACCGCCTATTACGAAAATTTTGGTGTACAAACACGACTCACATATACCATGCAGGAGGGTACTGAAACCGGTGGCGGCTGGTCTCCGCTTATGGCGGATGACCGTACGCAAATTGATTGGACGATCAGTTACGACTTGCCAATTGATGCCGTGAAATTAACGGTAACGCTGGATGCTTACAACATTACCAATGAGCCTTTGCGCTCAACCTTCGAAAGCGATGGAAATACGTTTAACGTTCGTTACCCGGGAGCGACCTACACCCTGGGTGTACGAGGCAGTTTTTAGGCGAATAACTGATTCCTCGATAGCCCAATGAGGGCATTGGAGTTTTTATCTCACCGCACTCGGACTTTGTGTTTGATGTGCGGTTTTTTTAATCAACAAAATATTCTGGGTGCTGTTGTGGAGCAACTTTAAGAATGTTGTAAACATCTTTCATGTGAGTCTCCATGGCGCTTTTGGCTTGTGCCTCGGAGCCGGTTTTAATTGCCTGGAGAATTGCTTTGTGTTGTTTTACGACCTGATCGTATTGCCCGGTAAGTTCTACAAGACTTAAGTTACGCACTCGATCCATGTGTGCTTTTTCTGCTTCGATTACCTTCGCAACCCGTTTGTAACCGGTGGCATCTGCAAGGGCGCGATGAAATTCGTCGTCGAGATGTTGAAAGGCCAGTGCATCTTGTGAGTCTTTGGCTTTAACCTGTTCGGTAATTATTTCATCGCATTCTGTTAATACATTCTCGTTTGCATTACTGGCCAGGGTGGTTACAACGGCCACTTCAATAGCCTCTCTTAAAAAGCGTGCTTCTAGAATGAGTGGCATGCTCAATTTGGTGACGAACGTTCCGCGCTGCGGCCGAACCTCCACAAACCCCAGGTTGGCAAGTTTTACTATGGCCTCTCGCACTGGCGTGCGACTTACACCGAATTTTTCGGCCATTTGGGTTTCCGGAATTTTTTCGCCAGGCAGCAATTTCATTCCGACGATTTCATCGCGAATTAAATTGAATATTTGATCGGGGGAGGGATGGTCGTATCGGAGTTGGTAATGTTTGGTATCACTGGAATCCACAAGGGCGCTCTTTTTCATAGTATCCGATACTCCAAGGTCGCGAGGGAGGTAACAGCTTACACTGCGCTGCTACGTGCAAATTACATTCGCCGCACTAATTATTGGGTTTTTGTCAGTTTACTACACTGCTTCCAGGGTATGAAGTTTAAAAAAACAAGTCATGGGCCGTAGCGCTTTCGTCGTGTGCTCTCGTAGGCATTTCCAGGAGCGTGTAGAATGCGTTTTTGCCACTTGTCATACAAATATCTGAGGTATTCAACGCATGCCCCAAAAGTCAGCCAAACCCCTAAACCAGTACCCAAAATATTGGGCGGAGTGTTTTGGGGTAGCGCCTTTTCTACCCACGACGCCAGCTGAAATGACTCAACTGGGGTGGGACAGTTGCGATATTGTGTTAGTAACCGGGGATGCATACATCGATCACCCCAGTTTTGGTATGGCTGTCATTGGGCGACTACTCGAATCCCAGGGGTTTCGGGTGGGGATTATAGCCCAACCAGATTGGCGCAGTTGCGAAGCTTTGCAATCACTCGGCAAGCCTAATCTCTATTTTGGTGTAACTGCTGGCAATATGGACTCGCTTATCAATCGTTACACCGCGGATTTGCGCATTCGTCATGACGATGCTTATACACCGGGAGGTGAAGGCGGTAAGCGTCCGAACCGAGCCGTAACCGTGTACGCGCAACGCTGTAAAGAAGCCTGGAAAGATGTACCGGTGATTGTTGGCGGCATTGAAGCCAGCTTGCGTCGTATTGCCCAATACGATTATTGGAGTGATGAAGTGCGCCGCTCGGTACTCATTGATTCCACGGCTGATATTTTGCTCTACGGTAATGCTGAGCGAGCCATTGTCGAGTTGTCACACCGCATCGCCGCTGGTGAACCCATCGCCTCATTGCGTAATATTTGTGGCACCACAGTGGTTTTGTCCAGCGTACCCGGCGGATATACCGAGCTGGATTCTTCCCGCATCGATTGGCCGGGCAAAATCAGCAATATGCCAAGCCCCTACGAATATCGGTCTGCGGCGGAACCTGCTGATTCGGACACTCAGGAGATCGAAGATGTGGTGCGCTTTGTTCCCATGCCTTTGCGCAAATGGGAACAAAATCTAAACCCCGATAAAACCTGCATACGCTTGCCTTCTTTTGAAAAAGTGAGCAAAGATCCAGTACTCTATGCCCATGCCTCGAGGGTGTTGCATCAGGAAAGCAATCCGCACAACGCGCGATCCCTGGTGCAAAAACACGGTTCGCGCGAAGTTTGGGTAAATCCCCCCGCGATTCCATTAACGACCTCAGAAATGGATTTTATTTTTGGGTTGCCCTACGCACGGATACCGCATCCGCAATATAAAAACCAAAAAATACCCGCATACGAGATGATAAAAACCTCGGTAAATATCATGCGCGGTTGTTTTGGCGGCTGTACTTTTTGTTCCATTACCGAACATGAAGGGCGCATTATTCAAAGTCGTTCTCACGAATCAATACTTCGTGAAATTGAAGATATTCGCGATAAAGTGCCGGGTTTTACTGGCACCATATCCGATTTGGGTGGCCCGACATCCAATATGTACACGCTAAATTGCAAAGACCCTGAGATCCAGGCTTCTTGCCGTAAACTAAGCTGCGTTTATCCGGATATTTGCAAAAACTTAAATACCAACCATAGCCCAACCACAGAACTCTATCGCAAAGCACGCAAAGTACCGGGAGTGCGCACCGTTGCGATAGCGTCGGGCTTGCGCTATGACCTGGCCGTAGAAGATCCTGAATATGTCAAAGAATTGGTAAGCCACCATGTGGGCGGATACTTAAAAATAGCGCCGGAACACAGCGAGCAAGGCACCCTAGAGATGATGATGAAACCGGGCATGGGCGCCTACGATCGTTTCGAAAAAATGTTTAACGAATTTTCTCAGCAGGCTGGCAAAAAGCAGTTTTTAATTCCCTATTTTATTGCGGGGCACCCGGGGTGTAGTGACGAAGACATGGTAAATCTTGCGCTCTGGTTGAAAAATCACGATTTTGAAGTCGACCAGGTACAAACGTTTTATCCATCGCCCATGTCACTCGCTACTGCAATGTATCATTCCGATCGCAATCCTCTGCGGCATTTAAGCTATAAATCCAAAAAAATATTTACGCCTAAAAATAAATCGCAACGGCAAATACAAAAAGCTTTGTTGCGTTATCACGACCCTGAAAATTGGTCCATGCTGCGCAAGGCTTTGCGCGATATGGGAATGTCTGCATTGATCGGGGATTCGCCTCGTCATCTGATACCCAGTGAGTCGCGCGAAATCCGCTTGCGGAGTGTTAAAAAGCGCAAGGGTATGGCAACAACGAGAAAAGCACGTGGCGATAAGCGCCTCCAAAAATTGCCCTCAAATCATAAAAGGACAACAAAGCCGCGGGACTGAATGACGTAACTCATGAATAACCAGGCGTTGCCAGTAATTCTGCAGCATTTAGCTGTGTAAAATTGGGTTTAAAGTATGAATAAATTTCTGCGGGTATGTATACTTGCATGCCAGATTATGGGCCAGGGTTTAAAATATGAGTAAAAAATGGGAGATTGGTGCTGTTGTGGCGCTGGGCGTGCTCGTTGTTTTGATACTTAATTGGCGATCAATTTTTCCCACATCGCCAGCAGCCATTGGAGTTCAGCCCATCAGAGAGCGCGTCCTGCTTGATAGCGGCTGGCGTTTTATGAAATACAAAAATGCCGCTGATGCTGATGATCTGATCTACGATATTCGTCCCTCCCATATCGATTACCAGGATGGTAAACCCGCCGACGCCGAGCCGACTGACGCAGTATCGTTGGAGAGTTCCACTGCAGTGCTCAAACCCTGGATTTTGCCCACAGCAAATGCCTTTATTGCTGATGCAGATAAACACCATGTAAGACCGGCAGGCAGCCCAGGAGCCGATTTTGCTTTTGTGCAGTCTGGGATTGATGACAGCAATTGGCAGCCGGTAACACTCCCCCACGATTGGGCCATACAGGGACCGTTTTTTGCCGGCCCGGATGCGGAAGTCGGTGGCGGAATGGGGCGCCTGCCCAGCCCAGGAGTAGCTTGGTATCGGAACAAGTTCGATATCCCCGTTACAGACCACAACAAAGCCATTTACCTGGATGTCGACGGCGCCATGTCATATGCCATGGTGTGGTTAAACGGCGCTTTGGTGGGTGGCTGGCCCTATGGTTATACCTCGTTCAGGTTGGATCTCACCCCATATGTGGAGTATGGAAAAACCAACCAATTGGCGATTCGTCTCGATAATCCACCGGCCTCATCGCGCTGGTATCCCGGCGGCGGGCTGTATCGCAACGTGTGGCTAACAAAATTGAGCAAGTTTCATGTCTCTCATTGGGGAACCCAGATTACAACGGAGCGAGTCACTGAGGGCACTGCGGAACTCGAGCTGAAGATTGGTATTGCCAACCGATCATCGCAAGATGGGACGGTGGATCTTGTTACAGAAATTTACGAAGTCGGCGCCGACGACAATGCTGTGGGGAAACCTGTTGCAGTATTGAGCGAGAAAGGTGTTTCAGTCCCAAGTGCTAACAAAGTTACTTTAAGTCAAACTGCATTTATCGCAAACGCGAAACTTTGGGGTCCCTTACCTACGCAAACCCCGCATCGTTATATGGCTCTCGTTAATGTGAGCCAGGGAAAAACAATCCTCGACCAGCAGACCACTTTTTTTGGTATTCGCACTTTGGAATTCAACGCAGATATGGGCCTTATGGTGAATGGCGAACACGTTTATCTGCAGGGGGTTAATCAACATCACGATCTTGGGGCTTTGGGGGCGGCTTTTAATGTGCGTGCTGCTCAGCGTCAGTTGCAACTGTTGCAAGAAATGGGCACCAATGCAATTCGCATGGCGCACAATCCGCCGGCAACGGAATTATTGTATTTGGCCGATAAAATGGGGATTTTAGTGGTCGATGAAATCTTCGATTCCTGGCAGCGAAAAAAAACACCCTTGGATTTCCATTTAATATTTGATGATTGGTCTGAGCCGGATCTGCGCGCGATGATTCGGCGCGATTACAACCACCCCTCGGTAATTATGTGGAGTATCGGCAACGAGGTCGGCGAGCAATACACCGAGGAGGCTGGTGCCGCTGTCGGTAAGCGCTTGCACGATATCGTAAAAAGTGAAGACCCTACACGCCCCACAGCTGCGTCGATGAATTACGCCAAGGCACATATGCCTTTTGCCGCGGTGATGGATACCATCAGCTTGAATTATCAGGGAGAAGGCATTCGCAATGCGCCGGCTTACAAACATTTGCAGGGTATTCGAACACCGCCGAACTATCCCGATTTTCATAAGGCGTACCCAGACAAATTAATTTTCAGCAGTGAAAATGCCGCTGCGGTAAGTTCCCGTGGCGAATATATGTTTCCTGTAGCTGAGGGGATAAGTGCTCCAATAGCCGATGGGATGGGCGGCAATCCGGAATCTGCCCAGGTCAGTTCGTATGAGCTTTACACTGCGCCTTTTGGGTCATCCGCCGACAAGGTTTTTCTTTCCATGCAACTGCACCCCTTTGTAGCCGGTGGCTTTGTATGGAGTGGCTGGGATTATCTTGGCGAGCCGACGCCTTACTATTCTGCTCGTAGCTCCTATTTTGGTGTTATAGATTTAGCGGGCTTTAAAAAAGATCGATTTTATTTGTATCAATCTCATTGGCGCCCTGATTTCCCCATGGCGCATATCTTACCGCATTGGAATTGGCCTGAGCGGATAGGCTTAGTAACGCCCGTGCACGTTTTTACATCGGGCGATTCCGCAGAATTGTTTTTGAATGGCGAATCACTGGGACTAAAACACAAAACCAAATATGAATCGCGCTTGCGCTGGGATGATGTGCTGTACCAACCCGGCGTACTTGAAGTGGTAGCCTATAAGAAAGGCGTGGAATGGGCTCGTGACACGGTAAAAACAACGGGGCCAGGTGCTGCTGTGCAACTGTCAGTGGACCGGAACCTCATTGACGCAAACGGAAAAGATTTAGCTTTTGTAACGGCGAAAATTGTCGACGCCGAGGGAAATTTTGTCGCCAACGCAAACGACATGTTGCAATTCAGTGTGGAGGGCAGCGGCGAGTTGCTCGCGACCGACAATGGTGATCCAACGAATTTAACTGAATTTCAATCTTCTCAGCGCGCTGCATTCAATGGCCTCGCTCTTGCGATCGTGAGGGGAAATGCACATAGCGCCGGTGAAATAACTGTGCGAGTGTCTGCAGAGGGAATTTCTAGCGATAGTTTAACGATTGAAACATTTCGCTAGGTCAGTGAGGACGTAGCGAAATACCTGCAGCGTTACAATGTGGCGGTAGCCTGAAAGTAATATTAGGGAAGTGTTAAAATAAGCCGGCATCTGCCGGCTTATTTTGTTAATCCACGCTGGCTTCAAATACCGAAGCCGGTAAACCATTCTTGTTATACAAGTTAGCGTTCTTTGGATCGTTGCGCCAAGCATAACGAACACTCACTGGCTTTTTAATGGATTTGTGCCAAACGATCACTTTGTTTTTCTTTATTTTCGCTTTTGCCCACACATATTCACCATCTTCTCCGGCAATTGCGAAGCCACCGAGTTTACCGTGCTTTGCGATTAATCCGTCGCCTACATGGTCGAAGCTGATAATTAATTTATTTTTTTCTCTTTCCAGCGATTTATAGAGCGGCCCGGAGTACACAATATCTCTATCGCCATAGGCTAATGCTTGGGCAGTGAGAGCAAGGCGTTCACCGACGGCTTTTTTGTTGAGTGGGTGCAGGTCATTCCATTCGCCAACATCAGTAATCACCGCCATTGCGGTATTTTCGGCTTTCTGTAATGTTAAAAATTGCGCATAACGCAATTTAGCCCAACCACCATCACTGGGTTCTTCTGGGTCGGTCATGTAATTGGCCAGTTGCACGTACAGGAAAGGGAAATTCCCTTGCTGCCATTTATCACGCCATTCCTGAATAAGTTGAGGAAACAGTTCTTGATATTGTTCTGAACGGTCTGCATTGGATTCACCCTGATACCAGATAACCCCTTTGATTTTCATATTGAACAGAGGCGCGAGCATACCGTTATAGCAACCCAACGCTTGCTTATAGGGGATAAAACGTTGCGCAGGGGGTGGTGTTACCACATTGCTGATTTTGTACTTCCACTCGCCGGTCAAATCAACTTTGGTATCCCCAACCTCGAGGTAATAAGGTTTTTCTGCAACGAATTCACCTTGCTTGTTGTCAACTCTCACTCGCAGCGTTATTACATTTTTACCAGGTTTAACAATACCGGGTTCAACTTTGTAACGGCGAGGCGGATAGCGATACCAGGTGCGCCCCACTTGTTGTCCGTTGATATAAGCAATGTCGGCATCAACGATCACCCCGAGGCGTAAAAAAGCGGGTTGGTCAGCGACATTCTCTGGCAGATCTATTGTTTTTCGAAACCACACCAAACCACTCATGGGTTCGATACCTTCATTTTCCCAAACGGAAGGCACATTTATTTTCTGCCAATTGCTGTCGTTATAAGCGTTTTCGTACCATTTTACAGCGCTTGTGGAACCTTCATCGTTGTCGTTGAGTTGCGCATACCAGGCATCACTGTCTTTTTTATCGGCATCTTGAAGGGATTGGAGGTAGGCGTCGTCTTTAAAGTTTTCGATAGATTTATATTCTTCGGGGTACTGTTTTAGCGCCTCGCGGCTGATCCAACACTCCGCCGGTGATCCGCCGAAGTTGGCTCCCAAAATTCCTACCGGTACTTTTTGGGTCTCGTGAATTTTTTTGCCAAAAAAATAGGCAACGGCTGAATGATCTGCAATTTTATCGGGTGTGCTCGGCTCCCAGGCGCCGCCACTGAGGTCTTGCTGGGGAGCTTTGAAATTCATGATG
This sequence comes from Alteromonadaceae bacterium 2753L.S.0a.02, assembly GCA_007827375.1. Lineage (NCBI taxonomy): Bacteria > Pseudomonadati > Pseudomonadota > Gammaproteobacteria > Alteromonadales > Alteromonadaceae > Alteromonadaceae bacterium 2753L.S.0a.02. The sequence goes on from VISH01000002.1 coordinate 941,447, forward strand.
CGTGGCACGGTAAATTCACGAACAAGCGGAGAGTTTGCTGTAGGAATGGCATCGGGAAACATTTCTTCAATCCGCGATAGGGTGGTTTGCATATTGGATTGTCCCGACGCCACCCACACATCACCAAAATAAACATCGTTGATGTACTTTATATCGTTATCTTTACCAACTACGGTAATTTTGTGAGGGCCTCCCGCCGTTTGCGGGGGCAAGCCTACTTGCCATGCGTTATTTTTAGTAGTGCTGCTTGCAATGGTTTTGCCATCCAGAATGATCGTCACTTTTTCGTTATTAGCGGCCCAGCCCCAAATTTTGTTTTCTGTATCGCGCTGTAAGACGAGTCCGTCACTTAATAATTGGGGAAGCTTTACTTCTGCCCAAATGAACGCGGAAAAAAAGGAGGTGAAGCTAACGAGAATAAGCAGGAGTTTCTTCATAGTTTTGTCGCTTGTCTTTATATAAGTGGTGCCGCTATATGAGTTGCTATTATGATACGGTTATTAACGCGATGAGATGATTAAAAACATGTGTGGACGCTTTGCTAACCACGTTAGGGATATGCACCGCTGGATGTCGATTCTCAAGCATTGGCCTGCGCAATCGAAAGATGCTAATCCCGTCGGTACCATAGGTTTTAATATAGCACCTACCCAGCAGGTGCCGGTAGTTTGCGCCTCCGGAGTGTATGGTATGCGCTGGGGATTGGTTCCTGCGTGGTCGAAACAGCCTGTAACACAATACGCCACCTTCAATGCCAGATTGGAAACTGCTGCGGAAAAGCCCGCGTTTCGCAGCGCCTGGAAAAGCCGGCGGCGTTGTCTGGTTCCATTGTTGGGATATTATGAATGGTTAACCACAGAATCAGGCAAACAGCCCTATTTTGTGAGCCATGCGGGAGGCGATGATATGTTGGCGATGGCAGGACTTTGGGAGCAACGTGAAGACAGTTTATCGTTTACGGTGCTCACTGAAAGCGCTCAGGGACACATGTTAGAGCTGCACCAGCGCATGCCTGTATTTTTAAGCACTGAAAATGCGGAGGCGTGGTTGAGGGGTGAATATGATTTTACACCTCTCGAACCGGGTGAATTACGCACCTTGCTCAACTATTACCCCGTAAGTAAACAGGTCAATAATGTTCGCAATCAGGGCAATAGCCTGATCGAACCTGTTCCCTCAACTTCTGAGTCTGATTAATAGCCCTTTTCTGTTGCTCAAGCGAAATAAACACCGCCCAAAATAACTTCTTCTTCAGCGCCAGTGACTGCAGGCAGATTGCCACTTAAATGGTTCAGCGTGCGCATGGCAAGCCAGGCAAAGGCAACTGCCTCGACCCAATCGGGGTGAAGATTGAGTTCGTTGGTGGTGTCGAGGGGGTAGCCAGGTAACAGGATTCTCAGGCGCTCAAACAGTGCCTTATTGTGAACCCCGCCACCACAGGCGTAAACGTGCGTGCCCGTAGTACAGGTTAATCTAATCGCATCGGAGATAGTCACAGCGGTGAGCTCGGTGAGGGTCGCCTGGACATCCTGGGGCGTGAGCGGTGTGATTGTTTCTTCGGTTGCTCGAGTGACCCAGTTCAGGTTGAAATCTTCGCGCCCTGTGCTTTTGGGGGCAGGCATTTTAAAAAACGAATGGCTCACTAACTTGTCCAGCAGTTCATTGTTTACTTTGCCATCAGCCGCCCATTCGCCACCCTTGTCGTAACGTTTACTGCCGAAGCTGTTTATCCAGGCGTCCATCAAAGCATTGCCTGGGCCGGTGTCGTAGCCCAGTACACCGCCATCTTTTGGTAAATAAGTGATATTGGCCATACCACCAATGTTGAGGATACAGCGATTCTCTTGACTGCTGGAGAACATCACCTTGTGGAAAGAGGGGGCCAGAGGGGCACCCTGACCGCCAGCGGCCATGTCTCGGCGGCGAAAGTCTGCGACAGTCGTGATACCTGTGAGTTGCGCAATAGTATTGGGGTCGCCGATTTGTACCGAAAATTGTTCGGGTGTACCGGCACTGTGGGTCCGATGACGAACAGTTTGCCCGTGGCTCCCAATGCCGGTGATATCTTTTGGCTTGAGGCCCTGTTCTTCCAGCAGACGGTTGACCGCCTTGGCGAATAAAATTCCCAACTGTTTATCGAGCGCACCCATGCGGTCGATTTCGTTGTCGCCCGGCCGCGCCAAATCAAAGATTTTCTGGCGGGTGCGGGGGTCGTAGGGGAGGTCGTAGGTGGCAACCAGGTTAAAATCGTTACCTTCGCCGAATTCTACCAGTCCGGCGTCGATGGAGTCGGCGCTAGTGCCAGACATCAGGCCAATATACAGGCGCTTAGCCTCTGACATGTTTACCCTCGTGGAGTTAGAGCAATTGTTGTGAATATCCTTATGGGAATTCCATGAATGATACCGCGGGGGGAGTCTGGGGTTGCCAGTGCGGGTATCTCAACCGATTATAATTTTTTCGTATCGGTATTTGTATCGCTAGTTGCTAGTTTCGTGGTTGCAGCTGTTGGATTTAGTTCAGCCAATAGGGGCTGCGTTTCCCGGTAGAAGCGCTGTAACTCGCTTTCGGGGACTGCCTGCGCTTTTGGCAATTTCACGGTCAGCGGGTTGCGAACGCTGCCGTTAACATAGAATTCGTAGTGGAGGTGTGGGCCAGTGGCTAGACCGGTGGAGCCCACATAAGCGATGGTTTGCCCTTGCTTAACACGTACACCATTATGGATGCCTTTGCGAAACTTGCTGATATGCGCGTACAGGGTTTTGTAAGTTTGGCCGTGCTGGATAATCACCACATTACCGTAGCCACCCTTCCTCCCAGCATAGATCACTTTGCCGTCCCCGGCGGCTTTGATGGGGGTGCCGGTACTCGCGGCGTAATCAGTGCCTTTATGAGCACGAATTTTATTGAGAACCGGGTGTTTCCGGTGCAAGTTAAAGTGTGAACTTATGCGGGCGAAATCGATGGGAGTGCGCAAAAATTCTTTGCGCATGGTGTCGCCGGTGGGGGTGTAGTATTGGGTATTACCGTTGACATCCTGATATCGCACAGCGCGAAAAGTTTTGTTCTGATTGGTAAATTCGGCGGCCAGAATGTTGCCATTGCCGATTTTTTCGCCATCCAGAAAACTTTCTTCAAACAACACGCGAAAGGAATCGCCCTGGCGAATATCCAGTGCGAAATCGATATCCCAACCAAAGATTCCTGCAAGCTCCATCACCAATCGATCATCGAGGCGAGCTTCTTTTCCTGCGTTAAACAGTGATTCGGTAATGGTACCTGAGCGAACCGCCAGCTTCACGTCCGGGTGTCGGCTGGTGGCTTCGTGTACAAACCCTTGCTCGGTACGCGTAAACGCGAAACTGTTGAGACGGTCCTGTACATAAGTGAGTTTCGCCAAGGTGCCGTCTGCATCGAAGCTGAATTCCAGTTTGTGGCCCGGGTAGAGTGCCGCGAGTTTTTTACCCTGTTCCGCGGCCAACAATTCCATCATCACTCGGTCATTCAGCCCGGCGCGTTTGAATATCAGCGACAGGTTATCTCCGGCACGCACGGTTTCTGTATGTGTGCTGGTTGTGACGCTTTCTGGCTCGGTAGTGACGGCATTGCTCTGTTCTGTTGGCAAAGCTTGTAGCTGGATGGACTCAAGTGCAGGGATGGCGATTTCTTGGTGCCTTTTGGCCTGGGTTTCCTTACTGGGGAGCATTAGGGAGGCGCTTAAAATCACCGATAAGCTAAGGGCAACCACCAAGTGCATACGTGGCACCGCCTTCAGCAATGGCGCTGATTTGATCTTTTTGTGCGATTTGCGTGAATTTCTTTTTAGATCAATAGCTTGCATATGCTTGTTGATATTGGGCCTGGTTTTATTACGTAACTATAAAGTTTATAACAGAAAAAACGCTAAATATCACCCTGAGAAGTTAGCAAAACCCTATCTTATGACAAAATTATCTTGACGGCGTAACTTTCATTGCTTGCTAGTAAGTAATTACTTAGTTTTCAGCGGCGGTTCTTCCGAATACTATCGCCAAACGGTCGCTGAACAAGTGCCAAGCTCTTGCGATTCGACTTGTCACAAGCAATGCGGTGATTGTTGCCGCAAACGGTTTGTTTTGGTGAAATTTTTCGGTATGGTTTGCGCCTTTCGAAAATCCTCTTACAAACCTAACTAATAAAATGGACCAGGCGACATGACCGCGGTAGATGAACAGCTCCTCAACGATTTGCAGGCCCGAGGTCTGGTGGCTCAGATGACAGGTGATGATGCCCTGGATTCTTGGCTGCTGGAACCGCGTACCCTCTACGCTGGCTTCGACCCTACCGCAGACAGTCTCCACATTGGCAGCTTGGTTCCCTTATTGACTTTGCGGCGCTTCCAACTAGCGGGACATAAGCCCCTGGCTTTGGTGGGAGGCGCTACCGGTCTCATCGGCGACCCCAGTTTTAAAGCTCAGGAGCGCCAGTTAAATACACCCGAAGTGGTTGCCGGTTGGGTTGAAAAACTCAAAGCGCAGGTATCGCGCTTCATCGATTTTGATTGTGGTGTAAACAGTGCAGAAGTTGTAAACAACCTCGATTGGGTTGGTGAACTGAACGTACTGAATTTTTTAAGGGATGTTGGCAAACATTTTTCCATTAATAACATGATTCATAAAGAATCGGTGAAACAGCGCATCGATCGAGAAGGTGCGGGCATATCCTTTACCGAATTCACATACATGATATTGCAGTCATACGATTTCGCGGAATTGTACAATCAGTACCAGTGTACCCTGCAAATCGGCGGGTCTGATCAGTGGGGAAATATTACTGGTGGAACCGATCTCACCCGCCGCTTGTACGGCGGTCAGGTGTTCGGCTTGACGCTACCCCTGGTCACAAAATCAGATGGCACTAAATTTGGAAAAACGGAGTCGGGAACTATCTGGTTGGATGCTAAAAAAACATCCCCCTATGCGTTCTATCAATTTTGGTTGAACACGGCCGACGCCGACGTGTATAAGTTCCTGCGTTACTTCACCTTTTTAAGTGTGTCAGAAATTTCGGAAATCGAAGAGCGGGACAATGCCGCACAGGGCAGACCTCAAGCGCAAGGTATTTTGGCGCGAGAAGTAACTCAGCTCATTCATGGCGACGACGGTTTGGCTGCCGCACAGCGAATTACCGATGCGATGTTTAGCGGTGATATCGGCGATTTGAGCGAGTCAGATCTCGAGCAACTGGCGTTGGATGGCTTACCTTCAAGTAAGCTTCCAGAAGACTTTGCCACCAAACCGCTCACCTCATTGCTTGCTGATTGTGGCATGGTGAAAGCCGCGCGGGAAGCGAAGGATGCATTGGGCCGCCAAGCCGTACTCATTAATGGTTCGCCGAAGAGTATGGAAGATAATATGGCGACAGAGCGGTGTTTTGCGTGCGAGTTTGCACTGCATGGTCGATTTTTCCTGGTGAAGCTCGGTAAAAAGAAAAACTTCCTATTTGAACGCTAGGCATTAACATCGGTAGCGGCCACCACCACACAGTTGCGGCCGCTATGCTTGGCTTCGTAAAGCGCGTGATCGGCGCGGTGGTAAATATCCTCGAAATTCTCACCGGGGCGCGCAACGCTGATACCCACACTCACTGTCACCTTAAATATCTCCGTGCCGGTAAACGATTTGCTATGAACCAAGCGACGCGCCTTCTCCGCTACATCTGCCGATGACTTAGCGCTGGTATCTGGGCAGATCAGGATAAATTCCTCATTGCCCCAGCGCCCTATGTAATTTCCGCCGCTTGTCAGGCCACTCAAAATTGTGCCAATCTCAGCAAGAACTCGATCGCCTGCATCGTGCCCGTAACTGTCGATTATTGCATTAAGGTGATCCACATCCGCTAAGATCAGCGCTACTCCTGCCCAGGCATCGTTATGATCAAACCTATCGATGGTGTACAAAAGGCCGCGTCGGTTTAGCGTTTGAGTCAGTGGGTCGATCAGCGACAATTCCTTGTACTTTGCCGACTCCTCCTCCAAATGTTTGGCCTTAGTAATGGCTGCGGTTAGCTGTTCTTTACTGTCTGTAACCTGTCGCCTCAACTGAAAATATTTGTTCAGTGACACCAAAATGAGTGCTGCAAACCAGAAAATCACAATTGCCAGATACCAATGTTCTCTGGAAATCCAGTATCCGCTGGCTAGCATGTAGTGAATTCTGAATTCATGTGTGCCTGGCGGGGTACCCGTGGGTGTGTCCAGGCCCAGATTGATAATGTTACTGTATTCAGGAATCAGTAATTCCGGTGATGCACCATGGCTGCTCATCCACCAGTCTGCCACGCTAAAGTGCCGCAATTTTAACGTGAGTTCCTGCGATAGATGACTTACGGGAATCAGGGTGCGATTGTATTTTGCAGAGTTGCGGGTATCTTGCAGTGACGAATAAGCCGGGTCAAAGTGGCGCAAATAAACACGGATGAGTGGCGAGCTGCCAATGTAGGTAACCTTCATGGTTATCGTATCGAATTTACTGAAATCCACCCCATGGGTGTCGCCATCGCCCTGAGTTATATTTATACCGCAATACTTGTAGTTAGCCGGGGTAGCTGTGTAGTTGCATTTGAAGTGGTAATCCAGCCTATTAACCCACTCAGCGGTGGTGGTGCCACCATTATTTGCATCGCTGTACAGACTTGCATTATCGGGCCCGGGAATGAGTTGCAGATGCCGCTTGGGTATAATTTCATGCGCCAGCATGGCAACCAGCGAAATAAAGAATGCGATATAGATCCATCGCAATTTAATTTGAGAGTGGGAGCCTGTCATGCGTATCCATACAACAAATTAGTGGCGCTACTTGGGTACCTCATCCGCGTAATCCCGGCACAGGTGATTATAGTCGAAAACAGTGCCAAAATGTGTGATGCGCGTTGAGTGCAACTCAATGGCAAGTGTGTGCAGGCAGGGCTTGGTTAGATATTTCCCGTATGCTATTGGCCTGGGAATAAAAAAAACGAAGTGACATGGATGTGCACACCAAAGGCATGCACATTCATTTATTTATTCTGGCTTCCTAAACTTCAACGTCATACGGTTGGATTCTCCAATTTCCAGCATGGCCGCTTTTAATTCGGGTTTGTCTTGTGTTGCGTACATTGTTGGCGGGAGTCTCCAAACAACATCTGCCGTAGTGGGCTGATCCTTGGGGTTTTCGTTCATCGCCGAATCCGCAACAAACTCGAACCCAGCCTGTTCCATTTGGGCGATCACAAAGCTTTTTTTCAGGTAACCATTTTGACCGCTGGCCCATTCGTCGGGCATGGCTTCACGAGCCTGGTGTTGCACAACACCAACAATACCACCAGGTTTCAATACATCGTAGGCTGAAGCCAAAGCTGCGGTGAGGTAGCCTCCGTCTTTTTCAAAGCGGGCTAGGTTATGGAGCGCGCGAATAAATAATACGGTGTCTGCTGTGGCTTTTAATTCCTCGGGTACAGCGCCTAGCAGTATTGCAGATGTCGTTGCGCTATTGGGTATTCCCCAGTCCTTGGTTTCCTGTGGCCATGAGGTTGTCCAGGTTTTGCGTGCCTCCAAAAACTTATCGTCGAAGAAACCAAACTTCTTCCACATCTCGTACGCGTAGTCTGCGCCAACCAGTTGACCGTTAGGGCCTACAATAGGCAGCAGTATTTTGGAATACCAGCCTCCACCAGGCAGGGCTTCAACAACGGTTGATCCTGGGGTAATTTCAAAAAATGCCAAGGTTTCCGCTGGGTGCCGATAGACAAAGCGTGCTTTCACTTCGTCCGATTGTTCAGCCAATACTTGCGTGATTACTTTTGTCGTGTCATCTCCCGCGTCGACTTTGCTGGTATTCTGGCCACAGGACGCGAGCAATACGAGTGAGAGAGCAAGAAAGAAAAGGCGCATGTTGAGATCTCCTTTGAGATTGGGCAATCCAGAACTGTGCGTTCCGGTTGGTAGTGATCCTTGAACGATGGGGTTATTATTAGCGGGTTAAGATAAGTGTACCGGAAATAAGGTAAGTGCTAGCTCGCTCCATCCAATGCCGGTAATGCAATAAGTCAGCCCGGCATCCATCGTCCCAAATCTATGAGAAAGTATTTCGATCCTCCCTACAGGAACAACTACTCGGTGCGCTTGCAAAGTTTCTGGCGTTTTACGAGTTCTTATTTAGTCAGCCATTCGATTACGATAAGAGTGGCGGTTCGTACTATATTTGCTGTGCTACTTATTATGACTTTAGCCATGCGCAGTCACGCCGATACGAGGCTGCCGGGAAATGACACCCGTACTGAAGAACTCGTTATTACCTATCCGCATCCTTCCGGAGATCAGGCCTACGATAACCGCATTAATTACTTTATAGAGCTCTTGGAGCTCGCGATTAGAACCGCCGGCCGCCCATGTCGGCTGGCTGCGTATCAAGTTCCCATGACCACCGCGGGTCGCAGTCGCCAGAATATTCAACAGGGCCATTATGATGTCGCTTGGATGCACACAAGCGTAGATTTGGAGCGCACCCTGCAGCCGGTTCGAGTGCCGCTATTAAAG